>JAGCVW010000018.1 GCA_017962165.1 Bacteroidales bacterium | reverse complement strand
GGTAATACCGACGCGGCGCTTGCGTATACCTTTATCCACATCTAATTCCTTGGTGAGGAGGGAATGGAGTTCTTCTATACGCCAGAGGGAGATTTCCTTGAGGTACCCCGGATCGGCCAGCACGAAATCGAGCGCATCTTTATGATTGAGGAGCATCACGGCTTCTTCCTTGGTCTTACCGGAGGCAGTCTGTTTCTCCTTCAGGAGTTTCTCAGTCTCCAGAAGTGAATAGGTATTGCCCTCAATCTGGGAAGATTTCCAGCTGAGGTCAATGCCCAGACGCTCCATCTCCTTGCGGTACTCATTAGGAGTAATACCTTCCAGGTTTCGGGTAAACTGGGCCTGCAGGGCATCAAGACGATCTTTCTCCTCAGCCGAGAAAAGATCTACTATGGGGAGGATGTTGTTGATCAGGTCGAAGTTGAAGCTGGTTTGAACTGTGCGTTCATCCATTTCCTTCTGGAAATATGAATCAATGTCCAGAGGCATTGTTACATGAGCCTGCGGGGACACGCTGTATCGCGTGGCGCGACCCTGGCCGGAGACAATGGCGGAGCCTGCCTCCACCAGCGAGGCAAGGATGCGCTTGACCGTGGCGGGGCTTTCCGTAAGGTTCATTCCGGTCTCAATCTCGCTTCTGGAGGAGGCAGGATGATAGTGCAGGAACTGGAGTATTTCGTTTTCTCTGGTCATGGTTCTTTCGATTTACGGCTCAAATATAAGAAAAATACGGCTCATTTTCCAAATAATTGAGCCGAAAAAATGCAATATTGGCGAAGTATTGAGCCGAAAACGGTATAATAATGCGCTTCTATGCAATTAGATGCAATGTGCTAAATGGCTATTATGCAACTATTTGCAAGGAGGCTTGCTGTAGAAGTCACGAAAAAAGTGTGGTTAGAGATTCTGTATCTGCTGGTCCATCCAGGTGATCTTGGAAACGAAGCCGTTCATGACGCGCTCGGTTTCGCTCTGGAGGGTGAAATTGGGGTTGTCCCAGAGTTGGGTATCGCGGTTGGCGCTATGCCTGATGAGATCGACGATATCGTTGAGGTATTCCAAAAAACCCGGATCGTCTCCTTTGCCCAGAATGCTGTCACGGTATGAAGGCCAGCGGCTCTTGACCATAGAGACGAAGGCGGGATCCTGGAACAGGTAGTGGTAGTAATACATGTCCTTGGAATTAAACTGCTTCTGGACAAGGAACCATTCCTGATCCCACAGCGGGCCGGCTTTGAGCTTGCATACCGTTCCTTTGGGGCTGTCGACGCCGTCGCGGCCCTTGTACATCTTGACGCTGCGGGGTTTGTAGGCCTCGTAATTGTTGACCGTTTCCAGTACGAACCAGTATTCGGCGAAACTCTCGATGTCCATGTAATCTGCATAATGGCTTTCCTGACTGGTGCCGATTTTCTTGATTTCGGCCTCCATGTCGTTGATGAAACCCTTTATGTAGTTAAACTGGGCGTCGGGTACATTGTCGTTGGGGGCTTTCAGCTGGACCGGAAGACTGAACTTCGAAGACCTGAACTTGTAGTCTTCGTCGTAGAGTTCATCATATTCCAGCAGGTAACCGCCGCTAACTTCGGGATAATTGACGTCTGTCTCCTTGAGAGAAGTGATATTTACCCTGTTCCTGTCAATTTTGATCTGCTCGCACAGGTAGTAAATACCCTGGAACTTGCCGTTGAGGACAAGTTCGACAAAACACCCGCGGGGTGCCCAGCCAAGCGAGGGGGCACGGCGGGTGGCCTCAAAAGCGAGGGCGTTCCCTATACAGCCCTGGTACAGGGCCAGCAGAGCCCAGCGCTTATGGGCGGGCATGCCGAGCAGTTCCTGCTTTTTGCCGAGTTTCAGGGCGTAAGGTTTCTTGGGATACTTCTCCCAGGTCCAGTTTCCGCGGCCCCGGATGTAGGTGAATGAGCCTTTGTCTACCCGTCCGTCGGCGGCGCGGACACGCAAGGTGGCTTCCCGCCAGGTTTTGCGGTCCATAATAGATCCGGAGATGCGAGTGGTGATGGCGAGGACTGGAAGTTTTGTGTCCAAAACCTTGATGTTGAGGGTCTTGGAAGTGCTGTCAGTAGACTCGATAAGGTAGTTTACACCTTTGCTATAGTCCTGGAAATCATTGGCTGTAACCCCGCTTTCCTGGATTGTGCCGCCGACAGTGACGGTCACATCGCGGTCGTTGAACTTTGCAACCACCTTGGACATGTCGGTGCCGTACGGGACGAAAACCATGATGCCGGTTTCCGTCTCATCCACAGGCCGATACTCCTGCCCGTCGACCACCACACGGTAGTCGAAACGCTCGATGCCTGAGAATACTTCTTCTTCCAGAGTGCAGGAGAAGACGGCAAGAGTTGCTGCAAGCAGGGACAACCGTTTCATGCTAAGCGAAAAGGGAGGTCTCGATCATCTCCTGTATATCACTCGGTCGAATAGTTGTCGAAATAGCCCTGGACGAGGATGAGCGGGGTCCCTTTATCGCCGGAACCGCTGGTGAGGTCACACAGAGAGCCGATGAGGTCGGTAAGCTGGCGCGGAGTGGTTCCCTCGGAGACCATCTTTCCCTTCAGGCTGGCGTCTTTGTGGCGTATGCTCTCGGAGATGGCGTCACGGAGTTCCTCTCCCTTGAGGCTTGCGAACTCGCTGTCGGCCAGGAACTTGATCTTCAGCTCGTTGGGGGTGCCGACAAGGCCGCTTGTGTAGAACGGGGAGACTACAGGGTCTGCGAGCTCCCAAATCTTGCCCTGCGGATCCTTGAATGCGCCGTCGCCGTAGACCATTACCTCCACATGCTTGCCGGTCTGCTTGAGGATGCGCTCCTGCACTTCCTGGACCAGCGCGCCGCCGGAGCGGGGGAACAGCTTCACGCTGTTTTCCGTGGCTTTGTTGGACCCGAGCAGGCCGAACTTCTCATTGAAACCGCTTCCGTTCACCGGGGCCGAAAGAATCTGGTCCATGCCTACCACTACGCGCGCGCCCGCTTTTTCAAGGATGCGGCGGGTACGGCGGCGGGTGTGGATGTCGCAGTGGATGACGGTGTCCGTGTACTTGAGGATTGCCTCAGGCCTGTTGGCGAAGACGAACTCCACTTCGGCCCCCTCGCCGCGCACGAGGTCGGAATAGTACTCCACATAGTCCACTCCCGTGAATTCGTGGAGATACGCGCCGAAGACCTCGCGGTAGCGCTCAAGGCTCAGAACGTCCGTGTAGGGGTTGATGCCGGCCTCGTCCATTCGGTCGAGGTCCATGATGGAGTTGCCCACTTCGTCTGAAGGGTAGGAGAGCATGAGAACCACCTTCTTGCAGCCTTTTGCGATGCCCTTGAGGCAGATGGCGAAGCGGTTGCGGCTGAGGATGGGGAAGATGACGCCTACTGTGCCGCCGCCAGTGCGTGCCTTGACATCCTTTGCGATGTCATCCACGGTGGCGTAATTGCCTTCCGCCCTGGCTACGATGGACTCGGTAATAGCCACGACATCACGGTCGCGGAGTTCAAATCCTTCATCGCGGGCGGCGCCCAGTAAACTTTCGAGAATAGTGTCTGCCAGAGAATCACCCTGTCGGATGATGGGGCAGCGGATACCACGAACGACTGTTCCGGTTCTTCTTTCGCTAGTTTTCATTGTAGGTATGTTACAAACAAAGTTAAAATCCATTTCTCACATGCGCAAATCTTTTTCAAAAATTTCTTAAAAAATTTTATTAACAGCGAAATGTGCAAAACTTGGTCTTGCAGAAATCACGGGAAAATTGTAGCTTTGGGCTTCCTTAAGAGTGTTGGTTATTATTCTATATCATGAGAAAAATTTATTCCGGTAAAACCAAGGATGTCTTCGCTCTTGAAGACGGCAACTATCTCCTCAAATTCAAAGATGACTGCACTGGCAAGGACGGCGTGTTCGACCCGGGCGAGAACTCAATCGGCCTCACTATCGAAGGTGTGGGCGATGTGAACTTGAGAATGTCCATCTATTACTTCGAAAAGCTCAACGCGGCCGGCATCAGGACACACTATGTCTCCGCAAATCTGGACGACACTACCATGACGGTGCTTCCAGCGAAGGTTTTCGGCCACGGCCTCGAAGTGATCTGCCGCAACAAGGCGGTCGGCAGCTTCATTCGCCGCTACGGTGAGTACATCGATGAGGGCGCAGACCTCCCTTCCTATGTGGAAATGACCTTCAAGAACGACGCGAAGGGAGATCCCCTCGTGACTAAGGAAGGCCTCAAGGTCCTCGGAATCATGACGGAGCAGCAGTACGACGACATCGCCGAGATGACCCGCCGCATTACCAATGTAGTGGCGGATGACATGCTCAGCAAGGGCCTCGTGCTCTACGACATCAAGTTCGAGTTCGGTTATGACGCCGACGGTAAGGTGATGCTGATAGACGAAATCGCCTCCGGAAACATGCGCGTGTACAAAGACGGCAAGTACATCGAGCCGATGACCCTTTCCAAACTCTTCTTCGAGAAATGAAAGTAGCGGTCATAATGGGCAGTGCCAGCGACTGGGACGTGATGGCTCCCTGCTGCGAGACCCTGGAGCAGTTCGGCGTCTCCTACGAAAAGAGGGTGCTGAGCGCCCACAGGAACCCCGGCCCTCTGGCAGAGTATGTCGCCTCCCTTAAGGACAAAGGCTGCGAAGTAGTGATCGCCGGAGCCGGCGGTGCGGCGCACCTCCCCGGGGTTATAGCCGCGCTGACGACCCTCCCCGTGATCGGAATCCCCGTTAAGAGCAAGGCCCTGAACGGCCTGGACTCGCTTCTGTCGATAGTGCAAATGCCTTCGGGCATTCCGGTGGCCACCATGGCCATCGACGGGTCGAAGAACGCCGCACTCTACGCGGTGAGCATCCTGGCCCTTGCAGACAACGCCCTTGCCGGGAAACTCCAGGAATTCCGCGAGCAGCAGAGTCAGAAAGTCTTGAACACAGTCATCTAAATATCCCGCCCACCATGCATGCGCACCGGTGGGCAGTTTTTTTAATGGAAGGTCCCAAAAGAATTTTTGTGGAGAAGCGGGAGGGATTCCGGGTGGAGTCCCGGAGCCTGCTCAGTGATTTCAACGAGAATCTATCGCTGCAGCTTTCTTCGCTGCGGCTGGTAAAGGTCTACGATCTTTTCGGCTTCTCCGACGAACTGCTGGAGAAATGCCGTTACACCGTCTTCGGCGAAAAGGTCACCGACCTGGTCGGCGACACATACCCCGCAGACTGCAAGTATCTTGCGGTGGAGTATCTGCCCGGCCAGTTTGACCAGTGCGCCTCGTCCGCCGAGGACTGCGTCCACCTTATAGATCCGAAAGCCGACATCCGCATCAGGAGCGCCCGCATGCTTATTTTCCCTCCGGATACCTCTGACGAGACTCTGGAACGCATCGCGGCATACTACATCAACCCCATCGAGTCCCGCCCCAAGGACCTTTCGGTCATCAGGGAAAGCGAAAAGGCCGAAGTAAAGCCCATGGAGGATCTTTCCGGCTTCTGCGGGATGGCTGCGGACTCATACCCGGCCTTCTGCAGGGAAAAAGGACTGGCGATGAACGCCGACGACCTCGCCGAGGTAGTCGCTTACTTCAAAAAAGAGGGCCGCGACCCTTCGGAGACGGAGCTTCGCATTCTGGACACCTATTGGAGCGACCATTGCCGCCACACGACCTTCACCACCGAGATTCAGGAAATCACTGTCGACGATTCTTTCCTGAAGGGCGAACTGCAGGATTCATTACACCTATTTAATAATATGCGCCGCGAGCTCGGGCGCGAGGGTATGCCCCTGTGCCTGATGGAACTCGCCACCATAGGCGCACGCTGGCTCAAATCCAAGGGCCTGCTGGACGACCAGGAGCAGAGCGAGGAGAACAACGCCTGCAGCATCTATATAAACGTGGATGTGGACGGGCAGATGCAGAAGTGGCTGCTGATGTTCAAGAACGAGACGCATAACCATCCCACCGAGATCGAACCTTTCGGCGGTGCCGCCACCTGCCTTGGCGGAGCCATCCGCGACCCCCTGTCCGGACGCTCTTATGTCTACCAGGCGATGCGCGTGACCGGCGCCGGAGACATAACCGCCAAGGTCTCTGAAACCATCCCGGGTAAGCTCCCTCAGCGCATGATATCCCGCAAGGCCGCGGGCGGTTACTCCAGCTACGGCAACCAGATTGGCCTTGCTACAACGCACGTCAGGGAAATATATTCGCCCGGCTATACTGCAAAGCGCATGGAAATAGGCGCGGTAGTAGGTGCTGTCAAGGCCGACAACGTGCGCCGCGAGAGCCCCGTCGCGGGCGATGTGATCCTCCTCCTGGGAGGACGGACGGGCCGCGACGGAATAGGCGGCGCCACCGGATCTTCCAAGCAGCATACCGAGGCCTCGCTGGAGACCTGCGGCTCCGAGGTGCAGAAAGGAAATGCGCCCGAGGAGCGCCAGCTTCAGCGCCTCTTCCGCCGCCCGGAGGTGACGAAACTCATCAAGAAATCGAACGATTTCGGCGCCGGCGGAGTGAGCGTGGCTATCGGCGAGCTCGCCCCCGGACTCGATATCTACCTGGACCGCGTGCCGGTCAAGTATTCGGGCCTGAATGAGACCGAACTGGCCATCAGCGAGTCCCAGGAGCGCATGGCGGTGGTGATCGAAGCTGCCGATAAAGAGCGTTTCATGAAGCTGTGCAAGGCTGACAACATCGAGGTGACCCATGTCGCCGACGTCACAGATACCGCCCGCATGCGGATGTTCTTCCATGGCCGCAAGGTCTGCGACCTCACCCGCGAGTTCATCGACAGCGCGGGCGCACGTCACTATTCGAAGGCCGCAATCGCCCCGGTTGAGCAGCGCAATCCCTTCGTCCGTGAGCCGGAAGGCCGGTCGCTGGAGGAGAAGATGCTCGCGGTGATGGCCTCGCCCAACGTGGCCTCGCAGAAAGGGCTGGTAGAGATGTTCGATTCCACGATAGGCCGTTCGACGGTTCTGATGCCCTACGGAGGAGCGCGCCAGGCCAGCGAAACCCAGGTGTCCGTGCAGAAGCTGCCTGTGGACGGCTTCACCAACACAGCCAGCATCATGGCCTTCGGCTTCAACCCCGATCTCGCCCTCTGGAGCCCCTACCACAGCGCGGCATACGCCGTTGTGGAGGCGTGTACGAAGATTGCCTGCGCCGGAGCCGACTGGAGCCGCATGCGCTTCTCCTACCAGGAATACTTCGAGCGCATGACGCAGGACCCGCACACATGGGGCAAGCCGCTCAGCGCCCTTCTCGGCGCCCTCAAGATGCAGGCGTCCCTGGGCCTGCCGTCTATCGGCGGCAAGGATTCGATGAGCGGCACCTTCGAGCACATCCATGTCCCCCCGACCCTCGTCGCCTTCGGAATTACCACCGTGGACGTCAGGGACGTCATATCCACCCCGCTTAAGAAGGCGGGCAACAAATTATACCTCCTGCGCCATACTCCCCATGCCGACTTCATGCCGGATACGGAGCAACTCAAAGCCAATTGGAGCTGGCTTCGCGCTGGAATCAAGGCCGGAAGCATCGTTTCCGCATGGTCGCTGAGTTACGGAGGCGTAGCTGAAGCACTGGTTAAGATGGCCATGGGCAATGGCCTCGGCGTCAATGTGCAGCTTCCGGAGAACGAACTCTTCTCGCTGGGCTACGGATCCGCAGTAGTGGAATCCACCGGCCCGCTGGACGGCTTCGAGCTGCTCGGCGAAGTAACTGCCGGCGATATTTGTATCAACGGCCGGACCATCCCGCTCGAAGCGCTTGAGCGGGCCTATGAAGGACGTTATTTCGGTAATTATCCTCCGCGCGTCAAGGCCGCATTCGAGGCTTCAGTCCCGAAGGTTGAGGCTAAGCCGTTTGATCCCGCGAATCTGGCTTATCCAGGCGAGCCGATTGAGCATCCTATCGTCTGTATGCCAGTATTCCCTGGCACTAACTGCGACTACGATACGGCCAAGGCGTTCCGCAAAGCGGGCGCTGAAGTCCGCCCGTTCATCTTCCGCAACCTGACAGGGCAGGAGGTGCTGGATTCGATAGACGAACTGAGCCGCAGGATAGACGAAAGCCATATCCTAGCTTTCTGCGGCGGCTTCTCCTCCGGCGATGAACCGGATGGCAGCGGAAAGTTCATCGCCAGCGTGATATGCAACGAGCGCGTCAGCGCCGCGATCGAGGCACTGCAGAAGCGCGGCGGCCTGATCCTGGGCATATGCAACGGCTTCCAGGCGCTCATTAAGAGCGGCCTGCTGCCTTATGGCAAAGCCGGCAGCGTCACGCCCCAGTCGCCGACCCTTTTCCGCAACGACATCAACCGCCACATCTCCCTTATCGCCCGCACCCGCGTGGAATCCGTCAATTCTCCGTGGCTGTCGGGCATGAAGGTCGGAGATGTCCACAGCATTGCCTTCAGCCACGGCGAGGGCAAGTTCGTGGTCGGGGAAGAGGAGGCGAAGGAGCTGTTCGCGCGCGGACAGGTGGCGTTCCGCTATCTGGACAACCCGAACGGATCGTATTACGACATAGAGGGCATCCTGAGCCCGGACGGCCATATCCTCGGAAAAATGGGCCACTCCGAGCGCTATGAGGAAGGCCTTTACAAGAACATCAGCGGCGAATGCCGTCAGCCCATATTTGAGAACGCAGTCCATTATTTCAGAAAAGACCGATGAAGAAGGAATTAATTTTTGAAGGAAACGAAAAGCGTATTTACGCCGTAGAGGACCCGCACAGGGTGATTTTCCACTACAACGACGTAATTGTTGCCTACAACAATGTCAAGCGCGCCCGCCTCAGGGGTAAGGGCATACTGACCAACAAGATATCGGCCGTTTTGCTGGGCTATCTGAACGGCTGCGGCATTCCTACCCACTTCATCGAGAGGTTGGACGACCGCGAGCAGCTCTGCCGCAAGATTGAGATCATTCCTCTCGAGGTGGTGGTCCACAACAGGATGGCCGGCACCCTGGCTGCGAAACTTGGCGTCGAAGACGGCTTCAAGCCCGCCAACACTATAGTGGACCTGTGCTACAACAACGACGAACTGGGAGACCCTCTGGTCAACAGGGATCAGGCAGTTGCGCTCGGGCTCGCCACCTATGAGGAGCTGGAACTCATCCTCTCCATGGCAAGGCGTGCGGGCAAACTTCTGACCGAGCTCTTCCACAAGGCCGGAATCGAGCTGGTGGACACTAAGATAGAGTTTGGACGCGCTTCGGACACGGGCGAGATTATCATTTCCGACGAAATCAGCCCCGACACCTGCCGCCTGTGGGATGAAAAGACCCAGGAAAGGCTGGACAAAGACCGTTTCCGCCTGGATCTCGGAGACGTCATCTCGGCATACACACAAGTACTTGAAAGGTTAGAATCTATATAATGGGAGTATTGGCAGTTTTTGGCGTCAAGGACGCCGCAATGCGGATCTACTACGGTCTGCACAATCTTCAGCACCGCGGACAGGAAGGCGGCGGAATCGGCACCTTCGACTCTGCGGGCAAGTATTACCGCCATCGCGGACTCGGGCTTCTGAGCGAGATCTTCACCAACGGCGAACTCAATCATCTGCCCGGCGAGATGGGCATAGGCAGCGTAAAATACTCCAATGACGCCAACGACGGCCTGGAGTGCGTGGAGCCCTTGTTATTCCACCACCGCGGGGGGGACTTCGCAGTGGCCTGCGACGGAAATGTTATTAATGCCAAGCAGATTTCGGAGTATCTGGAAAAGCGCGGCGTGATCTTCCAGTCCGCCATGCACAGCGAGCTTCTTGCGCATCTGATCAAGAAGACGGCGGGCGAGGACCGCATCGTGAACCTCGTCAAGGCCCTGAACATGATGGAGGGCGGTTTCGCGTTCGTGGTTATGACCCCCAGCCGCATCTACGCCTGCCGCGACAAACATGGCATCAAGCCCCTCTGTCTGGGCGAACTGGACGGCGGATACGTGGTCAGCAGCGAGTCCTGCGCATTCGAGATCATGGGAGCAAAGTTCCTCAGGGACGTGGAGCCCGGAGAAATCCTGTCGCTGGACGCCCACGGCATGCGCAGCACCAGCTATTCGCGCTACAGCCGCCATCGCATGTGCGCCATGGAATACATCTACTTCGCCCGTCCGGACAGCGACATCGACGGCTGCAACGTCCACGCCTATCGCAAGGAGGCCGGACGGCGCCTCGCCCACGAATGCCCGGTGGAAGCGGATATGGTCGTGGGCGTGCCCGAGTCCGGCCTCAGCGCCGCCATGGGTTACGCCGAAGGCAGCGGCATCCCCTTCGAAATGGGCCTGATCAAGCACAAATATGTAGGCCGCACGTTCATCCAGCCCGTGCAGTCCATGCGCGAACTCGGAGTGAAAATGAAACTTTCCCCGGTCCACAGCATTGTGAAGGACAAACGGCTGGTGCTGGTGGACGATTCGATCGTGCGCGGCACTACCTGCCTCAAGATAGTCAAGCTCCTGCGCGAAGCCGGAGCGGCCGAGGTCCATGTCCGCATCGCCAGCCCGATGATGCGCTTCCCGTGCCATTATGGAGTCGATACTTCCACCCGTGAGGAACTGCTCTGCTCGAGCCGCGGCCTCGACGAGGCATGCAGGATGATAGGCGCGGATTCGCTGGGCTACCTCAGTCCGGAATCCACCCGCGATTCGTGCTTCGGCTGTGCCGACCCTTGCCAGGCCTGCTTCACGGGCGAGTATCCCACCCTTTTGTATGACGATCAAACAGCTGAAGACTGATATGGCCAAATCCTACGAACAGTCCGGAGTGAATCTCGAAGCCGGCTACGAAGTCGTCCGGCGCATAAAGCAGCACGTCGCATCTACCGCCCGCGCCGGCTCCATGGGCAATATCGGTTCTTTCGGGGGCATGTTCGACCTTTCCGCCCTGAATGTGAAGGAGCCTGTCCTCGTCAGCGGCACCGACGGCGTGGGCACGAAACTCAAGATTGCCTTCGCGATGGACAAGCACGACACGATAGGTATCGATGCCGTGGCCATGTGCGTCAACGACGTCCTCGCGCAGGGCGCAGAGCCGCTGTTGTTCCTCGATTATGTCGCGCTGGGGCACAACATCCCCGCAAAGGTTGAGGCGATAGTAGCCGGTGTGGCCGAAGGATGCCGCCAGGCCGGCTGCGCCCTTGTGGGCGGCGAAACGGCCGAGATGCCTGGCATGTATGCCGACGGCGAATACGACATAGCCGGCTACACTACAGGCGTGGTCGAAAAATCGAAGCTTATCGACGGCTCGAAGGTCAAGGTCGGCGACGTCCTGGTGGGAATAGCATCCAGCGGCGTCCATTCCAACGGCTTCAGCCTCGTAAGAAAGATAGTCGCGGACGCCGGCCTGAAATACACGGACGAAATCCCCGAATTCGGCGGCCGCAAGCTGGGAGAGGTCCTGCTGACCCCGACAAAAATCTATGTAAAGCAGGTCCTGGAAGTGATACGCAGTTGCGATGTCCATGGCGTAGCCCACATCACTGGCGGCGGATTCGATGAAAACATACCCCGCGTGCTGCGTCCCGGCCAGGGTCTGGAGATACGCGAGGGAAGCTGGGAGATACTCCCTGTCTTCAGGATGCTCGAGAAATGGGGCGGAGTGCCGCACCGCGAGATGTTCAACATCTTCAACATGGGCATAGGGATGGTAATCGTCCTGGATGCCGCTGAGGCGCCGAAGGCCATTGAGATACTTGAATCCCACGGCGAAAAGGCTTCCATTATAGGCCGGGTAACGGATAAGGAGGGCGTATGCATAATATAGCGGTATTTGCCAGCGGCACGGGCACCAATTTCGTGGCCATAGCGAGCGCCTGCGCTGCGGGCGTCCTCGACGCACGGGTGGCCGTGATGATTTGCGACAAACCAGGAGCGGCGGTAATTGACCGCGCAGGGGAAATGGGCGTAGAGGCCTTCGTCTTCGACCCCCACGCCTATGCCTCCAAGGTGGATTACGAAAAAGAGATAGTCAAAATCCTGGATGCTAAAGGGATCGAGCTTGTCTGTCTTGCCGGCTACATGCGCATAGTGGGGGAGACCCTGCTGAAAGCCTATGGAGGAAAGATTATCAACATCCATCCTTCGCTGCTGCCCGCATTCAAGGGTGCGCATGCGGTCGAGCAGGCCGTGGCCTACGGAGTCAAGGTCTACGGCATCACCATCCACTGGGTGGACGAGCAGCTGGACGGCGGAAAGATAATCGCCCAGCGTGCCTTCCCCTACGAAGGCTCCGACCCTGAGGAGGTCCACCGCCTCGGGCAGAAAATCGAACACGAATTATATGTTGAAACCATAAACAAACTACTATGCGAGCGTTAGTCAGTGTATCGGACAAAACAGGTCTTGTCCCGTTTGTCAAAGGCCTTGTGGACCTCGGCTGGGAGATTATTGCCACCGGGGGAACCCAGAAACTTCTTGAAAAAGAGGGAGTTAAAACCATCGGTATCAGCGAAGTGACCGGTTTCCCGGAGATTTGCGACGGCCGTGTGAAGACCCTCCATCCCAAGGTCCATGGCGGCATCCTTGCCCGCAGGGACGTCCCCGAGCATATGGAGACCCTCAAGGAGAACGGAATCGAGACCATCGAGCTTGTGTGCGTGAATCTCTATCCTTTCCGCCAGACCATTGCCAAAGAGGGCGTGACAATGGAGGATGCGATTGAGAATATCGATATCGGCGGCCCTTCGATGGTGCGCAGTGCGGCGAAAAACTGGAAAGACGTCACCATCGTGTGCGATCCCGCCGATTACGATACCGTGCTGGCAGAGCTTCGCAGGGATGGTTTTACCTCCGACGAAACCCGCCTCAAACTGTCTGCAAAGGCATATACCCATACGGCAGAGTACGACATGTGCATCTCGACCTACATGCGCGCACAGGCCGGCCTGAACGAGAAACTCTTCCTGGAGTACGACCTGAAGCAGGGCCTCCGCTATGGCGAGAATCCCCATCAGAGCGCGAAATTCTACGCGGCTCTCGAACCGGCCCCGTTCTCTCTGGCCTTCGCAGAGCAGATCCAGGGCAAGGAACTGTCTTACAACAATATTCAGGACGCCAATGCGGCGCTCAATGTGCTGCGCGATTTCGAGGAACCCTTCTGTGTGGCTCTCAAGCACATGAATCCCTGCGGTGCGGCAGTGGGAAAGACGATCGAAGAGGCGTGGCAGGCCGCGTATGAGGCCGATAAGGTAAGCATCTATGGCGGAATCGTAGGCGTGAATCGCACCCTTACTGCCGAGGTTGCCCTTGGCATGAAGCCCATCTTCCTTGAGATAGTGATCGCTCCCGACTACACTCCCGAGGCGCTTGAGATCCTCTCTGCGAAGAAGAACCTTCGCGTAATGAAGGTGGACATGACCCGTTCCGACGCCCCCGTTTCCCAGTATATCAGCGTTAACGGAGGCATGCTTGCGCAGCAGTTGGATACCACTATAGAAAATGTAACATCGGGGATGTGTGTTACAAAATCTAAACCGACTGCCGCCCAACTTGCCGAGGCAAACTTCGGCTGGAAGATAGTAAAGCATGTCAAATCCAATGCAATCGCCGTGGTTAAGGACAACCACACCATAGGCATAGGCGCCGGCCAGACAAACCGCGTCGGATCGGCTGAAATCGCCCTTAACGAAGCGAAGAACGCCGGTTTTACCGAGGGCCTGGTTCTCGCTTCTGACGGTTTCCTGCCCTTTGACGATACAGTCGCCCTCGCAGCGCAGTACGGTGTTACCGTCATCGTGCAGCCCGGCGGAAGCATTCGCGACGAAGATGCGATTAAAAAAGCCGACGAACTGGGAATCACCATGCTGTTTACCGGAGTCCGTCATTTCAAGCATTAGAATATGAAAACCGTTTTGGTCATTGGCGGCGGCGGCCGGGAACACGCCATAGTCGACGCGCTGAGCCGCAGCCCTCAGGTAGGAAAGATATACTGTGCTCCCGGAAACGCTGGGATAGGGCTTCAGGCAGAGAACGTCCCTCTGAAGGATACTGATGTGGAGGGCCTGAAATCCTTTGCCATCGGTCATGGGGTAGACTTGACTGTAGTCGGCCCTGAGGCGGCGCTGGCTGCAGGCATAGTGGATGCATTCCGCGCCGCCGGCCTTAAGATTTTCGGTCACACTCAGGCGGCCACCGCGATTGAGAGTTCGAAGGAGTTTGCCAAGCGCATGATGTCAAAATACGGTATTCCCACTGCATCTTACAGAAGTTTCTCTGATTACGATGAAGCACTTGCGTATGTAAGCTCACGTCCTTTCCCGGCAGTCCTCAAATACGACGGGCTCGCGGCGGGAAAGGGAGTGGTCATCGCAGCAGACTTGGACGAGGCCCGCAAAGCGCTCGCCGACATGCTACTCGACCATGCTTTCGGCCAGGGAAAGGTCGTGGTCGAGGATTTTCTTACAGGTCCGGAATTCTCCTTCCTGTGCTTTGTTGACGGGGAGAGGGTGTACCCCATGCCCCTGTCGCAGGACCACAAAAGGGCTTTTGACGGCGACAAGGGCCCCAATACCGGCGGCATGGGCGCATATACCGGTCTGCCTTTCATTACTCCGGAGGACCGCGATTTCGCGTTTAAGGAGATTATGCAGAAGGCTGCGTCGGCCATGTGCTCCGAGGGGCTTCCGCTTTCAGGCGTGCTCTACGGCGGGCTCATGAAAACGCCCCAGGGCATTAAGGTGATTGAGTTCAACGCCCGTTTTGGAGATCCGGAGACAGAGGTGGTCCTGCCTCTTCTGAAGAGCGATATCTATGACATATTTGAAGGCGTTTCCGCCGGCCGTCCCGTTGCAGAACCTGTCTGGTCCGACTATGTGACTCTTGGCGTGGTGCTCGCCTCCAAGGGGTATCCCGGCTCATATCAGAAGGGCTTTGAGATAGAGGGACTGGATCATGTCGATGCGCAGGTCTACCATATGGGGACAGTCCTTCGCGACGGCAGGCTGCTTACGAACGGAGGCCGCGTCCTGATGGTTGTGTGCAGGGGGAAAAACCTTGCCGAAGTGCGCTCGAGCGTCTACGGACAGCTCAGCCGTATCCGCTGCGGCAATCTCTTTTTCAGGAAAGACATCGCCCATTGATGGTATTGTTTATTTTATAAACTTTCCTAAATTTGTGAAGGTTTATGAAACTGACAACAACCATCAATATTATGAAAATCAATCGAATTATTTCTTTACTTGCCCTCGGGGCAGGGCTGTTCGCGGCCTTCAGCTGCGAACTTGATGAAGAACAAACTGACCAGGAACTGGTCGGGGAATTGTTGAAAAAAGCGGAAGCTCTTCAGGCAAACCAGTATTCGCTCCAGAAAAAGGGCGGGGAAGCGCAGGTCTATTCCCTTACCCAGGAAGAATCCCAGTGGTACATCGGCCGCAGTTACATAGACAGGTCCCAGGAGGCCCTTAAGGTCAACCTTATGGAGGAGGATCCTGAACTCAGTACCGTAGCGTGGGGTATGTTCGAACTTCCTACCGAGACCATAGGCAAAACTACTACCCTTGATGAAAATTTCGCCGGGAAATATTCCTGGTCTTATGGTAAATTCGGCACCTTCAGGACGGGAAAAGAAATTGTCGCCCACGTTGGCAAGGGCGGCAACCTTGTGGCCACGTCGAAGCCTCAGTTAAAGATAGTCGAAACCAAGGCTTATTCCGGCCGCTACCAGGTTATACTGGCATGCGCGTTCATAGAAGAGATTTTTGATCGCGAGACCCAGACTACTTCCCAGGGCGACGAATACGAACTCCTCATCAACGCAATAGTCGAGCCTTATACCCCCACACTGGACTACTTTACGATCGAGCCGGTAAAGGATTGGGTCAAAGTGGGCGGCACCGTTAAAGTCGATGTCGACTGGACCGACGGTGCGGAGTTCGATGTAAGTCAGGTAAAGCTCGTTGGCGCGGAAATCGGCTACAGCAGCAGCAAACCTGTAGACAATGGATACTTCAGGTGGGACGCGTCCGACCAGACCCTTACGTCGCTTAAGACTTCGAATAACCAGGATGTTTACCTTTCCTTCCGTTACGGAGACACGGAAATGGGTACCAC
Organism: Bacteroidales bacterium; assembly: GCA_017962165.1. GTDB lineage: Bacteria > Bacteroidota > Bacteroidia > Bacteroidales > UBA932 > Cryptobacteroides. The sequence continues at coordinate 664 of JAGCVW010000018.1, read as the reverse complement.
CTGCCAGCTTGCGACCGGCCCCGGCTGGGAATACACGTCCTTCTCCTTCGACCCAGCAAGGCTGGTGATGGATAAGTGGGATGCCTTGTATCTCAGCGTCGACAAATATGCTCCTACTAATCTTACATGGGACTGGGACTGTCTGGAGATTGATCCTTCTACCAATCAGGAAGAAGCATTCTGGTTCGACAAGTCCTCCCACAAACTCTATAACTTCAGCGCAAAGCCGAATCAGACCTACAATCTTCGTCTGCAGGTCAAGAGCAACCCCGGTGTGGGCGCTCCGCTTGAGGTTTATGTGGTAGAGGAGAAGCCTTATTCCTTCAAGATTACCTACCAGCAGAACGGCACTTATAAGCCGTGGGACAACGGTTCGCCCGATGGTGTCTGCAACTATGGTATGGGTCTGCCCCTCGGCGTGCAGACCAACCCTGAAGACTGCTACTGGAACTGGGCGGATGTTGAATTGATTCCCGGTTATGACAACACCTTCTCATTCTCGGGAGTCGGCGGCCGCGATGATCATCCGAAACTGATGCTCAAGACCAGCCACGACGGAACACATCCCGGCGTTCAGGTCGGCTTCCGCCTGAAGTATGACCACAGCAAGACCTCATACATCTACGTAACTCACAACTAAATTATATATCTTTGCTCCTGTTAT
>JAGCVW010000017.1 GCA_017962165.1 Bacteroidales bacterium | reverse complement strand
TTCCCCAGCGTATGAGGTCGAAGTAGCGGTGGCCTTCGAGGCCAAGCTCGCAAACCCTCTCCTTTGAGAGATCTTCGAGGTAGGCATTCCAGTTGCCGCGGCGCGGAAGGGGATCCATGCCGACCCTGGAGCGGATTTCATTGAGGTCTTTGTATGCCCCAACACATGCGTTGAGCCTTGCGGCGGCCTCGCTGCGTATGAGATAGATCTCGGCAAGCCTCATCTCGATCCAGGTCTGGCCGCTGAGGATGCTGGTATAGTTCATTCCGGCTGCATCGCTCAGGAACTTGCGGAAGATATAGCCCGTAGTAGAGCGGTGATCATTGTCCTGGCCGGTGGTCTTGAAGGTCATGAAACCGTCGGTTCCTCCGTCGTAAAGCTGGAGGGTACGGCCGCGCCATGTCGCGCCATTGTAGAGGATCGAAGCATAGAAGCGGGGATCGCGGTTGTCGAAAGGCTTATTGCCATAGGCGGCGAGGTTGTCCCAGTCGAACTTCTGCCAAGTGCTGCCGACCTTGATGTCGAAGAATCCGGCATACTCGTCGGTAGGAGTAGCTGCGGCGCCGACGGACACATTGAAGGCCGCTCCGTCGCCCGGAGGGCAGAAGTAGCTGTTGAAGTTGTGCTGGCGGGCAGCCGCGTTTCCGCTGCTCTCCTTGTAGTAGACGGGAAGGATGATCTCGGTATTGAACGGGTTGGAGAAAATCGAGTTGTAGGCCGAGCCCGCTACGAGCGAATATGTACCGGAGGTGATAACCGAGTCGGCGGCATCGTAGGCTTCCTGCCAGCGGCCTGCGTAAAGGGCTGCGCGGGCTTTCATCCCGAGGGCAGCGCCTTTGGTGGCACGGCCGGCGTCGGCGCCTGTCCAGCTTGCCGGAAGTACGGCGGCAGCCTTGTCGTATTCTTTGATCACGAAATCCCAGCTCTCTTCTTCGCTGGAGCGGGCTTTCGCCTTTTCGTTCGGTCCGTCCACGGAATCCTCGCTCATGCGAAGGATCACTCCGCCGTGGCGAAGGATGAGCTCCTGGTAAGCAAAGGCCCTGAGGAAGCGGCACTCCGCAATACGGACTTTCAGCGCTTCAGCGTCGAGTTTGTCGGCATATCCGAGATGGACGTCGAAGAAGAGTTCGTTGATCTGGCGTATGTAGGTGTACATCGAGGACCAGTTGGAACGGAAGTTCGCCTCAGGGGTGACGATGTCGCCCAGATAGAAGAACTGGTTCACAGTGCCGCCGTTCGTGCCCCACCAGGAATATTTCACAAGGTCGGTCACGCCATCGTCGAAGATATATCCGTTGGCTATGTCGGCATTCGCGTAGAGAACGCCGTAGAAACTCTTCACGTAGAGGTCGAGGTTGTCGTCGGAAGCGTAGACGACAGCTTCATCGTAGTAATTGACAGGGCTGAGGTCGATGTTCTGCTCAGCGAAGCAGGAGGACAGAAGAATAGCGGTCCCTGCGAGTGCAGATATGTATTTTATTGCTTTCATCTTGTCTGCGATTAGAAGTTGATGTCAATTCCGAATGTCACGGTCCTTTGCTGAGGGTAGTAGCCCGTCACCACGTTGGGACTCTCCGGATCGAGATATTTGAATTCGGTGAAGGTCAGCAGGTTGCTTCCGCTGACAAAGAGCCTTACCGAGTCCATTCCCACCTTTCCAGTGAGGCCGCGGGGAAGGGTGTATCCGAGGCTGACGTTCTTCAGACGCAGATACGCGCCGTTCCTCTTCCAGAAATCAGACACACGGTAGTTGTTGCGGTACGAACTGGCGTTCACGGAAAGCCTGGGATAGGTGGCATCCGTGTTGTCCGGCCTCCATGACTGCTCCACAAGATAGAGCGGGGCATTGTCGTAGTTGCCGTACCAGGGCTTGGTGAGAGGGGTGGCGTCGCTGACTCCGTTGGCCCATGCTCCGAGAAGCATCTTGTCGCACAGAGCGCCGCCCTGGAACTGGACGTTAAGGTCGAAGCCCTTCCACGAGGCGTCGAACTGCAGGGCATACATGAGCTCGGGACGGGGGTTGCGGGCGATCTGGACATAGTCGTCGCCGTCAATCTTTCCGTCGCCGTTCTGGTCGATATACTTGATATCGCCTATGCGGGGTTCCACTCCTTCCGGAGCGTTGTCCACTTCTTCCTGAGTCTGATACAGGCCGTCGGATTCAAGTCCCCAGATAGCTCCCCAGGTCGTGCCTATCACATCCTGCCAGGGCAGGACATTGTCCGCCTGGCGGCGCTTGACGATACGGTTGTGGGCCCATGAGACGTTTCCGTTCACACGGTAGACCAGATCGCCTATGCGGTTCGAATGGTTGAGCGACAGCTCGAAACCGCGGTTGTCGAACTCACCATAGTTGTCCGCGCTGGGATAATAGCCTCCGAGGGACGGCGGGAAGGAAGCAGTCACGGTGTCCAGGATGTTGAAGGTATGCTTGTAGAACCAATCGAACTCGACTCCGAGCAGGCCCTTCCAGGCATTGAACTCAACGCCCGCGTCGTAGGTACGAATGTGCTCCCAAGTCAGCTCGAAGTTGGGATAGGTGGTGAGGTTGTACATCGTCGCCTGAGGGATGCGTCCGAGAGCTGTTCCGTTCGAATTGAGGTAATAGTTCTTACGATACAGGTAAGCGCCGACCGAACCGTCATTACCGACTTCACCGGCCGAGGCTCTGAACTTCATCATGTCCACCCAGGGGAGGGCGTCCTTGAAGAAATCTTCCTTCGAGATGACCCAGCCTGCGGAAGCGGCGGGGAAGAAGCCCCAGCGGTAGCCATGTCCGAATTTGTACGATCCGTCATAGCGTCCGGAGACCTCCAGCAGGTAACGGTCGTCGTAGGCGTAATTGAAACGGCCCACGAAGCTTGAATAGCCGGTGTATTCGCGGCCGGAGCTGTTTTTCGCGGTGCTGGCATCTGCGAACGGGAGCTCGTCGATATCCAGGAGCGCGAAATTCTGGGCGGAAGTGCTGAAGCTCTTTCCGAAGTAGGAAGTCTGCTCATAAAGGACGAGTCCTGACACTTCGTGTTTTCCGAATTTGCGGTTGTAGTAGATTTCCGGACGGAGTATCGCACGGTGATATTTCTGGTCGCCGATATAAAGATTTCCTTCGGCAAGTGCGTGGGAACACTCCTTGAGCTCGTAGGTGCGGTCAAGGAAATTCCATGCCATCAGCTGATAGGCGTAGGCGAAGGTCTTGGAATCGAGATCCCTCCAGTCGTAGCTGTACTGCAGGGAGAGTTTGAGTCCCTGAACGAAAGGAAGACTGTATTCCACGCGTGCGGTAGTCTCGATCTTGGTGGTCTGGGATGCGCTGTAACCGGAGTGCTCGGCTGCATATTCGGCGTTGCCGACCCATGCGCCTGAGGTGCGCATCGGGGAAGTCGCCATCCCGTAATAGGGAGATGTGGGATCCACGTCGTAGGTCTTAGGAACGAACGGCAGGGCGAACATAAGGGCCCAAGGGGTCGTTCCACCGATGGTGGCATTCGCATAGGTGAGGTTTCCGGGCTGGTTGTAGTCCTGATACATCACGCCGAGGTTCAGGCTGATCTTGAGGTTTTGATTCGGCCTGACGTCCACATTCGAACGGATGTTCGTGCGCTTGTTGTAGTGCCCCTCCATAAAGCCTCTCTGGTCCTGGAAGCCACCGGAAACGAAGTAATTGACCTTGTTGTTGCCGCCGCTCACCGAGACATTGTGCTGGTGGGTGAGGGTTGTGCGAAGCATAGGCTCGACCCAGTTGGTGTTCTCGATTCCGTCGGAAGTGTCGCCGTTGGTTGTCGCGGCAATCTCTGCGTCAGTGAAAAACGGGACTGTGTCCTCAAGAGGAATGCCCGTGACCCACTGGTCAAGCTGGTAACCGAGGTTGTAGTACTTCATGTACTGGTCGCCGGTCATCATCTGAGGCAGTGCTGTGGCGTGGTTGGTGATGAGGCGCCCCGTGTAATTCACGGTCGCGGTGCCTTCAGTGCCCCTTCTCGTCGTGACCAGGATAACTCCGTTGGCAGCCCTCATACCGTACACGGCGGTGGCGGATGCGTCCTTCAGAACGGAAATGGATTCGATATCGGCAGGGTTGACCTGGTTCATATCCCTTTCCACGCCGTCCACGAGCACCAGAACGGTGCCTGAGTCCACGTAGGACGAATAGCCGCGGACGAGGATCGAGACCTGGTCGGATCCGGGCTGACCCAGCGACTGCTGGGTGATGATGCCGGGGAGTTTGCCCACGAGGGTCTGGGAGACGTTGGTCGCCGTAGTCTTCTTCAGTTCGGTGCCGGACACGGCAGCCACGGAACCGGTAACATGAATCTTTTTCTGGGTTCCGTAGCCCACGACCACCACCTCGTCGAGGTAGGTTGTGTCGTCGCGGAGTTCCACATCCAGCCTTGTGCGGCTTCCCACTCTGTATTCCATCTGCTCCATGCCCATGCTGATAAAGACCAGAGTGCTGGAAGGCAGCGCTGTGATGGAGTACTTTCCGGATTCGTCAGTACTGGTACCGGTGTTGGTGCCCTTGATCATTACGACAGCTCCGGGAATCGGATTGCCGGCTCCGTCCGTGACGACGCCGGTAACAGTCTGCTGGGCATGCGCGGCAAAAGCTCCTGCAAACAAGAGCATAGCCACCAGCAGCGTCCTAATTGTTGTAACGTGTGG
>JAGCVW010000016.1 GCA_017962165.1 Bacteroidales bacterium | reverse complement strand
TGGAGTCGGATCTTGTGCTACATCTTGGCGACGGTCGTTATGCCCTCATTGAATGCAAGTTGGGCAGCGCCGAGATTGAAGACGGAGCATCCCACTTGAAAGAGATTGTCCGGCTAATCTGTGAGCATAACAAGGAAGAAAAGCAGAATCCCATCCGAGAGCCCGACCTACTCATCATCCTCACTGGTGGCAAGATGGCATATACCCGCCAGGACAGCGTCAAGGTTATACCGCTCGGTTGCTTGAAATGGTAATTGATTGTATGATCCGTGGTACAGCGGTGGTACAGAAATAAAGAAAAACCCCATCTGACGTGTGTCAGATGGGGTTTTGAAGTGACTCCTACAGGACTCAAACCTGTAACCTTTTGATCCGTAGTCAAATGCTCTATTCAATTGAGCTAAGGAGCCAGGTTTGCCGGGGATGAACCCGACTATTCTTCGGTGGCAGGCTTGACGCTCATCTTCTTCTCGCGGATGCGGGCCTTCTTGCCGGAGAGCTTACGAAGGTAGAAGATGCGGGCGCGGCGGACATGGCCGACCTTGTTCAGTTCAATGTTCTCAATGAAGGGTGACTCGTAAGGGAAAATCCTCTCGACACCTACGCCGCCGGTGACCTTGCGAACCGTAAAGGTCCTGGTGAAGGGGGTTGCGCCGGAGATCTGGATCACCTGTCCCCTGAAGTTCTGAAGACGGAACTTATCGCCTTCCTTGATTTTATATGTGACCGTAATGGTATCTCCTGCCTTGAACTGAGGATACTTCTCGGTCTTATTCTGAGCAAATGCCTGCTCAACCAGTTTAATTGCGTCCATTGTCAAAAATTGTCTTAAAAGTGCAGCGTCATCGAACCGTTTGAAGAGAGGCTGCGAAATGGGACTGCAAAGATATAGCTTTTCTCGAACTATCCAAAATTTTTAGAAAATATTTTTCTCCTTTTCGAAGATGGCCCTGTCGTCGCGTGAAGGATCTGGCTTAAAGCTGTCGCTCGAGCGCATCTCTTCGAGGGCGCGTTTCTCCTCGCGGCTGAGCTTGTGGGGGATCCAGACCAGGATCTTTACGTAAAGGTCGCCCTTTCCGTAGCCGTTGAGGGCGGGCAGACCTTTTCCGCGCAGACGGGTGACGTAGCCGCTCTGTGTTCCGGCATCCAGCTTGAGTTTCTGTTCGCCGTCCAGGCATGGAACCGTAATCTCGCAGCCGAGGATAGCGTCGGTCACGGAGATGATCTTCGTGAAGAAGAGGTTCTCCCCCTCCCTCTTGAGGTTGGCGTCTTCCAGTTCTTCGATCACGACAAGCAGGTCGCCGTTGACTCCGCCGTGGGGCGCGCTGTGGCCCTCGCCTCGGATAGTAATCTGCATACCGGCTTCAACTCCGGCGGGTATCTTGATAGAGACCGTCTCTTTCTTACGGACAAGGCCGGTTCCGCCGCAACTGCGGCATGGATTGCTGATAATCTCGCCTTCTCCCGAACACTGAGGACAGACGTTGTAGGTGATTGTACGGCCGAAGAGGCTGTTCGTTACATGCTGGACCTGGCCGGTGCCTTTACATGTAGGGCAGGTCTTGATGTCGGACGAGTTCTTTGCGCCCTTTCCGCCGCAGTCGGGGCAGGGACGGTTGCGCTCAAGGGTGACTTCCTTCACGCAGCCGCTGGCGATCTCGGCCAGGGTCAGGCGTACGCGTGTACGGATGTCGCGGCCGCGCTGCTTGCGCCTGCCTTCAGGGGCGCCACCGCCAAAGCCTCCGAAACCTCCGAATCCACCGAAGCCGCTGAAAGCTCCGCCGAAGAGATTGTTCAGGATATCGTTGAGCGAGCCGAAGCCCTGGCTCCAATCCTGGGCCCCTGCGCCTTCGACGCCGGCAAAGCCGAACTGATCGTATTTCTGGCGCTTGTCGGGATCACTCAACACCGAATATGCCTCCGAGGCTTCTTTAAACTTTTCCTCGGCGGTCTTCTTTTCTTCGTCGGTACCGTTTACCCAACGGTCCGGATGCCACTTCAGCGCAGCCTTCCTGTAAGCCTGCTTTATATCTTCTTCAGAGGCCCCTTTCTGGAGCCCGAGCACCTCGTAGTAATCTCTTTTCTGGGCCATGGTTAAACTCCTACTACAACTTTGGCATAACGGATAACCTTCCCGTTAAGCATATAACCTGTCTGGACTACGTCAATTACCTTTCCCTTCAGGTCCTCCGAAGGGGCCGGGAACTGGGTGACGGCTTCATGGAAATCGACATCGAAAGCCTCTCCCTTAGCCTTGATAACCTCCAGGCCGCAGCCTTTCAGGTAGGCCATAAGTTTGTCATAAATAAGGGCAGTCCCCTGCTTTGCGGACTCGTCCGAAGAACCTTCGAGCATCTGCATCGCGCGCTCGCAGTCGTCGAGCACAGGGAGAAGCCCCTTTATAGTATCTGCAGCCGCAGTGGCGACCAGACTGAGTTTTTCCTCGGCGCTGCGCCTGCGGAAAGTCTCGAACTCGGCCATCAGGCGGAGATAATCGTCGTGTTCACGGGACAATTTGTCAGTGAGCTCGGCAACCTTATCCTTTTCCTGAGTCTGCTTACTCTTCTTCTGCTGCTTTTCTTCAGTATCTTTTGCCATAATACAATGCTTCTTTACCCCTCTGTCATCAAAAGCTCTGCCAGAGGCGTATCAGTGCCATTTTGTCAATAATCAATAGAGTTTCTGTCCGCCTATGAACTCCCTCATGATAGAGGTTGCGGGGATAGCCTCGATCTCTTCTGTCTTAAGCGCGACGGCCTTTTCCAAAAAGACAACCAGTGAATGTGCTTTCTCGTAAGCCGGAGAATTGGGCCCGATCTGCTTGAGGAGCGGCTCCGCATAGTACTTCAGGACAGGAACGTCGTACAGGGTCGAAGAGTTGAACACCACGTCGGCATTCTCCTCGTACGGGAAGATATTGAGCGTCTCGCCCCTGCGGACCGACGGCCAGCGGAGTATGTTCTCCTCGGGAGAGATGCCGCGGGTGCGGGCGTCGCGCACGATCCTGCGAAGAAGCCGCTTGTCGGTCGTGCTGTTATGGACCTTCTCTCCCCCGGGCAGGGCCGAAAGGGCGGAGATATAGATGCGGAATATCTTACTCTGGTCCACGGCGGGCGTGAGTGCGGGATTCAGGGCGTGGATGCCCTCCATGAACAGCATGTCGTTAGGGCCAAGCCGCATGCGGGTGCCGTCGAACTCGCGGCATCCCTTGACGAAGTTGAATTTCGGAACTTCCACCTCCTCGCCGGCGAGCAACTGATTTAGCTGCTGCCCGAGGAAATCGATGTCCATCCCGTAGAGCGACTCAAAATCATACTCGCCGTTCTCGTCCTTCGGAGTTTTCTCCCTGTCCACGAAATAGTTGTCCAGCTCGATAACCTGCGGATTGAGACCGAGCACGCGGCACTGCTGGGCTATGCGCAGCGAAGAAGAGGTCTTGCCGCTGGAGGAGGGGCCGGACATCATCACGATGCGGCTCTTCTCCCGAAGCCAGAAGATTTCGTTCGCGATCTCGGCGTACTTGCGCTCCTGGCGCGCCTCACACAGGTTGATAAGGGGAATCGCCTTCCCTTCCAGAAGGGTGTCGTTAACCTTCTGGAGAGTGTCGATTCCGATGGCCGAACACCAGTCGGCGTATTCCTGCCTTGCGGCTTCGATCTTTGTCATACTAACGGCGGCGTTTCCTGGAGGTGTGGCGGGATTTCTTGGAGGCGGCGCTGACCGCGAAGTATGCGATGCCCGCTATGATAACCACTGCTATCACGATGTAGGTCGCCGCACTGGCCTGGCTGCCCTTGACGTCCTGCCACATGGAGAGGAGTTTCTCGGTGTCCTGGCCCCAGTCGTGCTCGAGGGCGCAGCGGTCGATGACGGACTTGTCCGGGAAAAGGACGGGGTCCACACAGACGGCTGTCGCTTCCTCGCCGAAGAAATAGGACAGGTCCACGGGCTCATACTCATTCTCGTCGATCATGGCCTCAAGCACCTCGGGGGCGCCGCAGGACGGAGAGTAGCCCATCTCCTCAAAGTTCCTGATCGCCACATCCGGACGGCACATGAAGTCGATCCAGTAAAGGGCGGCCTTCGTGTTCTTCGCATATCTGGGGATTACCCAGCCGTCGAACCAAACGGTGGAGCCTTCCTCGGGGACGACATAGTCCAGGGTCACGCCCACGGACGCCGCTTCCTCGATGGCCCACTTAGCATCGCCGCTCCAGTTGAGCGAGACGTACGCGCGGTTCTTGGTCATCTGCTCCTTACCAAGGTCGGCCTCCCAGCCGCAGACGCCCGGCTTCACCTGCAACAGGTAGTCCTTGACGGCAGCGAGCGACTCCTCTGACGAATCCATCATAAGGTCCTGAAGGGTTACGGTGCCTTTTTTCAGCTCTTCCTGCTTCAGGTAAATCAGCACAGGGCCGTAGACATCCCTCGGAGCGTCCTTGATGAGGATCTTGCCCGCGAACTTGGGGTTGCGGACGACATCCCATGTAGAGGCTTCCTCGCGGGTGACCATGGTGGTGTTATAAAGAATTCCGGTCGTTCCCCACATGTAGGCCACCGAATAGTCGTTGGCGTCGATTTCGGGGTTGATTGCGCGAAACATCTTCTCGATATAGGGCGAGCGGCACTGCTCGATATAGTTCGGAGTGCTGCCAAGGGCGGAGAAATCCAGGGGCAGGATAAGGCCGCTGTTGAGCATGCGCTCGATAATGTAATCCGAGGGGCAGACCACGTCGTAGTCTTCGTGGCCGTTCTCGATCTTGGAGAGCATGGACTCGTTCACGTCGAAGGTCATGTAGATGACTTCTATCTTCTCCCCAGTCTGCTCGAAATACCATTTTTCGAAGTCTTCGACCACGCCTTCGGCGATATAGTCGGACCAGTTGTAGACCTTCAGGATGGTGTTCCTGTCCTTTGCCGAAAGGGCGAAGGCGGAGAAAAGCGCCACAGCGAGGGCGAGGAATTTCAAGGCTTTTTTCATATTTCCAGTTGTTTTTGTTTGCGGAAAGAACGGAGGTTCACGACCAGCAGCACCACCAGCACCAGCAGGAAGATCAGGGTCATCATCGGCTTGAGCTCGGGGGTGAGGCCGCCTTTGCGGACATCGGAATAAATAAAGGTGGACAAGGTATCAATACCTGAAGACCCGGCGGTAAAATAGGTAACCGCGAAATCGTCCAGACTCATCGTGAACGCCAGGATAAAGCCGGAAATCATTCCGGGCCTCAGAAGCGGGACCAGCACCTTGCGGAGGGCCTGCATGGGGGTCGCGCCCAGGTCGAGGGCCGCCTCATAGATGTTTGGATTCATCTGGGTGAGCTTCGGCAGCACGTTCAGCACCACATAAGGTGTGCAGAAGGTTACGTGGGCCAGGATGATTGTAGTATACCCTTTCGTGATATGCAGGAACACGAAGAGCAGGAAGAGCGACACACCCGTGATGATATCCGGATTGAGCATAGGGATATTGTTCAGGAACTGGATCGTCTTTTTCTTCCGGCCGCTGAGATTGTAGATCCCGATTGCGGCGAGAGTGCCGAGGACAGTCGAAATCAGCGAGGCGACAAGCGCTATCACGACCGTGTTCTTTAGCGCCACGAGCAGCGCTTCGGAATTGGATGTGGCGCCCGTAAAGAGCGAATGATAGAGATTGAAGGTGAAACCGGTCCAGTTGCCCAGCGACTTCGCTTCCGTGAACGAGAACACGGCGATGAAGGCGATGGGGGCGTAGATCACTATAAGTATCAGCCACAGATAGGCCTTAGCAACAATGCGTCCTCCAGTTTTCATACCGTAGCCCCTCCTTCGACCGTCTCGGAATTCTTGTTCCCGGGAATTAAAGTAGTTACGCCTATGATGATGAGCATTATGAAGGAGAGGGCCGCGCCCTGGTTCCACATCAGGTTGTTGAACTGCTCCTGGATGACCGAACCGAACAGCATGATGGTGTTGTTCGTAAGGATTTCAGACACGGCGAAGGTGCTGACGGTGGGCATGAAGACCATCATCACGCCGCTGGCCACGCCTGGCAGGGAGAGCGGGAGGGTGACCTTCAGGAACACCTTAACCGGGCTTGCGCCGAGATCCTGCGCGGCTTCAGCGTAGGACTTGTCCATCTTGTCCAGGATGTTGTAGATCGGATAGATCATGAACGGCAGGTAGTCGTAGGCCATACCGAAGAGGAGGGTCCCCTTCCCCAGGCCGATGCCCAGCACGTTGAAGATCTCCGCCGTCGCCATGGTCCTCATAAGGGCGTTGATCCACATCGGGAGGATGAAGAGCACCGCCGTCACCGCCGAACGGTTCAGCGATTTGTCGGCGAGGATGTAAGCGACAGGATAACCGACCAGAATACAGATTACGGTATTCTCAAGAGCGACTTCGAGCGAGACCAGGAAGGAGTTGATGATCTTCGGGTCCGTGAAGAAGGCGCCCATGTTCGCGAGCGTGAAGCGGCCGTCCGCATCCGTGAGTGCGTAGACGCCGATCAGGACCAGCGGCAGGACCACGAACAGGACCAGGAAAATGAAGTAAGGCAGAGCCCAGGCCGATCTTTTTCCCATCTTCTACTCAGTCGGTTTTGAGAGCTGTAGGCTCTGGGGATGTATCTTTATGCCCACGAAGTCGCCTTTGTCCCAGATGTCGTTGGTGTCCACCCAGATGTTCTCGCCGCACTCTGTTTTGACGGTGAGATGGTAATGGTTGCCCATGTAAAGGATGAAAACCACATTGCCGGTAAGGTCGGCCTCTTCTTCGTAGTCCAGAAGTTCCACTTTTTCGAAGCGGATGGTGGCCACCGCCTCGTCGCCTTCGGCGAACCCTGCGGTGTCGCACTCGAACTCGGTGTCCAGGAACTCTACCTTTCCTTCACCAATGACCTTAGCGGCATAGGTGTTCGCGGTGCGTTCCTTCTTCATCACCTGGATATCGTCAGGATCGATGTAGAGCATGACCTCACTGCCAACCTCATAAGGGTCGTAGTCCTGGATCATCAGTTCGTAGCCGGTATCGGTGTCCACCCACATTTCGTAGTGGACGCCCTTGAATATACAGGAATTGACCTTAGCCGTAAACTGGCATTTGGCCGGATCTGTAGTGAAATAAATGTCTTCAGGACGCACCACCACATCTACCGGAACATCCTCCCCGAAGCCTTCGTCCACACAGTCAAATTCGTGTTTGATGAAGGCCACGCGGCGGTCACGCATCATCCTGCCTTTCAGGATGTTGCTCTCGCCTATGAAGTCCGCCACAAAGCAGTTCACCGGTTCGTTGTAGATATCCACCGGAGTACCGATCTGCTGGATCTTGCCCTCATTCATGACCACGATAGTGTCGGAAAGCGTAAGCGCCTCTTCCTGGTCGTGAGTGACATATATGAAGGTGATGCCGAGCTTGCGGTGCATCTCCTTAAGCTCAATCTGCATGTCCTTGCGCATCTTCAGATCCAGCGCGCTGAGGGGCTCGTCGAGCAGAAGCACCTTCGGTTGGTTCACGATAGCCCTCGCGATGGCGATACGCTGCTGCTGGCCGCCCGAAAGGGAGTTCACGTCGCGGTCTTCATAGTCGGACATGGACACGAGCTTGAGGACTTTCTTCACCCTCTTGTTGATATCTTCGGTGGGGAGTTTCTGCAGCTTGAGGCCGAAGGCTATGTTGTCGTAGACATCCAGATGCGGGAACAGCGCATACCTCTGGAAGACCGTGTTGAGCGGCCTTTTATGGGGAGGAAGCGGAGAAATATCCTTTCCCTCGAGCGTAATCACGCCCTCGTCGGGACTCAGGAAGCCCGCGATCAGTCGAAGCAGAGTCGTCTTTCCGCAGCCGGAGGGGCCGAGGAAGGTGATGAATTCGCCCTTGTTGATGTACAGACTGATGTCATCGAGCACCTTCTTGTCGCCGAACGACTTGCTGACGTGGTCGATGTTGATGATGTGCGTTTCTTTTGCCATTTCCTACAAAGAGATGGGGATATTGCAGGTCACGCCTACGTTGAAGAAGAATCCGGGATTGATATCGCCCATGCGGTAGTTGCTCAGGGCGTGGAGGCGGAGCCAGTCAAGCGGATTCCAATGGAGTCCCAGGGTTCCGCTGAGGTCCTCGAGACTGCCGGCGGAAATGCGCTCGTAAGCGGCCTGGCCGAACAGTTCGAACTCGCCATCCTCGCCCAGAGGCACGGAGCATTTCAGCGATGAGGTAAAGCCGTCGAGGAAAACGGTCAGATAATTAAGGTCGCCGACCTTGTTGTTGAAATCGGCTACGAGGCGCACATCGCCCAAATAGACCTGGGCGCCGGCAGAGAGGACTCCGATGGGGTCGCCGACACCGGTGTTGAAGAGGTTGTAAGCGACCATGGCGCCGTAGGCGTCTTCCTCCTCGTAACGCGCCCTGAGGCCATAGGTAAGAAGGCCGTCCTCGAAGGGATGCGTGCTGTAAGGGGAACTGCTGATCTTGAAATCGAGGGTCAGGTTCTCAATGGGCAGCCAGGAAGCGCGGAGCCCCCACTGATAAATGGGAAGGGTGCTCCAGATAGAAGTCGCCATGGGATAATGGACGTCCCAGTCGTATTCGTCCATCTCATAGGTACCCCAGCAAAGGTCCGCCTTACCGAGAGACAGCTCTACTTTGTCGAGCGAATAT
>JAGCVW010000015.1 GCA_017962165.1 Bacteroidales bacterium | reverse complement strand
GAGTGGTAAAAGATATCTATCGAACCGAGAACGGGGTAAAAAGCAAAGTTGAGGTGGAAAGCGGTCAGGCTCAGGCCGCTTCTCACGTTGACGCAAGTATCGGTATCAGATTTTATCTATAATGCAGCAATATCTAGATCTACTTAAAAAGATAATGGACGAAGGTACGGTCAAGACAGACCGCACCGGGACCGGTACGAAAAGTATTTTCGGGTACCAGATGCGCTTCAACCTGAAGGACGGCTTCCCGCTCCTGACCACAAAGAAAGTGTTCACCCGCGGGATTATCGAAGAACTCCTGTGGTTCCTTTCCGGGGACACCAACAAAAAGACCCTTCAGGCAAAGAACGTCCACATCTGGGACGAGTGGGGTGACGACGAAACCGGCGAGCTCGGTCCCGTCTACGGCCATCAGTGGCGCGCCTGGGACACCTACGACGGCGGCCATATCGACCAGATAGCGAACGTCGTGGACCTGATCAAGAACCACCCCGACTCGCGCCGCATCCTCGTCAACGCCTGGAACGTAGCCCAGGTGGACCAAATGGCGCTGCCGCCCTGCCACTGCCTTTTCCAGTTCTATGTGGCCGACGGCAAACTTAGCTGCCAGCTCTACCAGCGCTCGGCCGACGTGTTCCTCGGGGTGCCGTTCAACATCGCCTCGTATGCGCTGCTGACCATGATGCTCGCCCAGGTATGCGGGCTCGAGCCCGGTGAATTCGTCCACACCACCGGAGACACACATCTCTACCTCAACCATATGGAGCAGGTGAAAGAGCAGCTCAGCCGCACGCCGCGCCCGCTGCCCACAATGCACTTGAATCCCGACATCAAAGATATTTTCGCCTTCAGGATCGAAGATTTCACCCTTGAAGGATATGACCCATGGCCAGCAATCAAAGCACCAGTCGCAGTATGAAAAAGTGTATTATCGTCGCAGTCGCAGACAACTATGGAATAGGCGTCAAGGGCGACCTTCCATGGCACATCTCGGAAGACCTCAAGTACTTCAAGGCCGTCACCGCCGGGTATCCGGTCATAATGGGACGCACCACATACTTCTCTCTGCCTTTCAGGCCGCTCAAGGGGCGTAAGAACATAGTGCTCAACCTCGGCGGCGAGCCCATTCCCGAGGTCACTTGCGCTTACTCCTTCGACGAAGCGTTCCGCGAGGCCGAGGAGACTGGCAAAGATAAATGCTTCATCATGGGCGGCGCCTCTGTCTACAGGGCTGCTCTGCCGGATATGGACCGTCTCTACATCACCCATGTCCATACGGAAGTCAAGGACGCCGACGCCTTCTTCCCCGTCATCGATCCCGAAGTATGGGAGCGCGTAAGCACTTCCGAGACCCATAAAGACCCTGAAACCGGATACGAGTTCGAGTTCGTAGTGTATGAACGCCGCTAAGCGCGAAACTTTCGGCGGCAGGAGAGCCGCCATCATGGCCATGGCCGGTTCCGCAATCGGCCTTGGGAACATATGGCGCTTCCCCTACATGGTCGGCCGGAACGGCGGCGCGGCCTTCATCATCGTCTATCTCGTCGCGGCGCTCCTGCTCTGCGTGCCCATTTTCCTGTCCGAGGGAATCATCGGCAAGCGGGCCCAGCTCAGCACATACGGGGCCATGGACAAGCTCGCTCCGGGCACGCCGTGGAAATGGCTGGGAATACTGACCTTCATCGCCCCGCTCGTGATCGTGTCTTACTACAGCGTCGTCGGCGGCTGGTCCATCGCCTATCAGGTCCGGGCCCTTTCCTTTGCCGTCTCTGACGCTGCCATGACCAGGGCGGAACACTCCGCGCGCTTCGGCGCCTTCATCACCTCCACCTGGACGCCCCTTATATGGCACACGGTCTTCCTTGGGGTGACGGCCCTCGTGGTGAAATTCGGCATCCGCAAGGGCATCGAGCAGTTCACCAAAACCACCACTCCGCTGCTGTTCTTCCTGGTGCTGGCGATAATGACCTATTCGCTCACGCTCCCGGGCTCGAAAGCCGGCATCGACTACCTGCTCAAGCCAGATTTCAGCAAGCTCACGGGCGAGGCGATGCTCTCCGCCATGGGCCAGGCTTTCTTCTCCCTGTCCATAGGCGTAGGCTGCATCCTCACCTATGCGTCATACATGAAGCGCGGGGAGAACCTGCTGGCAACGGGAGTGGGAACGGCCATTTTCGACCTTCTTTTCGCCCTCCTGGCCGGGTTCGCGATCATGCCGGCCGTGTTCGCAGCCGGGATCGAGCCCGACGCGGGACCGGGCCTTATCTTCGAGACGCTTCCGTTCATCTTCTCGTCGATGGGCCAGATCCACCCGGTAATCAGCCATGTCATCTCCATTCTCTTCTTCACCACGATCGTGTTCGCCGCACTTACCTCGTCGGTATCGATGCTCGAGGCGGGTGTCGCGTTCCTCGTGGACCAGAAGAAAATTTCGCGCAGCAGGGCGACGCTTATCCTGTTCCTGGGATGCTGGGCGCTCGGCGTCCTGTGCTCGCTGTCATTCGGCCCGCTTAAGGACTTCCACATCCTGGGCAACACCCTCTTTGATTTCTGCGACAAGTTCTCCTCCAACTTCGTGATGACTCTGGGCGGCCTCCTCTTCGTGCTGTTCGTGGGTTGGAAGATGAAAAAGGAGGACGTTTATGACGAACTTACCTGCGGCGGAAGACTGCGCTACGGCAAGGTTTTCAAGCCCGTTTATTTCCTGATACGCTGGGTCGCCCCGATTACTATAGTCGTTATCTTTCTTTCCAACATCCTGATCAGGTAATGCGCCGCTTTATAACCATACTGCTTGCCATAGCCCTGGCCCTCACCGCCCGGGCCCAGTTCGTGGTCGACGGAACCGAAAGGACGCGGGTGAGGTGGAACCAGATCAAGACCGAGGACTACCGCTTCGTCTACCCGAGGGGCTGCGATTCGCTCGCGCGGGTCTACGCGCTCGAGTGGGAGAAATGGAAGCAGCCGGTCTCATGGTCGATCGGCCATGAGCCCAACGAAGCCTACCGCCGGCGCATGCCCGTTATTCTCCACCCCTACCTGGGATACTCGAACGGCATGGTCGTGTGGACCCCGCGCCGCATGGAAATGTACACCGGCCCGCAGATGGCCGAGCCCTGGCAGCTGCCGTGGCACACGCTGCTCGCCATCCATGAGCAGCGGCATGTAGCCCAGATGCAGTTCGTGCGGCAGAGGCCGGTCGGCTGGACCAGCTACCTGTTCGGGGAGGCGCCCGCGGGGCTGCTGTCGATATGGTATTTCGACCCCTCGCACTTCGAGGGCGACGCCGTAGCGGCGGAGACGGGCCTGACAGCAGCGGGGCGGGCGCGCACGGCCGACTTCCTTGAGTACTACCGCGCAAGCTTCGACGAAGGCGCGTTCCGCAACTACGAACGCTGGCGCTACGGCTCCCAGCGGCTCTACACTCCGGACTACTACAAGGTAGGCTACCTCGCAATTGGCGGCATGCGCGCGGTCTACGACAAGCCCCTGTTCATGAAGGACTACACCGATTGGAAGATCTCCTACCGCAAGCAGGTGCGCCGCCAGACCGGGATGAAGCTCAAACACGCCTTTGCCGGCGTCATGGCGACCCAGGACAGCCTCTGGAAGGTGGACGACTCTCTCCGCGCGCCCTTCCAGCCCATGGAGCAGGTCACCCGGCCCGAGCGTTACTACGTCTCGTTCAGCGGCCTGACATGGTCCGACGGGGGTTTATACGCAAGGCGGGCGGGCATCGCGCGCGACCATCAGCTCGTCCGCATCGACTCCCTGCATGCGCGGCCGCAGGTGTTGGCCTACACGGGGGCGGATTCGCCTCTCTGTTCCATGGACGGCCGCCTGTATTGGGCGGAAGTGATTTACGAGCCGCGCTGGGAGATGCATTCAGACAGCGGCATACGCTACCTGGAAAACGGCCGGACGAAAACGCTTGCCGGCAAGGGACGGTATTTCAATCCAAGGCCCTTCGACGGGGCGCTGCTGGTATGCAAGACCGGCCATGACGGAGCGTCGTTCGTGGTAGTTATGGACGCCGCCACGGGAGAAGAGCAGCAGTCCTTCCGCGCGCCTGACGGCTTCACGCCCTTCGAGGCCGTCGCAATCGGGCAGGAAATCTTCTGCGCAGCCGTAAGCGAGGCCGGAGAAGGGATTTACCATCTCCCGGGTTTCGAGCCCGTCCTGGAGCCTTCTTTTGTCAAAATAAACCACCTTTTCGGGCGCGAAGGCAAGCTGTTCTTCACTTCTGACCGCACGGGCGTGAACGAACTCTATTCTTTGGACGGGGCGGAAGTCGTGCAGCACACCAACCTGAAGGCCGGCGGGCGGGACTTCACTTTCGGCGACGACGGGTATCTGTACTATACCGCGCTGCGCGCAGATGGCCGCATGGTCTACCGCACCGCCGCCGACAGCCTCCCCGCCCGCCGGGTCAATTTCACTGAGCGCCACAAATACGAGCTGGAAGACAGGCTTTCCGCGCAGGAAGAGGACCTCGGCGCTTTGCGCCTGCCCTCTGAGGAAGAGCCCTCTGTCGGCGAGCCCAGACGCTATTCCAAGCTCGCCCACGCCATTAAGGTCCACTCCTGGATGCCGTTCTATGTCGATTACGACGAGATCTCTGCCATGAGCGGAGAAGTCCTATATCTCCCGCTGGGGCTCGGAGCCACCGCATTTTTCCAGAACGATCTAAACACCCTGTGCGGATACGTTGCATATGGCTTCAATCCCGGATTTATGCAGGACGACAAAATGCCGCTCCACACCGGACTCGTCAATATTACATACCGGGGGCTCTATCCTGTGATTAATGCCAGATTTGGCATGAACAGGCTGGATTATGTCGCCTCGGTTAAATCATATGTGCCGTTCAACCTCTCATCCGACGGGTGGACAAGGGCCATCGTTCCTGTTGTCAGCGCGGCATCTTCCCGTCTCGGCGGAACTATAGCCTCTGCCGAACTGCGCGCATACTCCGTGCTACCGACCCTGAATTCATGCTACTTCCCCCATTGGGGAATAGGCGGTTCTTTTGCACTGACTAAGGACATGGATTTTGAGGGACTGCTGCCAAGCTTCTCCCTTTACGGTTACATGCCCGGTATCACCAAAACCCAGGGAATAGGCCTGAGCATGAGTAATGCAATGGAGCCGTACACCACTGCTGCGGGGTATAAATTCTCCGACGTGTCGCTGTCCACCACCCAGGTCATCGCAAATTACGCCATACCGTTCCTCTCTGTTGACTGGAACGGCCTGAGCCCCGTCACATATATCAGGAATTTCGAATTCATCCCTAAGGGCTCGTTCACCCACGCCCACCTCAACTGGGACCCCGCCAAATATACGCCCGACGGTCAGACTTCTTTCAATATCTGGACTGCAGGCGCAGCCTTCGACGTCGTCCTGGGCAACTTCTGGTTTGTTCCCTATACCTTCAGGCTCGGAGTATCCGCCTCGTACGTATGGGGCAATCCGGACCCTACAGCCAAACCCTACGAAATCAAACTCGTTTTCAACACAGACCTATGATATGCCCCAAATGCGGCGCGGAGTTCGCCGCCCCAGATCTCAGAAGCATCAATATCGCGAAGGATCCGTCGCTAAAGGACCGCGTGAAGGACGGCTCGCTGTTCATGGTCAAATGTCCGCGCTGCGGCTCCGATTCGCTTGTCCAGGAGCCAGTGCTTTATCACGACCCGTCGCAGCGCCTGCTAATCGCCTACACCTCCGCAGGGCTCAGTTCCGACGGGCTTGAGGGCTATACCTGCAGGCTGGTCGGTTCCATAGGAGAACTTATCGAAAAAGTGAAGGTTTTCGACGCCGGGCTGGACGACATAGCCCTGGAACTTCTGAAATATGTCACTGCGCAAGAGCTGAAAAAGGATGTCGCGCTGAAGTTCCTGAAGATGGACGGGGCCGACGGCGAAATCACCCTTACCTATCCGGAAAAGGGCGAAATGCAGATGCTTGTCGTGGGCTACAACGTCTATTCAGACTGCGTCGGTATCGTAGAGCGCAACCCCGTCCTTCGCGAACACTCCTCCGGCCTGGTCAGCATCGACCAGTCCTGGGTCTCGCAGTTTATTGCGGGCTGATAATTCCGGTCAGCCGGACGAAATCCTCTACTCCGAGTTTCTCGGCCCTGAGATCGAAGATGGGGTCGGATGTGTCTGCCTCTGGCGCGAGAAGCGGCTTGAGGGCGTTGCGCAGGGTCTTGCGCCTTTGGTTGAAGGCGGTCTTCACTACCTGCTTGAAGAGTTTTTCATCACAGCCGAGGTCGGTGCGGCCGTTGCGCTTCAGCCTTATTACCGCCGATTTGACTTTCGGGGGCGGGTTGAAGGCACCGGGGCCTACGCTAAGGATATATTCTATGTCGTACCAGGCCTGGAGCAGCACGGAGAGAATTCCGTAGGTCTTGGTCCCAGGCGGCTCGGCGATGCGGTCGGCGACCTCTTTCTGTATCATACAGACGACCTCCGGGGCAAGGTCTTTGTCTTCCAGGATCTTGAAGAAGATCTGCGAGGATATGTTGTATGGGAAGTTGCCTATTACGCGGTAAGGGCCGTCGAAGATTTTGCGGATGTTGAGCTTAAGGTAGTCGGCTTCGAGAAGTTTGCCCTCCATTCCGGGAAAATGGCGCATAAGGTAGGCGACGGACTCGCCGTCCAGTTCCACCATCTTCAGATCTATGTCCGGGCGCTGGAGGAGATACTGGGTCAGGACGCCCATTCCGGGGCCGACCTCCAGAACGTCGCGCACTCCGTCCGGACTCAGGGCGTCCACTATGGAGCGGGCTATACTCTGGTCCGTCAGAAAATGCTGGCCGAGGGCCTTTTTCGCTCTGACTTCAGACATTGAACAGGAAGTGCATTATGTCGCCGTCCTGGACGACGTAGTCCTTGCCTTCGATGCCCATCTTGCCGGCCGCGCGGCAGGCGGCTTCGGTCTTGAGCGCGACGAAATCGTCGTACTTGATTACCTCGGCACGGATGAAGCCGCGCTCGAAGTCGGTGTGGATGCCGCCTGCCGCGCGGGGGGCCTTGTCTCCCTTGTGGATGGTCCACGCACGGCATTCGTCGGCGCCGGCCGTAAAGAATGTCTGCAGGCCGAGAAGGTGGTACGCGCCCTGGATCAGGCGGACGACGCCAGACTCCTCGAGGCCCATCTCTTCGAGGAACATCTGCCTCTCGTCGTAGTCTTCGAGCTCGGCGATTTCGGACTCGGTTTTGGCGGAGATGATCAGGAGCTCCGCATTCTCGTCTTTTACTGCCTGGCGGACCGCGTCGACATAGGCGTTTCCGTTCACGGCGGAGGCGTCGTCGACGTTGCAGACATACATAACAGGTTTGTTAGTCAGCAGGAACAGATCATGCGCCAGTGCGGTTTCTTCGTCGTTCAGAAGGGCTACGCTGCGGCAGGATTTGCCCTGGAGAAGAGCGTCGCGGTAGCGCGTAAGCAGCGCGGCGAGTTTGGCCGCTTCCTTGTCGCCGGCTTTGCCGGCCTTTTCACACTTTGCGAGCCGCGCCTCAACTGTTTCGAGGTCCTTTATCTGGAGTTCCGTATCGACGACCTCCTTGTCGCGCACCGGATCTACCGAGCCGTCGACATGGACAACGTTTCCATCGTCGAAGCAACGGAGGACATGGAGTATCGCGTCGCATTCGCGTATGTTGGCAAGGAACTGGTTCCCCAGACCTTCACCCTTGCTTGCACCCTTCACCAGACCGGCGATATCGACTATGTCCACGGTCGCAGGGATGGTGCGCTGGGGCTTGCATATATCGCTCAGCACCTCAAGGCGCTTGTCCGGGACGTTAGTGGAGCCAAGGTTGGGCTCTATCGTACAGAAGGGGAAGTTGGCGCTCTGGGCTTTACCCGAGCTCACACAGTTGAAAAGCGTCGATTTACCTACGTTCGGAAGTCCGACTATTCCGCATTTAAGAGACATTCTTTCTGAATTTTTAGCGTGTAAATTTAGGAAATTATCCGCATATTCGCCCTATGAAACTTGCTATGAGACTTCTGGTCCTGCTCGGCTGGACCGTCATTTTCTGGAACGTCGAGAATTTCTTCGACCCCTCGGCCGATACTTCCAATCCTTCCGAACGCAGTTTTTCCGCGGACGGAGACCGGCGCTGGACCGCCGGCCGCTTCAAGACCAAGGCCAGGGCCATCGCCAAGGTCGTGCTGGCGCTGTCAGATTCTACAGGCACGCCGCCTGACATTGTCTGTCTGTGCGAGGTGGAGAACGCCCGCTGCCTGCGTGAGATTACCGGCCAGCCGGCGATGAGAAAGTATGGATATCGCTTCGTCCACTACGACTCCCCCGACCCCCGCGGCATCGACTGCGCCCTTCTGTACCGCAGCGCGCCAGGGGTAGGACGGCTGCTGGAGTCGCGCTCCGCGGCGGTCCGCGACTCGCTCGGCGCCGTCCTCCCCACCCGCGCGCTGCTGCTCGCCGAGTTCGATTCACTGGCGGTAATCGTCTGCCACCTCCCGTCCAAGCGTGGCGGGTCGGCGACTGCCGACCGCCGCCGTTCGCTCGCGCTGTCAGCACTTTCGCGCATGTGTGACTCCGTCCGGACTGCCGCTCCCGGCCGCCTTTTAATCGCCCTCGGCGATTTCAATGACATCCGAACCCCGGCCTCCGACAGCGTCATGGCCCCGATGCGCGAACTCTCCGCCTCCGGCGCGCCCGGCTCGCTCAAGTTCGAGGGCCGCTGGGAGCAGATCGACCGCGCTTTCGTCTCCGACTCCTCCGCCGTGGCCCTTCGCATCGCCGCCCTGCCCTGCCTGACGGCCGTCGACAAAAAGTACGGAGGGACCAAGCCCCTCCGCACCTTCTCCGGCCCCCGCTACCTCGGCGGGGTATCAGATCATTATCCGATTATTCTATCTTCCTCGCGCCGTCGGAGATGACGACGTCGTAGACCTTCGGTTTGTGGCCGAACTTCTCGGTGAACTGGGTCACGGCGGCGTCGACGAACGGCTGGTAGAGTTCCTTCTTGACGAGGTTGATGGTGCAGCCGCCAAAGCCTCCGCCCATCACGCGCGAGCCGCTGACGTCCATCTTGCGGGCCAGCTTGTTGAGGAAGTCGAGCTCCTCGCAGCTCACCTCGTAGAGGCGGCTCATGCCGAAGTGGGTCTGGTACATCATCTCGCCGGCGGTCTCATAGTCTCCGCGCTCAAGGGCGTCGCAAACATCGAGAACTCGCTGGACCTCGCCGATAACATACTCGGCGCGCAGGAAGTCCTCCTCGGGGATCTCGGCACGGACTTCCTCAAGCCAAACGCGCTTGGCGTCGCTCAGGAACTCGACCTCGGGGTGGCGCTTGCGGATAGCTGCCGCTGCGTTCTCGCACGAAGCGCGGCGCTTGTTGTAAGCCGACGAAGCAAGTTCGTGCTTCACGCAAGAGTCGACCAGGACGAGTTTATATCCGGCCGCCTCGGGATCGAACGGGAAGTACTTGTACTCCATGGTCTTGCAGTTCAGGCGTATCAAGCAGCCCTGCTTGCCGAAGCAGCTTGCGAACTGGTCCATGATGCCGCACATCACACCGCAGTAGTTGTGCTCGGTGCTCTGGCCGATCCTGGCAAGTTCGAACTTGTCGATACCGTTGCCGTTGAGTTCGTTGATGGCGTTGGCAAAGCAGCTCTCGAGCGCGGCGGAAGACGAGAGGCCGGCGCCGAGGGGCACGTCGCCCGCGAAGACCGTATCGAAGCCGGCCACCTTACCGCCGCGCTTGATAGTCTCGCGGCAGACTCCGAACAGATAGCACGCCCACTGCTGCTTTGGCTTATCTTCTTCATTGAGGCCAAACTCGACCATTTCATTATAGTCCATCGAGAATGCGCGGACCTTGTTGAGGCCGTTGAGCTTGATCTGAGCCATGATACCCTTGTCTATTGCTCCGGGAAACACATAACCGCCGTTGTAATCGGTATGCTCACCAATGAGATTGATGCGGCCTGCGCTGGCAAAGAGGTTTCCGCCCTCGCCGAAAAGGACCTTGAATTTGTTTTGGATCTTGGATTTCATATTGAATTGTTGGTTTTAGTTTCAATGTGTTAGACAAAGATAAAAAATTTTGGGCTTCTTCCCGTAAAAAAGGGGGGAGAAGCCCAAAAATCGCGGCCCGAAGGATCGGGCGGAACTGCTAATAATAGCGGGCGCGGTTGTCGACCACGTCGGCGGCTTCCTGCATCACGGGCATGATCATCTGCGAAGAGTACTGAGCCTTCTGGGAGGCGTAGTTCTTCGCGTCCTGCTCGGTGTAGAACTGACCGGCGTCGCGGCGGGTGGTCTTGAACACATAGACTGCGTTCTGACCCTCGACGGGACCGCTGACTGCGCCAATCTCCGACTTGAGAACAGCTCCGAGAAGGGCCGGCTCCACAACACCTGCGCTCATCGGCGAGAAGCTGATGTCGCTGCGCGTGGAAACGGTGGTTCCGTTAGCCTCAGCCACAGCCTCGAGAGTAGGATTCTCAGCGAGGAACTCAGCCACCTTGGCGGCCTTGTTGGCGTTGCGCTTTTGTGTGTAGAGGGTATTCTGGATCTGGCTCGATACTTCGGCGAGCTCTGCAAAGCCGTCCTTGCGGACTTCCTTGAGGGCGACGACAAAGAAGAAGTTGTTGTTTACCGTAATAATGCCGGAAGCCTTGCCCTTCTTGGCGTCGAAGATCCAGCGGGTAACTTCCCTGGCCTGGTCTACCGAACCGAAGGTTGAGGTGCTCTCGAGAACCTTGTTCTGCTTGTGTGAATACACCGACAGGGAGTCGACTGCCTTCAGGTAGCCTTCGTAGCTGCCGCCTGCGAGGGTGGCGAACTTGTTGGCTTCGTTGTAGAAGCCGTTGAAGGTCTCCTTGCTGGCAAGTACGCTCTTCTCAAGGATGGCGACCTGCTTCTTTGCGATGGGCTTTGTGGTCTTGGTGACAACTACCACATGGCTGCCGTACTGGGTCCTGATCACGAAGGGCTTGCCGACTTTAGCTGTCATGACCGACTCGAAACCGGGGATCATGTAGCTCTGGGTCATCCAGCCGATGTTGCCGAGCTGGCCGCCGTCGGCCGAGCCCTGGTCTGCGGAGTAGTTCAGCACGAGCTCTCCGAAGCGGGCCGGGGACTTTGCGGCGACAGCGGCGAGGCTGTCGGCCTTCTTGGCGGCACCGGTTCCCTGAAGGAGAATATGCTTCACATAAACTGAATCAGGAACATTGGCGCTGGCAAGAACCCTTGCAGACAGGAAGCTGTCTCCCTCCTTGACGACGGGCGAAATTCCCTTCTTGCCCGAGAACACGAACTTGTCGAGGTCAGAAGACACGGTTGCAAGCTCGCCCTTCTTGTACCAGCGGTTCGAAAGCGAACGGTCTGAGTTCTTCAGAAGGAAGTTCTTGAGGTTGTCGGTCTTTGCAAACTCGTCGAGGGCCTCGTTCATGGCTTTCTCGGTATAGGCGACGTCTGCATCCGAGGGCTTGACCTCGAACACCACGTACTCTACGTCACGGCTGGCCTTCTGCTTGTATTCGTCCTGATGGGCTTTGTAGTAGGCCTTGACTTCCTTTCCGGAAACCTTCACCGTAGTATCACGCACATAGCCGTAAGGAATGGTAACCAGCTCGATGTCGGCTGTTGTGTTGCCTTCCTCGACGGCGGTCCTCAGAGAAAGCGGGCTTTCGATTGCGCTGAGGGCGAAGAGCGAACCGTACTTGCTGTAGAACTGCTGGGTGCGGATGCTCTGCTTGAGGTAGTTCCAGTAGAGCTTAAGGGTCTCGTCGGTCTCAGCCTGGCGGTTGATCTCGCGGACTCTCTCTACCGAGAATGTTCCGTCCTCCGCTGCGAAGAGCGGGTTCTGCTCGATGATGGGGCTGAGGTGGTTTCCTGCGATGAGGTCTGCCACTTCCGCGTCACCGACCTTGATGCCGGCCTCCTCGCAGTTCTTGAAGAACATGTAGCGGTCCAGAAGAGACTGCCATGCCGCATTGCGGATCTGCTGGTGTGCCTGCTCGGTCTGGGCGCTCGAGCCTGTGGTGATTTCGTTGATCGTAGTGAATTTTCCTACTTCTGCGGAAAAGTCTTCGTACGAGATTCCGGTACCGCCTATTTCGCCCACGTTCTCAGGCCTGCCGAAAAGATTCATCAGGTCGTCCATAGGGGCGATGAAGTACAGGAGGGAAAGCGCGATGATTACGGAGATAGCCACTCCGAACTTGTTGCGCATCTTTTGTAGTACTGCCATATGATAGTTTTTTCTTTAAATTTTTCGATTTGGGCTGCGAAGATAATAATAATTCTTTATTTGAGCAAAGGCCCGATGAAGTTGACCGAGTCTATCTTCACGGTGGTGGAGTCAGACTGAGAGTAGCCGTAGCTGTCGAAGGGCCTCAGGAGGATGGCGTTGCGGGCGCGGTCGTCGGAGCGCATGCCGTAGCCCTGCATCATTCCGTCCTCGGAATAAAGCTTCACGTAAGCGTCTGTGTAAATCTGCTCGTTCTTGCGGTCCCAGTATAGGGTATCGGTCTCCATCGTCTCTTTCTTGATCACGTTGGAAACCACGACGTTCCCGGTCGCCTCCCACTTCTCGCCCTGCGAATGCTTGCCGGAAGCCACATGTTTTGCCTTGTCGGCCATGATGATGGTTTCAAGCAAACCTTCTTCAGTATAGCCGTAGACCTGAAGGCCGTTGGGGAAAACGTCGTAGTCAAGCGTATCGGTCACATACTTGAGCATGACGGCCGATTCGAAGCGCTGCTTCACCACCCCGTCTTCGGTGTTCACGGCGAACATGTCGTTGACCACCTGAATGGGGGTCTCGGCAAGATTGATCTTGTCAGCCTCTTTGAGTTTTCCTCCGCATCCGAATACGACAAAAGCAACCGCCATTGATGCGGTTGCCTTGCCGATTATATGCTTGTGGGCCCTCAACTCTGCTACTTCTGCGTCTTAACCGTAGTGGTCTCGCGGAAGGCTCCGCAGTTGACCGTATAGGAATCGCCGTCCTTCACATCGTACATGAAGGCGTCTGCTGCAGTAGGATAATACTGACGGAACTGGGCAATCATCTTGTTGGCTTCTTCAGCAAGCGAGGGGTCAGTCCTCTTCGCCTTCTCGAGATAGTCAACCGCGACCCAGTAAGGTGCGCGAACTGCAATCTCGTTGCCTTCGCAGCGGACGTTGCCCCAGACGGTTGCGAGGAGCATGTAGTTCTTTGCCTTAAGTTCGCCCTTCGCGGTGGTTGCTACTGACTTCTTTGCGGAAGACTCGGCAAGCTGAGGGCGGCCGGACTTGTAGCAGTAGACCGCAAGTTCATAGAGGAGATCCGCATCGGTTTCGGTGTCGGAATCCTCGGCGTCGATAGCCTCCTGCATGTACTTGATTGCAAGGTCTACCTTGCCCTGTGCCGCATTGAGCTGATAGAGCATCTTGGCAGAGGCCGAGCTGGGGTTCGCATTGTAAACGGTAGTCGCGGCGGCGATGAACAGGTTGTTGTCCATGCAGTCCTCGGCGGAAGACATAATCCTGACGACCTTGGTTGCAAAGTCGGCGTCTGAAGGATTGGCCTCGAAGCGGGGTCCGTAGAGGGCGATGATCTTGTCGCAGTCTGCGAGCTTGCTCGCCACGAACAGGTTGTCGAGGTCCGTGCGGACTTTCTCGTTGGCTTCCCTGTCGGTCTCGGTCTTCGCCTCGGCAGCATCGAGGAAGACGGAGTTGCGCTCATAGACGCTGATAACTTCTTCTTCATCTATCATGCCTATCTTGCAGAGTTCGATCGCTGCGTTGAGGTTGAAGATATAGAGGCTGGGCTTCGTGTCGCGCTCGTTGAACTCGATAACTTCGTTGAGGCCCTTGTACAGGCGCATGTTGTCGTCCTTGATGTAGTTGGCCATGTCAAGGCCCTTGTTGTTGCGGGCGGTGACTCCGTACTTGGGATAGTACTCGATACGCACGTCGTGGATCATCATAAGGGAGTCCACGAGCTGGGCTTTGTAGACCGGGTTCTTGGCGTTCTTGGAGATGAGCTTGCGCATGAGCGCCGTTCCGTCCACCAGCATGGTCTGGTTGGCGGTAGGAGGGCAGATCCTGAAAGCCTCGCGCCAGTTCGGCGTGGCGGAATCATAGTTCTTCTGCTTGAAGTACTCCTTGTAGTACGAAAGGTACTTGATACACTCGGCGCTGTCGGCACCGTACTTGCCCTGTGCGAACATGCTGGACGCACTGAGAGTGGCGATTGCCAGGATTGCGATAATCAGTCTTTTCATATCATTAATGCTTTTGTTTATTCATACATCGGTTTCTGGAACCATACGTCGAAGAGGTTAACTCCCAGGTTGAAGCCTACGTAGGTTTCGCGTACCATATTGTTCTTCAGTGATCCTCTCTGACCAATTTCCATGCCGAGAGTGAGTCCGTTGCTCCAACGGAAGACCGGAAGGGTCGCACCTATAGTGATGCCGCGGGAGTAGATTTCGTTGCCGGAAACACTGAAATATTCCTTCGTATAGTAGACACCGGCCCTGTAGGCGATGTGCTTGTAGTAGTAGCGGATATCGTTCGGATTCGGGATATATTCCACTCCCGCCCTGAGCGACTGGCAGACGCCCGTAGTGAAGATGGGGCCGCCGGCTCCGTTCACCGCAAGGCCGCTTACCGAACTGAACCCGCTGTTGCTCCAGTCTGAACGGGTGAAGTCAACTTCCGCCCTGAACTTGGCGCCGTAGGTGAGGCTGACGCCGACGCCGGCTTCGCCAGCAAGGTACAGTCTGTCGGAACCGCCAAGCTGGACGGTGTCCTTCTTTTCGGTTCCGCCCTTGACCGTGTTGATCAGCCGGCCGCCGAGCCTGGCGTCGAGCCCGTATACGGCGCCTACCCCGATGCGGAGTTTTTCGCCGAACGGCTGCTCGTACTGAAGTCCGAACTTCGCGGAATTTGCGTTCAGCTGCAGCTCGTCAATCTTCGTGATGCCGACTGCTGCCGCATCGGTAAGCGTTTCCGTATAGGTTTTCTTGATGTTTCCGAAATAGTGCGTCAGCTCGGCTCCGAGCGAAACCCTGTCGAACAGTTCTGCGCCGACAGTGGCGAAAGCCTGGTAAATACTGCCGAGGCCGCTGTAGGAATGCGCAATGTTGCCGACTGCGGAAATCGCGGTAGCATTGGTGTCATAGTAACCGTAGCTGTAGCCGGTTGCGCTGTAGGGCTTGATTCCGACCATCATCGCGCCGTCCGCCACCTTCGAGTAGAACAGTGGGAACGAGAAGATGATGTCGTTGATATTGAACAGGTTATTGGCTGTTGTCCGGTCGCCCTGGCGCAGGATCTTGTTCGCTTCGTAGAGCGAGAAATCCGACATGAAGGCGAGGGAGTCGCGGGCCGTCACCGCAGCGGGGTTGAGGACATTGATGAAGCGGCTGTTGCGCGAGGCGATTCCGACTCCGCCCATGGTCTTGTTGTAGGCGGATCCGGGCATCGCCAGCTCTCCTATTCCGAATACAGAATAGGGGGTGTACCCGGCGTATGAGCCGCCGTCCTCAGCCCTTGAGACAAGGCCGGGCAGCAACAGCGCCATGGCGAGCAAAAGCGTATGCAGCCTAATTACTTTCATAATCTTCGGTGATGGCGGCCAGGCCCATCAACACTAAATTCGAGACCACAAATATCGAGTTTTTGGTCTGCCGTGCAAAATAGCTGGCGTCGCCCCCGGTAAACACAACTACGCTGCCGGGTGCGCCGGCGATGTAACCGTTGACTTCAAACACTATGCCCGAAATCACCCCTGCCTCGATTCCGGAGGTCTCGGAGGTCCCGATTGCAGGCGGATCCTGCGGCGTGTCGACCAGCGGCAGCGCCCTTGAATAGCGGTTGAGCGCCTTGAAGCGGGTACGGCATCCCAGCGAGAGGTTTCCTCCCTCATAGGTCCCGTCTGCGGCCAGCGAATCTATCGAGAGCACGGTGCCGAAGTCGAAGACCAGGCAGGGCTTGCCCTTGAAGAGTTCCCGGGCCGCGATTATCGAGGCCGCGCGCGAGGGCGAGAGGTACTCGGGAAGGCCGTAGGCCCTCAGGATTGCGGGGTGGTTGCGGTCGATAAGGACCAGCTGCCCGCACCTCTCCCTTATTTCGCGTATGTCCTCTTCGGGGATGTCGCGCACCGAAGCAAGGACCAGCACATCGGGCTTCTCCTTTGCGAGGAGTGTCCCGATCAGGAAGCCATGGAGTTTTTCTCCCTGGTAGCGCACCGTCTTCCCGAGGGTTTTCCCCTCGGCCCAGGCGGCTTTGAGCGCCGTGTTTCCGATCTCGATGAGCAGGTTCGCCATACTTAAGCCGACAAATTTAATAATTATTGCAACTTCTTCAAAGCCCGAAGGGCCGCATCTGTCGAATCTATGCCCCGCGTGATGATTTTGAGTTTGCCGTCGGTCTGCTTCAGGGTGAAAGGAGATTCGTTTCCGATCTTCACCAGCAGCGCCGCGAACTGCTCGCTCTTGTAGTATGGCGACAGGGCGTTGGAGAGGAAGAAGCAGATGAACATTCCGTTCTTGATGATGACCTTTTCGAAACCGAGCGAGCCGCCCAGATTCCTGATTTTCACTACATTGAACAAATTGTCCACCTCCGCCGGGGTTTCCCCGAAACGGTCTGCGAGCTGGGCGTGGAAGCGGTCGATTTCCTTCTCTGAATTCATGGAATCGAGCTGCTTGTAGATGCGTATCTTCTCCGCCGTGATGTCAATGTAGTCGTCCGGGATGAAGGCCGGCTGGTCTGTTTCGACCGTACAGTCCGCCTTGAAACGGGTCTCTGCCCTGACGCCGGCCGCGCCTCCGGTCTCTATTCCCAACTCCTCCATGGCCTCGGCAAGTATCTTCTGGTAGGTTTCGTAACCCATGTCCATGATGAAGCCGCTCTGCTCCGCTCCAAGCAGATTGCCCGCGCCGCGGATGTCGAGATCCTGCATGGCGATATTGAAGCCGCTGCCCAGGTCGGAGAACTCTTCGATGGCCTTGAGGCGCTTGCGGGCATCGTCGGTGATCGAGACCAGCGGGGGCACTATCAGGTAGCAGAATGCCTTGCGGTTCGAACGGCCGACCCTGCCGCGCAGCTGATGGAGGTCGCTCAAGCCGATGTTCTCGGCATGGTTGATAATAATCGTGTTCGCGTTGGGGATGTCCAGGCCGTTTTCGATGATGGTGGTGCAGAGCAGCAGGTCGTAGTCGCCCCGGATGAAATCGAGCATCTTGTCTTCGAGCTCCTTCGCTGCCATCTGGCCGTGGGCTATGCATATGCGCATGTCCGGCACCAGGCGGCGGAGTATCTCCGCTATGCTTTCGAGCTGCTCCACGTTGTTGTGGAGGAAGAAAATCTGCCCGCCGCGGCGCAGTTCGTACTCGATGATGGACTTGATTTCCTTCTCGTCGAAGAGGATTATCTCGGTCTGGATGGGGATGCGGTTGGCCGGCGGGGTAGCGATGATGCTCAGGTCACGCGCGCCGAGTAGCGAGAACTGGAGCGTACGGGGGATAGGCGTCGCCGTGAGCGTAAGCGTATCCACTTCCGCCCGCAGCTGGCGCAGCTTTTCCTTGGCGGACACGCCGAATTTCTGCTCCTCGTCCACTACCAGCAGCCCAAGGTCCTTGAAGGTAAAGCCATCGCCGAGCAGTTTGTGGGTACCGATGATGATATCTATCTTCCCCTCCGCCAGGTCCTGCTTAACGCAGGAGAGTTCCTTAGGGGTGCGCAGGCGGCTGACATAATCTACTCTCACCGGGAAGGTGGCAAGGCGCGAACTGAAGGTAGTGTAGTGCTGGAGGGCCAGGATGGTGGTCGGTACGAGCACGGCGACCTGCTTACCGTCGGTGGCGGCCTTGAACGCTGCGCGTATGGCTATTTCGGTCTTACCGAAGCCGACGTCGCCGCAGATCAGGCGATCCATGGGGAAGGATTCCTCCATGTCGCGCTTCACTGCGCGGGTGGCCTCTTCCTGGTCGGGTGTATCCTCGTACATGAACGAGGATTCGAGCTCGGTTTGCAGGTAGGAGTCCGCAGAGAAGGCAAAACCCTTGGACGCGCGGCGCTTGGCGTAAAGTTGGATCAGTTCCTTCGCTATATCCTTGACCTTGTTCTTCGCCCCGTTCTTGAGCGCGATCCAGGTCTTCGAGCCGAGTTTGTTGATGCGCGGGGCCTCGCCGTCGGACGAACGGAAGCGGGATATCTTATGGAGGGCATGGACAGAGACGAACACCACATCGCCGTCTTTATAGGTCAGTTTCACAACCTCCTTCATTCTGCCGTAGTCGTCCTTGATGCGCACCAGGCCGCCGAAGACTCCGACTCCATGGTCGATGTGGACTATATAGTCGCCGATATTGAACGAACCGAGGTCGTTGAGGGTTAATTGCTCGGTCTTTTCGACCGAACGGCGTATGGATACCCGATGGAAACGGTCGAATATCTCATGGTCGGTGTAGTAGCAGACCCTGGATTCCTCGTCGATGAAACCGTTGTGGATGCTCTTCCCCGTTATAAATTCGGGCAGGGGGCAGCGCTCCTCTTCCAGAATGGCTTTGAGCCTGTCGGTCTGGCTCTGCTTTTCGCCGTAGATACGCACTTTATAACCGCTTTCGATGTGGGTGCGGATATCTGCAGTAAAGAGTTCAAAGTTCTTGTTGAATACCGGCTGGGGGGAGATGTTGAACTGAACGGGGTCTTCGTTTTTCCGGTCAACCGGCAACTCAAGGTAGACACGCCTGAATTTGGCGGTAAGGGGGAAGAACTCCCTGTCCCTGTACATGTCGGACGAATCCATCCAGAGAACAGAGTCTCCAGGTATGGCTTCAAGTATATTTTGGGCAGATGTTCCGGGATTGCAGACCATCTCGGAAATAATCTTCACGGAGTCCACTTCCCCGCCGGACAGCTGTGTGTTGCAGTTGAAATTATGTATGGTTTCTATCTCGTCGCCCCAGAAGGAAACCCTGACCGCTTCACTGTCGGAATAAGAGAATAGGTCGATTATACTTCCTCTGACTGCAAACTGGCCCGGCGCCGCAACGAAATCCACCCTCTCGAAACCAAGTTCAATAAGTTTTTCAATAATGGTTGAGTGTGATATCTCCTGACCTTTGGCAAGTTCGAACGCGGAGTTGATTATGGATCCGCTGAGGGGAATAGGTTCCTGAAGAGCCTCAGGGAAAGTAACTATTACAGTGAGGTCTGTCTTATCTGCGGCCAGTATGCTTTGGACTGCGGATGTACGCTGAACACTCAGGGATGATTTATAGTTGCTGCGCTCAACGCCGGCTCCTGATGCCGGGAGGAAAAATACCTTGTCTCCCTCTATGAGATTATAAAGGTCGTTGGCGCAATACTCCGCGGCTTCACTGTTAGGTAATATTATAAGATGAAGACCCTTCAGGGCACATTCTGAGAATACAAACCAGCGCGCAGACAGAAAAAGGGAGCGGCAGAATATTTCCTTGGAGGAATCTATCCTGCTTCTTAACAGAGCGCTGGCAGACGGGTTAACCTGCATCTGTTTGTGTAAAAGCCTGTTGATAACCGGTGTATAAAACTGTGGAAAAACCGGAGTGAAAAGTTATCCACAAGTCTGTTACAAAGTTTCCAACAAGTAATTAAAAACGCCTCGTGTCCCTAATAAATTGATATACAGCGGGGTTTGGTGTTTATCAACATTTCCACAGCCGTAATAAAATCAACAAAAAATAAAGAAATAAAGATTATATTTGTAGACAATTAACCAGCCTGGGGAAATGTCAGATTTCGACCCGCACCGCAATATCGAGGACAAAGATAAGGATTTGGACGGAATTATCCGCCCGCAAGACCTGGAAGATTTCACAGGTCAGCGCGAAATCGTATCCAACCTCCATATCTACATCCAGGCAGCCAAGCTCAGGGGCGAATCACTCGACCATACCTTATTTCACGGCCCTCCCGGTCTGGGAAAAACTACCCTTGCCCACATCATAGCCAATGAAATGGGCGTGAATATGAAGATCACATCCGGTCCTGTTTTAGACAAGCCCGGAGATTTGGCTGGTCTTCTGACCTCCCTGGAGCCCGGCGACGTGCTCTTCATCGATGAAATCCACCGTCTTTCTCCTGAGGTTGAGGAGTATCTGTACTCTGCCATGGAGGATTTCGTAATAGATATAATGATAGACAAGGGCCCGGGCGCCCGCTCTGTCAGGATATCCCTTAATCCTTTCACCCTCGTCGGAGCTACTACCCGCAGCGGTCTTCTCACAGCTCCACTGAGGGCACGCTTCGGTATAACGTGCGCCCTCGAGTATTATGATGTAGAGGACCTGAAGCGTATAGTAAAGCGCAGCGCCTCCATCCTTAAAGTAGATATAGAAGATACAGCTGCGCACGAAATTGCCATGCGCAGCCGCGGTACTCCCCGTATCGCAAACTCGCTTCTAAAGCGCGTGCGCGACTTTGCTCAGGTAATGGGAGACGGAAAGATAGACTTAAAGATAGCCCGTTACGCCCTCGATAAACTCAAGATCGACACCCGCGGCCTTGACGCAATAGACAACAAGATACTCAGTACAATTATTTCAACTTTCAAGGGAGGTCCCGTAGGAGCCAACACCATAGCTACTGCCATAGGTGAGGATCAGGGAACTTTCGAGGAAGTATACGAGCCTTTCCTTATCAAGGAAGGATTCATCGTACGCACCCAAAGGGGACGCATAGCTACGGACCTTGCTTATAAACACCTTGGAATCAGCCCCAACAGGGTATCAGGTGAACTATTTGGAGAATAAATTAACTCAATACATAAACAAATGGCAGATAAACTCATTTCAAAAATTCCGGACGGACCGCTTGCCGAGAAATGGACCAAGCGCAAGTCTGAAATCCATCTTGTCAGCCCCAACAACCGCAGGAAACTTGAGGTTATAGTAGTGGGTACCGGCCTTGGCGGCGCATCTGCAGCTGCCACCCTCGGCGAACTCGGCTACAATGTCAAGGTATTCTGTATCAGCGACTCTCCCCGCCGCGCGCATTCAATTGCGGCCCAGGGAGGTATCAACGCTGCCAAGAACTACCAGAACGACAACGACTCGGTCTACCGTCTCTTCTACGACACGATCAAGGGAGGCGACTACCGCAGCCGTGAGGCCAACGTTTACCGTCTGGCTGAAGTCAGCGCGGCCATTATCGACCAGTGCGTGGCCCAGGGCGTCCCGTTCGCCCGTGAGTACGGCGGATATCTTGCAAACCGTTCGTTCGGCGGTGTGCAGGTAAGCCGTACGTTCTACGCCCGCGGTCAAACCGGCCAGCAGCTGCTGCTTGGCGCTTATGCTGCCCTGAACCGCCAGATTGCGGCAGGAACAGTGAAGAGCTACCCGCGCTACGAGATGCTGGATCTCGTTCTGGTTAACGGCCAGGCTAAGGGTATCATCGCCCGCAACCTCGTTACCGGCCAGCTCGAAAGGTTCGGAGCCCATGCCGTGATTATCGCTACCGGAGGCTATGGAAATACCTACTTCCTGTCCACCAACGCCATGAACAGCAACGGTTCGGCGGCCATGCAGTGCTGGCGCAAGGGAGCGTTCTTCGCCAACCCCTGCTTCGCGCAGATTCACCCTACCTGTATTCCGGTCCATGGCGACCAGCAGTGCAAACTTACCCTTATGTCGGAGTCGCTCCGCAACGACGGCCGTATCTGGGTACCCAAGAAGATGGAGGATGTGGAGAAACTCCGCAAACACGAAATCAAGCCTTCACAGATACCCGAAGAAGACCGCGACTACTATCTCGAGCGCCGTTATCCGGCTTTCGGAAACCTCGTCCCGCGCGACGTCGCTTCCCGTGCCGCGAAGGAGCGCTGCGATGCAGGCTTCGGTGTGAATGAGACCGGTAAGGCTGTGTTCCTTGACTTCTCTGAGGCTATCCAGCGCCTCGGACACCAGAGAGTTGCCGAGCGTTACGGAAACCTCTTCGAAATGTATGAGAAGATAACTGCTTCTTCCCCCTGGGAGGAGCCTATGATGATCTACCCCGCCATCCACTACACCATGGGAGGTATCTGGGTCGACTATGATCTCCAGACGACTATCCCCGGCCTGTATGCGATAGGTGAGGCTAATTTCTCCGACCATGGCGGAAACCGTCTCGGCGCATCAGCCCTCATGCAGGGTCTTGCCGACGGTTACTTCGTGGTTCCGGTTACTATCAGCGATTATCTTTCCAATAAGTTCGCGGAGCCCAAGACCGATGTGAATTCCAAGGAATTCATCGAGGCCGAGAAGGCTGTTCAGGCCCGTATCGACAGGCTCCTTTCCATCAAGGGTACCGAGACTGTGGATTCCATCCATAAGCGCCTCGGAAACATCATGTGGGAGTATGTGGGTATGGCCCGCGACGAGGCTGGTCTTAAGAAAGCTATCAAAGAGATCAAAGCCCTTAAGGAAGAATTCTACAAATCTGTCAATGTGCCCGGAGACCAGTTTGAGTTCAACCAGGAACTTGAAAAGGCCCTCCGTCTCGAAGATTTCTTCGACACCGGTATCCTTATGGCTCAGGACGCCCTCAACAGGGAAGAATCCTGCGGCGGACATTTCCGTGTGGAAAGCCAGACCGAAGAAGGTGAAGCCAAGCGCGACGATAAGAAGTTCATGTATGTAGCGGCTTGGGAGTACAAGGGAGAAGACAAGGATCCCGTCCTCCACAAAGAGCCTCTCAACTACGAATTTATCGAGGTTAAGACCAGAAACTACAAAGACTAAAACACGATGGAATTCAATCTTAAGATATGGCGTCAGAAAAACGCCAAGGCTAAAGGCCATTTCGAGACCTACCACATCAGCGGTATCGAGGAGGATGCCTCTTTCCTCGAGATGCTCGATATCCTCAATGAGCAGCTTATCAGGGAAGGTTGCGACCCTGTAGCCGTTGAAAGAGGATGTAAGAGCAGCGGTCCCGTGTCGTTCGACCATGACTGCCGTGAAGGTATATGCGGCGCCTGTTCGCTGTATATCGACGGCCGTGCACACGGTCCGGACGATCATGTCACTACCTGTCAGCTTTTCATGCGTCACTTCAAGGACGGTGCTACTATTACTGTAGAGCCTTTCCGCAGTGCCGCATTCCCCGTTATCAAGGACCTCGTCGTCGACCGCCGTGCGTTCGATAAGATTCTCCAGGCCGGAGGATTTATCTCCGTACGCACCGGTTCAGCCCAGGATGCCAACGTCATGCTCATTCCTCACGACAAGGCTGAGGAAAGCATGGATGCCGCGGCCTGCGTAGGTTGCGGTGCTTGCGTAGCTACCTGTAAGAATGGTTCGGCCATGCTCTTCGTCGCAGCGCGTGTAAGTTCGCTCGCGCTCCTGCCTCAGGGACGTCCTGAAGCCAAGCGCAGGGCAGAGGCCATGGTCGCGAAGATGGATGAACTCGGCTTCGGTAACTGCACGAACACTCGCGCCTGTGAGCTCGAATGCCCTAAGGGTATTACCGTAGCCCATATCGCCCGCTTGAACCGCGAGTTCCTGAAAGCTAAATTCTCTGACTAGTTTTATAGAAACAGTTCAGGGGTTTGAGTCGCTTTTTACCCGGACTAGGGTCGCTCACAGACGCGCAGCGTCATACGAGCGATAGCGATCTCAAACCCCTGAACTGTTTCTGTTACCAGAGGAAGTTATTGAACGGGTAGCGCCCGGCGTGAATCTCCGCAACCATTTTATAGATGTCGTTGCGGAGTTTTTCTATTCCGGTCTTATTGAGTGCAGA
This sequence comes from Bacteroidales bacterium, assembly GCA_017962165.1. Lineage (GTDB taxonomy): Bacteria > Bacteroidota > Bacteroidia > Bacteroidales > UBA932 > Cryptobacteroides. The sequence continues at coordinate 29,997 of JAGCVW010000015.1, read as the reverse complement.
GATGAATATGCACGGGGCTTTTTCGCTCACTATCCAACTGTTCTTGAGTTCTTCCAGAGTCCTGTTTTCCTTTGATTTGGGCTCAAGCGAGAATTCGTCATAAGGCTGATAGGTGTAAGCGTCTATCTTATTAAAGACCACATAGACCGGTTTGTTTGCCGCACCTATATCGCGCAGGGTCTGCTCCACGGTCTTCATCTGGTCTTCGAAGTCCGGTGCGGAGATATCCACTACATGGACCAGAATATCTGCCTCCCTGACCTCATCAAGAGTGCTCTTGAAGGCCTCCACAAGCTGTGTGGGGAGTTTTCTGATAAATCCTACCGTGTCGCTGAGCAGGAAAGGAACGTTTTCGATTACAACCTTTCTGACTGTGGTATCCAGGGTCGCGAACAATTTGTTTTCCGCGAAGACGTCGGACTTGGCCAGGACGTTCATCAGGGTTGATTTTCCGACGTTGGTGTATCCGACCAGGGCGAGCCTTACCATGCTTCCTCTGTTCGAGCGCTGGGTGGCCATCTGGCGGTCGACCTTCTTAAGGTCTTCCTTCAGCTTTGTGATACGTTCCTTGACTATACGACGGTCAACCTCTATCTGGGTCTCACCCATACCGCCTCTGGTACCGCGACCGCCGCGCTGCCTTTCGAGGTGGGTCCACATGCCCGCGAGACGCGGGAGCATGTAATTGTATCGGGCAAGTTCGACCTGCATCTTTGCGTAGGAAGACTTTGCCCTCTGGGCGAAGATTTCAAGTATAAGGCTGGTTCTGTCGATTACGGAGCTGCATTTGATTACCTTCTCGATATTGCGCTGCTGCATTCCCGAGAGTTCATCGTCGAAGATGACGTAGGTAATATGGTTTTCTTCGCAGTATGCAGCTATTTCTTCAAGTTTACCGCTCCTGATATAGGTTGCATTGTCCGGACGGTCTACCCTCTGGACAAATTTCTTATCGCCCACCGCTCCGGCCGTCTCGGCCAGGAACTCGAGTTCGTCCAGATATTCTTTAACCCTTCTTTCGTCGTCCGTGGGTCTGATTATACCCACAAATACGGCTTTCTCTGTCTGCTGTTCGTTCATTCCTTGGATTGAAAAAAGGCCGCCCTTGTGGACAGCCTTTCCGGATTAATCCTTTTTGTTACCTGAGCTGGAAGATAACAGGGAAGGTGTAGGTAACGCGCACTGCACGGTCCCTCTGCTTTCCGGGGCTCCACTTAGGCGAGCTGGATACCACTCGGACTGCTTCCTTGTCGATAGAAGGATCGACTCCGCGAAGCACCCTTACGTTGGTTACCCTGCCGTCTGATTCCACCGTGAACTGAAGCATAACCTTACCCTGAACACCGTTTTCTTTCGCAATCTCCGGATACACGAGCCTTTCGTTAACCCACTTGGAGAACTGGTTTGCGTCTCCTCCGCGGAACGAAGGTTTTGTTTCCACGAGCTGGAACGGAATAGCTTCTTCCTCGATCTCTTCATCTTCAGGGCCTTCGACATATTCCATGATCTCGACTCCGAGATCGTCGTCGTCCTCGAGGTTGAGGATGTTGTCGTCGACCTGGATATCGTCATCGATAATATCGATCTGGTCCGAGAGCACGGGAACTTTCGGGGTCTCGGGCGGCGGGGGAGGAGTCTCCTGCGTGATAGGTATGATCTCTTCCTCGATTACCTGCTGAGGGCCCGCGTCGAGAAGGGAGGTCTGCTTGTCTGCCGTACCGAACGAGAACGCTCCGTAGACGATTCCAAGCGTAACGACCAAACCCAGCTCCACGAAAAGAAGCCGCTTGTTCTCAAGGCTTGCTTTTGGTGTTTTCTTAACTTCCATATCTCAGTTTAGTTTTTGCGGATTTCCACCAAAGTTAAAAATTATTCTCTTTTAATCCAATCTTTTGATTTAATAGTTGTAGATTTGTGCGTCTTTTTTCAGGCTTGGACCATGGTCAGGTATTATTGTGAAGATACATCGTTCGAATTGAAGGGGCGCGCCCTGAACAACAGGTGGCTGCGCGAAGTCGCCGCGAGCGAATTGAGAAAATTAGGAGATATTAACATAATCTTCTGTTCGGATAATTATATCCTGGATGTGAACATGAAGTATATCCAGCACGATTATTTCACCGATATCATCACCTTCGATTACTGCGAGAAAGACGTGTTGAGCGGAGATCTCTTCATCAGTGTAGACAGCGTCCGCGAGAATGCTCTCTACTACGGAACCGAGTTCGAGGATGAGTTGAACAGGGTTATGGTCCACGGTATTCTCCACCTCATTGGTTATGACGACCACACCGAAGACGAGGTCAAGACCATGCGCTCCAAGGAGGACTGTTATCTTAAGTTGAGGAAGGGCCTTGCGTAAGGAGTACGACATTATCATTGTGGGCGGAGGACACGCCGGCTGCGAAGCTGCGATGGCGGCCTCGGGCCTCGGCTCGTCAGTCCTTCTCATTTCGATGGACACTCTTGCTTTCGCTAAGATGTCGTGCAACCCCGCGGTCGGCGGAATAGCCAAGGGGCAGATAGTTCGTGAGATTGACGCCCTCGGAGGATGGACTGGAATAGTTACCGACGAGTCCACCCTTCAGTTCCGCATGCTGAACCGCTCGAAGGGTCCCGCAATGTGGAGCCCGAGGGCGCAGTGTGATAAAGTAGCTTTCTCTGAGAACTGGCGCGCTAAACTAGTAAGTCACTCATTATTAGATATTTACGAAGAAATAGCGGTCGAATTTCTGTTTGAGAACGGCAGATTCCTGGGCGTACGAACCGCTGACGGTGCAGTTTTCAATTCTCGGGCAGTTATCCTGACCGCCGGAACCTTCCTCGGAGGAAAGCTTTTCATAGGCCGACAGCAACTGATTGGAGGCCGCATTGGAGAGTATGCTTCCTATGGGCTGACAGAGCAGCTTAAAGGACTCGGAATTAAGACTGACAGGATGAAGACCGGTACCCCGCCCAGGATTGACATAACTTCGGTGGACACGTCTTCTTTGATTCTTCAGTACGGCGACGACGCTCCCGAGCGCTTTTCCTTCCTTCCTGTTCAGTCAAAGGTCCAGCGCGAGGTTCGCCAGAAGCCGTGTTATATTCTCCACACCAATGCCAGTGTCCATGAAGCCCTGCGAGAGGGATTCAAGGATTCGCCGCTCTTTACCGGTATTATCCATGGCAAAGGGCCGCGCTATTGTCCGAGCATAGAGGATAAACTGCGGGTGTTCCCTGACAACGACAACCACCAGCTGTTCCTCGAGCCCGAGGCAGAGAACACCAACGAGTACTACCTTCAGGGTTTCTCATCTTCACTTCCCATGGAAGTCCAGCTCAGGGCTCTCCACCGCATCGAGGGTATGGAGCACGCCCGCATCTTCCGCCCGGCTTATGCGGTCGAATACGATTACTTCGACCCTACGCAGTTGAGGCCGACTCTCGAGCTGAAGGATTTCGAAGGACTCTATATGGCGGGACAGATCAATGGAACCACCGGCTATGAGGAGGCAGCCGCCCAGGGTCTGATGGCAGGAATCAACGCACACCTCAAGCTGGCCGGAAAGGATCCATTTGTTTTAAGGCGCGACCAGGCTTACATAGGGGTGCTTATTGACGACCTGATCACAAAGGGTGTAGACGAGCCTTACCGCATGTTTACCTCCCGGGCAGAGTACAGGATACTCCTCAGACAGGACAATGCGGACAGGAGGCTCACTCCGCTTGGTTACAATATCGGACTTGCTTCGCAGGAAAGGTACGAACAGTGCGCCGCCAAGTACAGTGCGGTCGATGAGTTGGAAAAGTTCTGCTACTCGCACAACCTCAGGGCAGATCAGGTTAACGAATACCTTGTCTCCAAGGGGTCGGCGCCGCTTACGGAATCAAAGAAGATTGCAGACATAGCGGCACGTCCGGAGGTTTCTCTGGCAGAGTTGCTGTCCTTTGTTCCACGTGGAACTCAGTATCCGCCTCAGGTGATCGAATCAGTAGAAATATCCATCAGGTATAAGGGGTATATAGACAGGGAGAAGAGCAACGCGGAGAAGATAAGCCATCTGGAGAGCCTTCGAATACCTGATGGCTTTGATTTTTCCAAAGTTTCCGGCCTTAGTATAGAGTGCCGCCAGAAACTTGAGCGCTATAAACCCGACACGATTGCCCGCGCTTCGCGTATTTCGGGTGTTTCCCCTTCAGATATTTCCGTACTTTTAGTATATTTCGGAAGATAATTCAGAGCTGTTATGATAGATTATATTTCGGGCAAAATAGCCGAACTGACTCCCACCAGGGTAGTGGTCGACAATCAGGGAATAGGGTATTCTATAGAGATATCCCTTCAGACCTATGCCGCGCTCGAAGGCAAGGAGTCCGCAAAGGTTTTTATTTACCATCACCTGCAGACCAATTCGGACACCGAACTGTATTACGGCTTTTCATCCAAGGATGAGAGGGCTCTGTTCGAGACCCTCATCAGCGTATCCGGCGTCGGGGTTAACACCGCCCGTATCATTCTGTCGTCGCTGAGCGCAGATGAGCTCAGGACCGCAATCCTTTCAGAGAACGTCAATACCATAAAGAGCGTAAAGGGCATAGGCCTGAAGACCGCCCAGAGGATGATACTCGAGCTGAAAGATAAGATAGTAAAGGGGGAGGGAAGCGCGTCGGACGCCCTGTTCATCGCAGAATCCAATGCGGCCGCAGACGAGGCGACAACCGCTCTTGTTATGCTTGGCTTCACAAAACCCAATGTCGCAAAGGCTGTTCAGGCAATCCTCAAGCAGCATCCTACCGCTAAGGTCGAGGAAATAATCAAGGCCGCCCTCCAGATGCTATGACAGCAGAAGAATTAAGAAAACAGTTTCCTATTCTCAGCCGGGAGGTTTACGGCAAGCCGCTGATTTATCTTGACAACGCCGCCACGACCCAGCGTTCTGAGAGCGTGATCCGTGCGCTGTCCGATTCGGCCCTTCTTCATAACGGGAACACCCATAGGGCCGTGTACGCGCTTGCCGGTGAGGCCACGCGCGCGTACGAATGCGCCCGCGTGGACGTGAGAGATTTTATAGACGCTGCAAGCGTCGACGAAATCGTCTTTACCTCGGGGACGACGGCGTCAATCAATTTGGTCGCTTACTCCTTTGGGGACAAGTTTATAGGTTCCGGTGACGAAATTATTGTAGCCGAATCTGAGCACCACTCTGACATCATTCCATGGCAATTGCTCGCACAAAGAAAGGGCGCGAAGATAGTAGTGATGCCGGTAGAGGAAAGCGGTGCGCTTGATCTGGAGAAGCTTGAGTCACTATTTAACAGGCGAACAAAACTTGTCTGTGTGGCGCATGTATCCAACGTTCTGGGCCTCATAAACCCCATTAAGGAGATAGCTTCAATGGCCCACTCCCACGGAGTGCCTGTTTTAGTAGACGGCGCCCAGGCAGTAGCCCACCTGAAGGTTTCAGTGAGGGATTTGGACTGCGATTTCTACGCTTTCTCCGGCCATAAGATGTATGCGGCAACCGGTACAGGCGTTCTCTATGCAAAGAAGGAGTGGCTTGAGCAGATGCCGCCGTTCATCGGCGGAGGGGAGATGATAGATACCGTTAGCTGGGAAGGAACTACCTACGCCCCGATTCCTTTTAAGTTCGAGGCGGGGACGCCGAACATAAATTCCGTCCCTACTTTCGTCCCCGCAATTGGCCTTATTCGTTCTCTCGATGGCTCTGAGGCGGCTTTTGGGCTGGACAAGATCAAAAATTTCGTCTACAACGCGCTGTCGTCGGACGAGCGAATTGTTCTACGTGGAACAACGCAAAATCTTGATGAAAAAGTGCCGCTGTTCTCGTTTAGTGTCAAGGGGGTTCACCACGAAGATCTTGCCCTCCTCCTCGATAAGCAGGGAGTAGCCGTGCGCTCGGGACACATGTGCGCGCAGCCGCTCATGACGCGCTATGGTGTTTCAGGAATGGTCAGAGCATCCTTTGCGCCGTATAATACGCAGGAAGAAGCACAGGCGTTTATCCTTGCCCTGGATAAATCAATAAACATGTTGAAATGAGTCTGGAAGAAGCAAAACAGGCAGTAGTCGACGATTTCGCAATGTTCGACGAGTGGCTGGATAAATACGAGTATATCATAGGGCTGGGGAAGAACCTGGAGCCCTTCCCGGAAGATAAGAAGACAGAGGACCGCCTTATAAACGGCTGCCAGTCAAGGGTTTGGCTGGACTGTCGGGCTCGCGACGGAAAGCTTTGGTTCACTGCAGACAGCGACGCAATCATCACCAAGGGTATAATATCCCTTCTTATCGGCGTCTATTCCGGCCGTCCGGCAAAGGAGATAGCCGGGGATGATTTCGCATTCGTGAACGTGATAGGATTGAGCGAGAACCTGTCGCCGACCAGGGCCAACGGCCTTTCGTCCATGATAGCGACAATAAAGAAGATAGCTGGCGATTATGCAGGATAGCAACGTGCTTACTCCGGAGACGGTCAAGGAACTCACACCCCTCTATGACGCCGTAGTCCTGGCTCTCAGACAGGTCTACGACCCGGAAATTCCCGTCAATATCTACGACCTCGGCCTCATCTACGAGCTGCATATCGACCAGAACCACGACGTCTCTATCACCATGACCTTCACTGCTCCGAACTGCCCTATGGCGGACGAGGTCATGGCAGAAGTAAAGCACGCGGTGGAAATAACCCCGGGGATCAACTCGTGTACTATTAACCTGGTTTTCGAGCCGGCATGGGACCAGAGCCTCCTGTCGGACGAGGCGCGCCTGGAACTGGGCCTGGATGTGGAGATGGAGGATTAAGGTGGAAAGAAGGCCGGTATATTTAGCATTGGGATCTAATCTTGGAGACCGCAGGGAGAACATCCTGGAGGCGGTAAGAAGGCTGGACTCCCGTTTCGGCCCGTACGTAAGTTTTTCCCGTTTATACGAATCAAAGGCTTCCGGCTTCGACGGCCCCGATTTTCTGAATGCGGCGGTCTGCTACGACCTTGATCTGGAGCCCCTTCAGATACTCCGTGCCTGCCAGGAGGTGGAAATACAGATGGGTCGGCCCCGACATGGGATTGAAACGGACGGAGAGGGACGTAGAATATATCACTCGAGAATAATCGACATTGATATTCTCCTAATCGGAGACGAAACCGTAGACACGCCCGAACTGAAGGTCCCTCATCCCTTGATGAAAGAAAGAGATTTTGTGATGGTTCCCCTTGGGGAAATACTCGGCATTTCTTAAATTTGTAACTCTTGAACGAAGAAAGAATATGACTCAGGAAGAAGTTTTCAAAGTGCTTGTAGCGCATTGCAAGGAGTACGGTTTCATTTTCCCCTCCAGCGAGATCTACGACGGTCTTGCCGCCGTTTACGATTACGGCCAGATGGGATCTGAACTGAAAAACAACATTAAGCAGTATTGGTGGAACGCCATGACAAGGCTCCACGAAAATATCGTGGGTATCGATTCGTGCATCTTCATGCACCCCAGGATCTGGGAAGCCTCCGGCCATGTTAGCGCCTTCAACGACCCCCTAATTGACAACAAGGATTCGAAGAAGCGCTACCGTGCCGATGTCCTTATAGAGGACTTTCTCGCCAAGATCGAAGAAAAGATCAACAAGGAGGTGGAGAAGGGCAGGAAGAAGTTCGGAGACAGTTTCGACGAAGCCCAGTTCCGCGCAACCAACCCCAACGTCCTTCGCGAGAAAGCCAAGTACGATGCAGTACACGAGCGCTATGTCAAGGCAGAGAACGCAAACGACCTTGAGGAGTACCGCAACATCATAGTGGACAACAATATAGTCTGCCCCATCAGCGGCACCTGCAACTGGACAGACGTGCGCCAGTTCAACCTCATGTTCAAGACCTCGATGGGCAGCACCGCAGATGCAAGCAATACCATTTACCTGCGTCCGGAGACCGCCCAGGGCATATTCGTGAACTATCTCAACGTTCAGAAGACCGGCCGAATGAAGATACCTTTCGGTATCGCCCAGATAGGCAAAGCCTTCCGAAACGAGATCGTCGCGCGCCAGTTCATCTTCCGCATGAGGGAGTTCGAGCAGATGGAGATGCAGTTCTTCATCAAGCCTGGAACCGAGCTGGACTGGTTCGCAAAGTGGAAGGAGCAGCGCATGAAGTGGCATGTAAACCTGGGAATGGGTGCGGAGAACTATCGTTTCCACGACCACGAAAAACTGGCCCACTACGCCAACGCCGCCACTGATATCGAGTTCAACTTCCCCTTCGGTTTCAAGGAGCTGGAGGGCATCCACAGCCGTACTGATTTCGACCTTGGCAACCACCAGAAGTTCTCCGGCAAGAAGATCGAGTACTTCGATCCTGACGAGAATAAGGCCTATACCCCTTATGTCGTGGAAACCTCGATAGGCGTAGACCGTATGGTACTGGCCGTCCTGAGTCATTCCTACAAGGAAGAGGATCTGGGAAACGGCGAGACCCGCGTGGTGCTCAGCATCCCCGCTCCGCTGGCCCCCGTCAAGGCAGCTGTCCTGCCCCTCGTAAAGAAGGACGGTCTTCCCGAGCTCGCCCAAAAGATCATGGACGACCTCAAGTTCGATTTCAACTGCCAGTACGAGGAGAAGGACAGCATCGGCAAGCGCTACCGCCGTCAGGATGCAATCGGAACCCCGTTCTGCATCACCGTGGACCACGATTCCCTCAATGACAATTGCGTGACAGTCCGTGACCGCGACACGATGGAGCAGCAGCGCGTCCCTATCGCAGAGCTGCGTGCTCTCATCGATTCCAAGGTCAACCTCAATAATCTCCTGCGCAATCTGTAATGGCTGAGTCGTTCTCGGATCTTGGCCGCGTAGAGGCCATACGGCAGCTTTTCGAAGGGAGCGGATACGCGCCCTTCGCAGAGCCGTTATGGCTGACAGCGGGCCAGCAGGAATGCATCACGACCGCCTCCGGGCTGATGCTGGAGGGGATAGACTTCGATCTGGTATACTTCCCCCTCCCGCACCTTGGCCGCAAGGCCGTGCTCAAGGTGGCGGGTGAACTGTATGCAGTCATGGCCCACCCTGATTCGCTGAGCGTGCAGCTGGGCGTGTCGGCAAAACTCGATTTTCCGCAAGTCAAGGAGCTTTGGAGCGGAATCGTTTCGGCTGCTAAAGAGCATGGCTTCAGGCAGCTCTCCCTCGATCTCCAGCCTTCGAAGAATGGTCTCACGATAGCCCTGTCCGCGACAGGAAGGCACAGCGCCTCGACCTCCGCCGGCCGCGCAAAAGCCCGGTCCAAGGACCTGGTCTGCGTGTCCGGCCCGCTCGGCGCCGCCTATCTCGGCCTCCAGGCCCTCCAGCGAGAGAAGGCCAATTTCGACAAGGGCAGCCAGAACCGCGAGGCCCTGGAGAAGTACAAGATGCTGGTCGGCGCTTATCTCAAGCCTGAGCTGAATCCCCATACGGCCTCCCAGCTGGAAGACGCAAAACTTATCCCTTCGTTCGGCTATTTCGTCACACGCGGCCTTGCCGACGCCCTGCTGCGCCTGCAGCGCGACAGCGGCTTTGGGGTAAAGGTTTATGCCGACAAGATACCCTTTGAAGGCGGCAGTTTCGACCTCGGACGCGAACTGAACCTGGATCCCGTTTCGGCTGCCATGAACGGCGGGGAAGACTTCCACCTCCTGTATGTGGTGCCCCTTGACCGGTTCGACCAGTTCCGCAAGGACTTCCAGACCTTCGACATTATCGGCCATCTCGCCCAGCCGGAAGCGGGCGCCGTCCTGGTAACCCCCGACGGAGTAGAATTGCCCCTCAAGGCACAAGGCTGGTAGCGTATGGGCTTCGTACACCTCCATCTCCACACCCAGTATTCGATCCTTGACGGCCTGACCAGCATCAAGAAGCTGTTCGCGCGCGCCAGGGAGCTGGGCATGCCCGCCGTCGCGATTACCGACCATGGCAACATGTACGGAGTGAAGGAGTTCTTCCGCTGGGCCGACGACAAGAGCAATAAAGACGCCGACGGCAACCAGATCGTAAAGCCCATCATCGGCTGCGAAATCTACGTCACGCGCCACTACGACCACCACCTCAAGGACAACGACCACAAACGTTACTACCACCTCATCCTTCTGGCCAAGAACTATGCGGGCTACAAGAACCTGATGAAGATAGTGTCGACCGCGCACATAGAGGGTATGTACTACCGTCCGCGCGTGAGTCACGAAATTGTGGAGAAATACCACGAAAACCTCATCTGCAGCTCGGCCTGCCTTGCCGGAGAGGTCTCCAGGGCCATTCTGGCGGACGACATGGATGCGGCCCGTGCCGCCATCGCCTGGCATAAGAAGGTGTTCGGCGACGACTATTACCTTGAGGTGATGCTCCACAAAACCGAGGTCCCCGGCCTCAGCCCCGACGTGTACAGGGAGCAGCTCAAAGTCACGGACGCCATCTTCAAGCTCGCGCAGGAGACTGGGACGAAAGTAATCGCCACCAACGACGTTCACTTCCTGATGAAGGAAGACGGCCCCGTCCACGACCGCCTCATATGCCTTACGATGAACAACGACATCGACGATCCCGACCGCATCAGGTATACCCAGCAGGAGTACCTGAAGAGCGAGTCGGAGATGCGCGACCTGTTCCCGGAGCACCCGGAGGTGATAGACAACACCCTTGAGGTGGCTGGCAAAGTGGAGCAATACAAGATTGACCGTCCGCCTATTCTCCCGAAGTTCAAGATCGACCCCGAGTTCCTCGCCAACCGCGATTTCTATCTCGAAAAATACGCGGACATCATCGAGAACGGCAAATATTCGATTGTCAAGGACAAGAAAACCGGCGAAATAGTCAGCAAGGAGTATCGAGGAGACGATTTCTGCACGTCTGTGGCTTATCTGTGCCATCTGACATATGAGGGTGCGCGCAAGCGCTACGGCGAGGTCCTGACAGAAGAGCAGAAATCCAGGATTGAGTTCGAGCTCAAGACCATCTCCTTCATGGGCTTTCCGGACTACTTCCTCATCGTCCAGGATTATATCGCCGCCTCGCGCCGCATGGGCTATCTCGTAGGCCCCGGACGTGGTTCTGCAGCAGGTTCGGTGGTCGCGTACTGCCTCTGGATTACCAATCTGGACCCCATAAAGTACCAGCTCCTGTTCGAGCGTTTCCTCAATCCGGACCGTATCAACATGCCGGATATCGACGTCGACTTCGAGAACCTGACCGCCGCCCACGAATATGTGGAGAACACATACGGGGCAGACCATGTGTCCAGAGTAATTACTTTCGGAACCATGCTGGCCAAGGGCGCGATCAAGGACGTCGCCCGCATAAGCCACGTAAGCATCGACGAATCCAACAGGCTCAGCAAGATGGTGCCCGACCGCCTGTCCGAGAAGATCGAAAAGGAATACCCCTTCAACCCTAAACTGGATGAGCTCAAGCCCGGTTTCAGGAAGGTCGAGAAGGACGGCAAGATCTTTCAGGTCGGCAAGGAAGACACCGACGTGAAGGTCACCTTGGGCAGTTGTTTCCGCCTGGTACCGGACCTGAAGAACGAGCTGGAGAACGGCTCCGAACTCAACAAGGAGGTTCTTAAGTACGCCAGCCAGCTGGAGGGAACCATCCGCCAGGTCGGTCAGCACGCCTGCGCCACCATCATCGGTCCCAGTGATCTTACGGAGAACATCCCCATCTGCCTTTCGAAGGATAAGGAAACGGGCCTGGACGTATGGACATCGCAGTACGACGGCCATTATATCGAGAGCGTCGGCATGCTCAAGATGGATTTCCTGGGGCTCAATACCCTGTCGATCATCCACAAAACGCTGGATAATATCAAGGCCCGCCATGGCATCGATATCGACATCGAAGCCATCCCCATCGACGATAAACCCACGCTCGAACTCTACGGGCGCGGCGACACTACCGTGGTGTTCCAGTTCGAATCCGAGGGCATGAAAACATGGCTTCAGAAGCTGCACCCCGAGCGCTTCGAGGACCTTATCGCTATGAACGCCCTCTACCGCCCGGGCCCTATGGACTACATCCCAGACTTCGTCGACCGCAAACAGGGCCTCAAGCCCATCGAGTACGACCTGCCGGAGATGGAGGAGTATCTGACTGATACTTACGGAATTACGGTGTATCAGGAGCAGGTGATGCTCCTGTCCCAGAAGCTCTCGAACTTCACCAAAGGCCAGGCGGATACGCTCCGCAAGGCCATGGGCAAGAAGCAGATTGACGTGATGATGGAGCTCAAGGAGAAGTTCATGAGCGGCGGTATCGCCAACGGTCATCCCGAGAAGACCCTCGATAAGATTTGGAAGGACTGGGAGAAGTTCGCCCAGTACGCTTTCAATAAGTCCCACGCCACCTGCTACGCCTGGGTCAGCTACCAGACAGGCTGGCTCAAATGCCACTATACGGCCGAATTCCTTGCCGCCAATCTCTCCTGCAATCTCTCCGACATGGACGAGATCAAGAAGATCATGGCGGACTGCAAGCTCCATAAAATTAAAGTCCTTAACCCCGATATCAACGAGTCTGACGCCAGTTTCACCGTCAATAAGGCGGGCGATATCCGTTTCGGTCTCGGCGGCATGAAGGGCTTCGGCTCCAATATCGTGGACTCCATCGTAAGGCAGCGGGGCGAGCGCGGCCCTTTCAAGGACGTGTGGGATTTTGTGGAGAGGATGGCAGAGTACAACGGCCAGGATCCCAAGAATAACGCCCCTGTAGGCCGCAAACCGCTTGAGTCGCTGGTTTACGCAGGTGCGTTCGATTCATTTGGATATAAGCGCACGCAGTTCTTCCTGCCAGGCGCCAGCGGAGATCTCTTTATCGACGAACTGGTCCGCTATGCTGAACTTTACAAGAACGACAAGCTGGACAACAGCGTCTCTCTCTTCGGAGAAGCAGAGGAGTTGATGCCCGTCAGACCCGAGATGCCGGCGGCTCCCGCCTATGAAGACCAGCTCCCTCTGCTCCAGAAAGAGAAGGAGATCGTTGGCATGTTCCTTTCGTCACACCCGCTCGACCGCTACTCCTTTGAGATGGAGACCTTCACCAACTGCGAGCTGGCTACTGTCGGCGACCTGGTCGCACAGGCAAATGCCGAACAGAAGGGCTCTAAAGTGGCCATGGGCGGCATTGTTACCGCCATTGAAGTCGGCACAACCCGCAATGGGAACCCCTCGCTGAAAGCAACGATCGAGGATTATTCCGGCCCATATACCCTCACTTTTTACGGGAAAAATGTCGACGCTTTCAGGCCCAAACTTGAGCTTCATCAAGCGGTTTATGTGACGGGAGAGGTCAAACCGCGCTTCCGCGGCAAGAAAGAGCCCGGAGACAAGTCTCCCGAAGAGTTCGAGCTCAGAATTCTCGATATTACCATGCTCGGCAACGTAAACGAGTCGCTTTTGCGCGCCTTGAAGGTCTACGTGAATGAGGACTTAATTACGTCACAATTCCGAAAAGAATTCCTTAAGTCGGTGAAGGCTTTCAAGGGCCCGACGCCCCTTGTAATCGTCATCGTCAGCCCCAAACACAAGTGGAATGTGGAGATGAACTCCAAAAAGTTCAGCGTCGCGGTCTGTTCAGACTTTATCGCCCAGCTCAAATCGCTCGGATTGAGGTATCAGGCGGTCAAATAATCAGGCTCTACCGGCGTCCGCAAGCGCTCTCCTTGCGCTTCTTTTCCAATAAGTCTTTCTGCTCACAGGGCTATTCTTTAACAATTTTAGGAATATGGTCCTTTAAATTAGTGTTGATTTCTCTTCTAATTCTTCTCAAAAAAGTGCTATATTCTTTGAAAGTCGTTAGAAAAAATGTAAATTTGCCTTAACGATACTCCCGCTTGATGAAAAGGACTGCTTATAACGAATTGTTAGAGTGGAAAGCAAAAAAATTCCACAAACCCCTGTTGGTCTACGGGCCTCGCCGATCCGGTAAGACTTATCTTGTAAAAGAGTTCGGAAAAACCGAATACGAGCAGGTAATTTACTTCAATTTCGAGGAAAATCCGGACTATAAAACGGTGTTTTTTAACGAGCCGGAGGCGGGTCGTGTGCTCCGTGAGATTTCGTCACTCTCCAAGGTAGACGTTACCCCTGGTGACACCCTCCTGATTTGGGATGAAATACAGGCTTGCCCCGACGCTTTGAACGTTTTGCCTGACTTTGTGGAGTCAGATTTCGGTTTCGACATCATAGTTTGCGGGTTTCCGGCAGCAAGTCCAAAGGCCGAAGTTAAAATAGATGAACTTACGCGAACAGGCTCTATAGATACACTCAGAATACTTCCTTTGACCTTTGACGAGTTCCTGACTGCCCTTGGGAATGACAATATGGCCGGTCTCCTTCGCGCATGCGACTGGGGAGCTATCGGTTCTCTGCTTCCTCGTTACAATCAGTTCTTGAAGGAATATCTGTTCTGCGGAGGCATGCCACAGGCGGTTCTGGCGTTTGCTGAAGGGAAGGGCCCTGCCGCCGTCCGCGCAGTCCAGAATGACCTTCTTACCGCTATCGAAAACGACATTCTCCGCTTTGCCCCCAGGCGCCACATAGATGAGATCACCGCAATCTGGCGCTCCTTCATGGGCCAGTTGCTGGAGGAGAACCAGAAGTTCAACCTCTCGAAGCTGAAGGATGGAGCCCGCCTCAAAGACTATGAGAGTTCTTTCGCCTGGCTCGTGCGCGCGGGACTTGTCTATAAGGTCCATAAACTCGGCACGGTCTCTATGCCCATAGAGTTCTTCCAGGACAGGAAGGCCTTCAAGGTCTACCCCTTTGATCCGGGTCTTGCCGCGGCCCTTGGCGGAATCGATCCGGCTCGCATGCTTGTCGGCGACGAGGTGTTCGACGGTTTCAACCGGGCCTTCCTCCAGATGCTTGTTCTGGGCCAGTTCGTCCGCCGTGGATCGCCTGTTTGCTATTACGGCGTCCAGGGCTCTACCGTCTCTATCGACTTCGTGGTCCAGGAGCCGTCGCTGATTATCCCGGTAGAGGTGATGCCCCGGCAGAACGGCAATTCCAAGGCGATGAAGCTCTTCGCAGTGAAAAACCCCGGCCGCAAAGGCATACGGGCTTCGCTAGACAACCATTTCGAGCGCGAGCTGATGTCGGGCGTGCCCGCCTATGCCGTCGGCTTCTTTGTCTCCGGTCTGGCATGAAAAAGGTCGTGATTCCGGATGGCGCCCCCAGCCGCCTGGCTTTCTTCCTGGCCGTGGAAGAGTATCTTGCCCGCACCGCGAGCGAGGAGTTGTTCTTTACGTGGCAGTCGCCCCCGACCGTCATCTGCGGCCGCAACCAGGTCATTGAGAACGAGGTGAACTTGGACTATTGCCGTGAGCACGGAATCACCGTCGTCCGAAGGAAGAGCGGGGGCGGTTGCGTCTATTCCGACGAGGGCAACGTCATGCTTTCGTACATTACTCCCGACACTGGAGTCGAGGCTGTTTTCGCCGGCTTTCTCGAAAAGGTGGCAGACGCATTAAGGGACCTTGGCTTCGATGCCGTCCGAACCGAGCACAATGACATCCTCGTCGGCGGGCGTAAGGTTTCGGGCAACGCCTGCCATGCCCTCCCCAATGCGACCATCGTCCACGGCACAATGCTCGTTGACCTCGATTTCTCCGTCCTCGAGAAAGCGACCACCCCCTCGGAAGAAAAGTTGGGAAAGCACGGAGTCGAGTCGGTCCGTCAGCGCGTCGTCAACCTTAAGTCCCTCGGCTTCGCCCTCACCCCCACGGAACTCCGCCGCTACTTCGAAGACCGCTTCTGCGACGGAGAACTGAAACTCACCGCCGAGGATATCGAAAAAATCACTAAATTTGAAAACTATAATAAACCAGACCTGTAAATGGAGGAGAACATCAAATTAACCTGCCTGCACGACCGCCATGTCGCCCTCGGAGCGAAGATGAGTCCGTTTGCGGGCTTCGACATGCCGATTCAGTATTCCGGTATTACAGAAGAACATATCGCGGTGCGCACAAAAGTCGGAGTTTTCGACGTGTCCCACATGGGAGAAGTGTTTATCAGCGGCCCTGACGCGGAAAAATACATCAACCACATCTTCACGAACGACATCCGCACGAGCAAGCCCGGTCAGGCGCTTTACGGGATGATGCTCTATCCCGACGGCGGAACGGTCGACGACCTGATCGTCTACCGCGAGTTCGAGCCCGACCATTTCCTGGCGGTGGTGAATGCCTCCAATATCGAGAAGGACGTGGACTGGATGCTCAAAAACGCGAAGGGTTTCGATGTAAAGATCGACAACCAGTCGGAGAAATGGGGCCAGGTAGCAATACAGGGCCCCGAGGCCGAGAAGACTCTCGCCCAAGTCCTGAAGTTGACGAACGCTCCCGAAATAGGCTTCTATAAATATGCCGAAGGCAAGTGGAACGGCGCGCGCCTGATAATCAGCCGCACCGGGTACACCGGCGAAGACGGTTTCGAGCTGTATACAGATATAAAAGGAACGCAGGACATTTGGGACAGGCTGATCAAGGCTGGCGTGACTCCGTGCGGCCTGGGCTGCCGCGACACCCTGCGCTTCGAGGCTGGCCTGCCTCTATACGGCGACGAGCTCTCGCCCGAAATCTCCCCGGTCGTCGCTGGCCTGTCGATGTTCTGCAAGCTCGACAAGGACGAGTTTATCGGCAAGGAAGCAATCGCTGCGCAAAAGGCGGACGGGACGCCGAAGAAAATCGTCGGCATCGAGATATTCGACCGTGCCATCCCGCGCGCGGGCTACCCCGTTGAACTCGAAGACGGAACGGAAGTGGGCGTAGTCACCACCGGCTACCACAGCATCTCGCTCGACAGGAGCATATGCTTCGCCCTGGTGGACAAGGCCTACAGCGCCCTTGGGACCAAACTCAATATCCGCATCCGCAAGAAAGTCTTCCCCGGCGAAGTCATCAAGAAGCGTTTCTATCAGACTAACTACAAAAAATAAGATACTATGTCAAAGATTGCAGAAGGATTGCTCTACAGCGAGTCCCACGAATGGGTCAAAGTTGAAGGAAACATTGCCGTTATCGGAGTCTCCGACTTCGCTCAGGCGGAAATGGGCGACATTACCTATGTCGACATGCCTGACGAAGGCGACGAGGTGGAGAAGGGAGAGGATTTCGGCGCCCTCGAGAGCGTGAAGGCCTCCAGCGAACTCTATTCGCCCGTGTCCGGCAAGGTCGTCGAGGTAAATTCCGAACTTGAAGACGCGCCCGAGCTCATCAACGAAGACGCCTACGCAGCCTGGATCATCAAGGTCGAGATGAGCGACGAAGCCGAACTCGAAGACCTGTTGGACGCAAAAGCCTACGCAGAGATAGCAAAGTAACAATGAGCACTTTCCCTTATTTTCCCCACACCGAGGAAGATATTCGGCAGATGCTCGAGCGGATAGGGGTTTCCTCCATGGAGGACCTCTATGCCGACGTGCCTGCCGATTTTATCTTCAAGGGCGGGTATGACCTGCCGGACTCCAAGTCGGAGCAGGAAGTCCGCGACCTTTTTGAGGCGCTGGCCGCAAAGAATCCCAAACTCAAGGTGTTCGTCGGCCAGGGTTCCTATGACCACTACACTCCGGCGATAGTCCCGAACCTCCTCTCGCGCTCGGAATTCCTTACGGCCTACACTCCCTACCAGTGCGAGATCTCGCAGGGCACGCTCCGCTACATTTTCGAGTACCAGAGCATGATCTGCAACCTCACCGGACTGGACGTCAGCAACGCCTCCATGTACGACGGCCCTACCGCCGCCGCCGAGGCGATGAGGATGGCCGTCGCCTGCGCGAAGAAAAAGAACACGGTACTTGTTTCGAAAGGCCTGCTGCCCAATGTAATCGAGGTCATTAAGACCTACGCCAAATACTACGGTACAGTCATCGAAGAGATTGATCTGGACGGCGGACGGACCTCGCTTGATTCGCTCAAGGCGCTCATAGCGAAGGGCGATGTCGCCGGCGCGATTGTCCCTTCGATCAACCGTTACGGCATCATCGAAGACCTCACGGGCTTTGCCGACGCGCTCCACGAAGCGGGCGCGGTCCTGGCGGAGTACTGCGACCCGTCCGCGCTGGCGGCTCTCAAGACCCCGGCCGAATGGGGCGCGGACATCGCAGTGGGCGATGGCCAGAGTCTCGGCATCCCTATGAGTTTCGGCGGCCCGTCCGTCGGCTTCATGGCCTGCCTCAAGGACTACATGCGCAAATTGCCCGGACGCATAGTCGGCCAGACGGCCGACGCATCCGGCAAGCGCGCATTCGTCCTGACCCTGCAGGCCCGCGAGCAGCACATCCGCCGCGAGAAGGCAACCTCGAACATCTGCTCGAACGAGTCGCTCATGGCCCTGTTCGTTACAATCTACCTCTCGGTAATGGGTCCGAAGGGCATGTGCGAAGTCAACGAAAAATCGACTGCCGGCGCACATTATCTTTTCAATGAGCTGCTGAAAACCGGCAAGTTCGAGCCGGTTTTCCCCGACAAGCCCTTCCTGAAGGAGTTCGTCCTAAGGCCGCTGGTCGACCTTAAAGCCCTTAACGCCAAGCTCACGGCGGCAGGCTTCTTCGCCGCCCTCCCCACGGAGGAAGGTTATGCCAGCTTCTGCGTCACCGAAAAACGCAGCAAGGAAGAAATCGACGCTCTCGTCGCAACAATAAAGGAGGCATAGGCTATGAAATACTACGACAAACTGATATTCGAGCTTTCAAAGCCTGGCCGCGCGGCCTATACCCTTCCTGACAACGGCTGTCCCAAGGCCAACATCCCCGCCGGCCTGATGCGCACCGAACCGGCAGTCCTGCCGGAGGTGACGGAGGTCGACGTAGCCCGTCACTATACCGCCCTCTCGCAGATGAACTTCGGCGTGGACACAGGTTTCTACCCGCTTGGCAGCTGTACGATGAAGTACAACCCCAAGATCAACGAAGAAATCGCCGCCATGCCCGCGTTCCAGGGGCTCCATCCCCTGCAGCCGGCCGACACCGTCCAGGGCGCGCTCGAGGTTTACTACGAGATGGACAAGGCTCTCTCCACCATCACCGGCATGAAGCGCTTCACGCTCAACCCCTGCGCAGGCGCCCACGGCGAACTTACCGGCTTGATGGTCATACGCAGCTACCACATGAGCCGCGGCGACCTCGCCCGCACGAAAATCATCGTCCCCGACAGCGCCCACGGCACAAATCCCGCTTCGGCGGCGGTCTGCGGCCTTGAGATCGTCGAGGTGAAATCTGGCGCGAACGGCCTGGTCGACGTGGAATCGCTCAAGCCGCTGCTCGGCCCCGACATCGCCGGCATCATGATGACCAACCCCAACACGCTCGGCCTGTTCGAAAAGGACATTCGCGAGATCGCGGAACTGGTCCATGGCTGCGGCGGCCTGCTCTACTACGACGGCGCGAACATGAACCCGCTGCTCGGAATGGTTCGCCCCGGCGACATGGGCTTCGACGTGATGCACATCAACCTGCACAAAACCTTCTCCACGCCCCACGGCGGAGGCGGTCCCGGCAGCGGCCCGGTCGGCGTCTGCGAAAAGCTGGCCGGATTCCTTCCCGCGCCCCGTGTCGAGAAGCTCCCGGACGGCAGGTTCACCGTCGTGCGCTCTGCGGAGACGGCAGCTGGCCAGGTATCCGCTTTCATGGGCAATTTCGGCGTGATCGTGCGCGCTTACGCATACATCTTGATGCTCGGCCGGCAGGGAATCAAGCTCGCCGGCAAATACGCGACCCTCGCGGCCAACTACATCAAGGAAAGCCTCAAGGACGCGTACAAGCTCCCCATCCCGTCGGTCTGCAAACACGAATTCGTGTACGACGGACTGATCGACGACGGATCCGCGACCGGTAAGCCCGGCGCAACTACGCTCGATGTTGCCAAGCGCCTGCTCGACTACGGTTACCATGCCCCGACGATTTACTTCCCTCTGCTCTTCCACCAGGCTCTCATGATCGAGCCCACGGAGACGGAGTCGAAGGAGACGCTCGACGAGTTCATAGACGTGATGCACAAGATTGCGCGCGAGGCGGCCGAGGATCCGGACATCCTCCACTGCGCGCCGCACCTCGCGCCCATCGGACGCCCGGATGAAACCGCCGCCGCACGTAATCCAATATTAAAATTTGACTGAAAGGGTGTGCCCACGGAGCCGCTTTTTGCCCGGACAGGGTCGCTCACGGACGCGCAGCGTCGCTCGAGCGACAGCGGTCTCCGGGGGCACACCCTTCAGTCATCGAGCATAAATAACCATATGAAAATAATCATCATCGGAGCAGGGCCAGGCGGTTACGAGACCGCGGTGGCAGCAGCGAAACGAGGCATTGAAGTAGTTCTGGTTGCGGGCGGTCCGCTCGGCGGGACCTGCCTGAACGAAGGATGTATTCCGACTAAAACATTCTGCCATTACGCGGAACTCATCGAGGGCCTCTCGAAGGCTCAGGCTTTGGGCATTACCGAAGCTCCGGAATTCGATTTCGCGAAGGTCGCCGAGCGCAAAGAGGCCGTCGTGGCCCAGCTGCGCGAGGGAATCGCCCAACTTCTGAAGAACAAGCTGATAACCGTCGTTGAAGGCAAAGCTGTGCTAAAAGACGCGCATACAGTAGTGGTCGACGGCGCGGAATACTCCGGTGATAAGATTATAATTGCTACCGGTTCGGTGTCGGCATCACTTCCCATCCCGGGCGCGGATCTGCCCGGAGTGGTTACCTCGAAAGAAATACTGGAACTGACTGAGGTCCCGAAACGCCTTGTCGTCATAGGCGGAGGCGTGATAGGCCTTGAATTCGCATCCATTTTCAAGAGTTTCGGCAGCGAAGTAACGGTCCTGGAATATGCTCCGACAATACTTCCGAGGTTCGATACCGATCTCGCGAAAAGGCTCAAGCTTGCGCTGGGTAAGCGCGGCATCAAAATCGAAACAGCTGCTCAGGTAACAGGAATCGCCAGGGCCGACGGCGGGCTGACCGTGTCGTTCCAGCTGAAGGGCGCAGAACAGTCGGTCGAGGGCGACACGGTCCTTATGGCCGTCGGCCGCCGCCCCAACCTCGAGTCGCTTAACCTCGCCGACCTTGGGATCGAAACCACCCGCCGCGGGATTGTCGTCGATGCGAACATGCAGACCAGCGTGCCAGGCATCTACGCCATCGGCGATATCGTCGGCGGAATGATGCTCGCCCATGCCGCCACCTTCCATGGCCTCCGTGCGCTGAACCACATCTGCGGCGAGCAAGACAATATCCGCTTCGATCTCGTCCCGGCCGCCGTGTTCACCATGCCCGAAGCCGCCGCTGTCGGCATGACCGAGGATGACGCCAAGGCTGCCGGAATTCCGGTGAAATGCCTCAAGTCGCAGTTCCGCGCCAACGGTAAGGCCGTGTCGATGGACGAGGCCGAAGGCTTCTGCAAGATAGTGGTCCGCGAGGAAGACGGCGCCCTTCTGGGCTGCCACCTCTTTGGCCCCCACTCAGCAGACATTATTCAGGAAATAACCGCGTTGCTCGCCCGTAGCGCAACTCTCGCCGACCTTCAGGCCATCATCCACGCCCATCCCACGCTGGGAGAAGTAATACAGTCGGCAGCACACTTATAGCAAATCCGCGGCGTCGATGATGTCGCTTTCGCTCAGGGAGATGCCGCCGAGGACGCCGTAGCCGCCGGAGACATTGGTGTAGGCGATGGTGGGCGGGCTGAAGCCGAGCATGGAGAAGTAGTTCGTCTGGCGGTTGTAGACTGAGTTCAGGTAGCCGAAACTTTCGTCGGCAAACTTGAGAACCTGGACCTGGAAGCGTGTGGTGCGGGTGACCGTGACCGAGTCGATTATCTCCTCGCCCTCGTCATCCCACTTGTACTCTTTCCAGGTCGGCTCGTAGCCCGAGTACATCATGTAGGCGTTGACCTCTCCGTCCGGGAATTCCTCACCGCTGCAGGCGGCATAATTTATGGCCCCGTTGTAGCCCAGGACAGAAAGACGTCGGCTCTCGATAAAGTCTTCGGTGGCCATGTCCCCCAGATTGATTTCGCCGACTGTGACCGATGTGGGGGCCTGCGAGAAGGTATAATCGGTATCCTCAGAACCGTCGTCGCGGTGGATTTGGTCATACTCCAGGATGGAGACGCCGAAATGGTCGGTGGGAGCGACGCCGCCCGGGAATTTCAGCTTGAAACATATGTAGGAAAGCATGTCCTCGTCCAGGATGGGCGGCAGGACCATGACCGAGGCGTCGACCGAGAACGCCGTTTTGGCGGGCACGGTGCTGCTGGCAATGACTTTGGGCGCCTCTTTGGTCTCGACCGTGATGGATATTTCCGACCCTCCGGGTATCGGGTCAGGAGTCCAGAAGAGCGAGATTTCATCGCGGTGGAGGGTCAGCGGCGCCCCGTTGACCTTGAACTCCATGCGCTTAAGGGTAAAATCGTCGCCGTCAGAGGCCTTGGCATTGACGGGCATGGCCTTGTACAGCCTCACATAGGTCGTGTCGGTCAGGCCGGCGTAGCACTCGACGAACATGCGCGGCTCTCCATTGACCCCTTCAAGTTCGAAGCGCTCTTCGCAAGAGCAGAGCCCAAGCGTTGCAAGCAAAATGGCGATGGCGGTATACTTTTTCATGGCGCGTCAGAACTTAAGACAATAACTGATGGTGGGGATAATAGGGACTATGCCCCATGCCACGCCGACCATGCGGCCTTCGCTTTCTTCGGTGAAGCCGAACATGGGGTTGACATGGTTGTAGGCGTTGTAGACGCTGATTGTCCAGGTGGCGTCGTTCCCATGGCGGGTCTTCTTGTGGAAGTTCAGACCCACGTCGAGCCTGTGGTATGGCGGCAGCGAGAAGTTGTTGGGCGAACCGTAGAGTTCATATCCGAGGTCCCAGTCGCCCTCCCAGATGACGCCGGTCTTGCCGGTGAAACGGTTACCGGTGTGGTATAGCCAGGCGCTGTAGAGTTCGAACTTCTGGTTGAAGCGGTATGAGGCCATAAGGGTAATCTTGTGCCTGTTGTCGAAGCGGTCGGGATACCAGGTGTAGTTGAAGGTCGGGAACAGGCGCTCGCTCTTCGACAGGGTGTAGTAGGCCGAGGCCTTGAGCCCCTTGTGCTCATATTCGACGCTGAACTCCGCGCCGTAAGCCCGGCCGAGGCCCTCTTCGAACATCTCTTCCCAACGGTTGATCTGCGGCAGGAGAGCATTGGTGCCGGTGTATTCGTAGAGGTGGGCCATGGTCTTGTAGAATGCCTCCACGTCGACCGTGACGCCGACGGGAAGTTTGAGGGTTCCGCCCAGCACCCACTGGTCGGAGTGCATGGGCTGTATCTTCTTTGTCGAGGGCATCCAGAGGTTGGTCGGCAGGTCGATGTAGACAGCCGAAACCTGGTGCGCGAACTGGTTCATGGCCGAGTATGAGCCCTTGAAGTCAAGGTAATCCGTGGCCATGAACTTGACAGCGGCGCGCGGTTCGAGCCGGTTGTATGCCCTGCCGCTGACTATGTATAGGGCGTCGCGCACGCCCAGGTTCAGGCGCCACTGCCGGCCGAGGGTAATCTCGTCTTCGGCATAGGCCGCCAGTTCGCCGCCGAGGTAATGCTTGTTCTGCGCGTCGGTGTTCTCGTAGGACTTGAGCCCGTTCATCTTCACGACCAGACCCTCGTCGCGCGTAGGATCATAGGTATGGAGCACGCCGTTGCCGCCGAAACGGAGGTGATGCCCCTCCCAGCGCTTGCTGTAGAAATTGACCTTGGCACCGATGTCGTACACGCGCGAGAGGTTCTTCTCGTAGAGGTTGAGGCCCATGCTGGAGGTGTTGCCCTCGTCGTCTTTCATGACCATGAGGGCGTCGATGACGGCGTTCATCCTGCTCGTGTAGTTGGTGTAGAAGAGCGACGCCTCCATGTCGAAGGTTTCGGTCCACTGGCGATCCCAGGTCAGAGTACTGAGGATGTTGCCCCATTTGAGGTTGAAGTCCAGGTCGGCCTTGGTAGAGGAGTCGTCTTCGCGCTGGGTGACGAGAAGGACCGCCTTGAGCAGGTCCTGGCCGTAGTAGCTCGACCATGAAAGCTTGCTTACCGGCGAGAATTTGTGGACGAGCTTGAGGTTGAAGTCGCCGAAGTCGTAGTGGGTCTTGCCCGCCATCTCTTCGGTTGTGGGGTTCTTGATGAAGAGCATGGCGACGCTCTTGACTATGTCGGTCCACGTACGGCGCGCTCCGAAATTGATCGAGGTTTTGCCGGGGATCAGCGGACCTTCGATCTGGAAATGGCCGTCGACCAGGCCCATGGAGACCGTGCCGTGCCAGTGCTCGAAATCACCGTCCTTCACGCCAACGTCCACTACCGACGAGAGCCGTCCTCCGAAGCGTGCGGGGAAGCCGCCTTTGTAGAAGTCGGCATAGTCGATGACGTCCGTGTTGAACGAAGAGAACATCCCGACGAAGTGGCTGATCTGGTACATCGGGACCTGGTCCAGAAGGAACAGGTTGTCTGAGCCGTCGCCTCCGCGCACATACAGGCCGGACGACAGTTCGGTTCCGCCCGACACGCCGGGCATCAACTGAAGGGTCTTGATAAGATCGGGAGTGCCGAGCACGGCGAAATTGCGCCCGATCTGCGAGCCGTCGATGCGCTGCAGGCTCGTCTGGGTGACGATTTCGCGTATGGTTTTCTCGTCGCGGATGATGGCGGCGTCGAGAGTATCGACCGAGGCCATCGAAAGGCTGTCCAGCCTCGTTAGCTGCGCAAAGGCAAGAGACGGGATAAGAAGGAAAAGGACTGAGAGCTTAAGCCTCATCAGGCGAGGGTGGCCTTTCCGAAATCGGGCACGGCGGCCGGGTCAATCGCGACGCAGCCCCGGGCGAGGACGCGGACCTTTGCGTTCGGATGCGCCTCCGAGGTCATCTTGGCGCAGTTCGCCACGCAGTAGTCGTAGCACAGGCCCACGACGTCTATCTCGACGCGGTCGTCCGCGGCTCCTGCAAGCAGGTCCACTCCGTACTCTTCTTTCGAGGGATCCTGGCCTTTGAGGATGGTCTGGTCTGCAGCTTTTGACAGCATCCAAAACGGTTCCGCACCGGGAGTCCCGGCCACACAGTGTGGGGGCCACGGTCCTCCCTGCGGGGCAAACGAGCAGTGGTCCGCCGGATGCCAGTCCTTGGTCATGACGACCTTGTCGTAGCCTCCGTCCGCCAGTAGTCCTTTGATGTATTCGAGCGCACCGGCCCACTTGGCATAACTTACGCCAAGCGACCCGTCGATGAAATCATTCTGCGGGTCGATTAAAGCAAGTATTTTCACTAGACTTTGTGCCTGAGCCAGAAGTAGTAGAGGATGGCGCCCAGCACGGGGAATACGAGCACGAGAACTATGAGGAGGATCTTCTTGAGAGCGTCCTGCTTCTTCTTGAGAATGTCGATGATGCACCAGATGTCGGCGATCAGTACGAGAATACCTAAAATAGTTGCAAGCATAGTTGTTTGTTTTAATTCATGCGAAGATACCATTTTTTATCCATATATTTGCGGTACATACAAATTAACCTTATGAAAAAGATCTTACTTGCAGCCCTTGCCGCATTCGCGCTTTTAGCGGTTTCCTGTACGGATGAAGGCAACGGATCAGTCGACGATTCCATGCTCACCAGTACCACATGGTATAT
The DNA here is from genome assembly GCA_017962165.1 of Bacteroidales bacterium. Taxonomy (GTDB): domain Bacteria; phylum Bacteroidota; class Bacteroidia; order Bacteroidales; family UBA932; genus Cryptobacteroides. Next base: position 4,366 of record JAGCVW010000015.1, on the reverse strand, counting down.
GGTTGGAGAGGACTATCATCCTATTATTGCGACCTTCGAAAAGAATGGTAAATACACCTGGGAGTACGGTGGAATCACCGGCATGAAAGACACCGGAACCTACACCATCACCGGGAACGTCATCACCATGAACATTTCCGACTTCTGGGAGATAGAGACCGACTGGATTGACGGTGTGCCCGGTCACGCTGAGGGAAGCGAGTGGGCAAAGACCGATGCAGAATATACCAAAGACCGCCCCAAAACCCGCACGGCCACTATTTACGTCCAGGAAGCGCGCTTCCTGATCTGGGGCGTAGAAAACGACTGGTTCATGCAGGGTGACGGAAACATGCTGGTGTTCATGTCCGACGACAAGAATGAAATGCATGCCGACAAGAGCGTTTCCCAGTCCGATCTCCAGGGCGAGTGGGAAGGACGCGACGCCGACGGAACTCTTGGCGTTCGCCTTATCGTTGACGGCAACAGATTTACCTTGTACTCTTTGGAGTCACACTATGACTATAATCAGGCGACTCAGGAGACTACAGAGCGACTGTATGTAATGAAAGATACAGGAACTCTCTCCCTGAGCGGCACGCAGATGACTATTACATTAGAGAAGGAGTACAGCTCCATGAAATATGAGCAGATTGCCGCAGAAGCGGTATATACTTTCTCGGAGTATGACCCGGCGACCCTCGAACCTACAGAGTGGCTTTCCGAAAACACCATCTCCTATGACTGGGAGTTCTTCGTCTACCGCGACGGCATCAATCTCTACTACGGTATGAGCATGCACGGCGCCGCCCTCAAGAAGAAATAATTTGGAGGCTATGCTCCACAAAAAAGTCCGGTCGCATGCGACTGGACTTTTTTTATTAAGGCAGGGGAGTTTGAGGGGGTCCGCCCCCTCATTCGAGATAGGCCATGCCCCACAAAAAAAGCAGGCTTCTGCCTGCGATTTTTGTGGAGCATACGAGGATCGAACTCGTGACCTTTAGATTGCGAACCTAACGCTCTACCAACTGAGCTAATACCCCATTGGGACTGCAAAGGTAATATTATTTCTGAATTTCGCCAATAATCATTTTTTGCTGTTCCCATTATTTGTCTTATCTTGTCGAAGGAATTGATTACCAGATTATTAATTACACAAACATATGAAACTGTTCAGCGATTATTTCAAACTGCTCGCTATCGCAGCGGTTTTCTGCGCCGCGTCCTGCAAGCAGGTGGAAGCGCCATTGATTCCCGTTCAGAGCGTCACGATCGGCCAGGCCGATCAGACGCTGACCGTCGGGGAGACGGTTATTCTAAGCGCGACCGTGCTGCCGGAGGATGCAGACGACAGAGCGGTGTTGTGGACTTCTTCTGACGACGCGGTAGTGATGGTCTCAAGCGACGCCCACGCCCGCGCAATCGGAGCAGGTACGGCGCAGGTTACTGCCGAGGCCGGCGGGAAGTCAGCATCCATAACGATTACGGTAAACGCCGCGCCGATTTCGCCGGAGCCAGAGCCTGAAGTTTCCCCGGCGGTCCTTGATTCGGCTGTTACTGTTGGCGCAGACCACATCTCGCCGGTCAGTGCAGTTTTGAATGGCCAGGCCATTCTGGCATACGCAACCCCGGAGATCTCCGCCGGCTTCCAGTATGCTGAATCTCCGGCCGAACTGCCTTTCAGCGCCACGACGCTCGAAGCCGTCATCGCAGATGCCGACTATAATTTTTCGCTTGGTGTCTCGGGCCTCGAACCGGGAAAGACCTACTGCTACAGGAGCGTCATCCAGGTAGAGGGCCGGGAACATTACGGGGAGACGCTGACGTTTACGACGAAAGGCATAGGATCGATTTTGTCAACGAAAGCAGCTCCAGAAGAAGACCTTAAACCCAAGGGCGCGACACTCAGGGGATCTGTCGATTTGACGGATGTTTTGTACGACGAGATCTCCTACGGCTTTATATGGGGCGAGTCCGAAACCACTCTCGATCATACAGTTGCCGCCGACGGGGCCTCGGAAACTGAATTCTGGGGTACGGTCAAGGGCTTGTCTTACAGGACTAAATACTGGTATAAGGCCTATGTCGTTATAGACGGCAGGAAGTATTATGCCAATATCGCTGATTTCACGACCGTTGATATCCCTGGCGTTGATCTCGGCCTCTCCGTCAGGTGGGCGAGTATGAATGTTGGAGCCGGAGAGCCGGAAGAATACGGCGACTATTATGCCTGGGGCGAAGTTGAGCCGTATTATGCCCCGGGAACGGGCCTTTTTGATCCTCCGGTGTGGAAGTACGGGAAAACAGAAGGGTATGACTATCCGTCTTATAAGTGGACCAAGCAAATTGATGACAGTTTATATTATTTAAAGTATTGTCCGGCAGAGTTTGCGGGACGTTGGGGCGGAGTTGGCGAGCCGGACGGAAAAACAGTTTTGGAACCAGAAGACGATGTGGCTCATGTCGTTCTTGGCGGAGCCTGGCGTATGCCGACCCGAGAAGAATGTCAGGAGCTTACCACTCAATGTACGTGGGAAAAAGCGCGAAGAGGCACTGTTCATGGTCTGTTGGTGACAGGCCCCAATGGGAATTCAATATTTTTACCTGCGGCCGGTCACCGTCGTGACATTATCCTTGAAGGCTTGAATGAAGATTGTTTCATGTGGTCGTCCAGCCGGGGGCTCAGCAATAACGGAGACTATTTCGGGCCATGGTGCTATTACTTCGATTATCACGAACACCCCAATATGATGCTTTGGCCCTTTGCCAATGGGCTTACTGTCCGTGCCGTTATCGAATAAAAAGAGACTGTTATGAAAAAGATTAAATACATAATAAGCATCTTCGCGGTCGCCGTGATGGCTTCCTGCGTTAAAGAAATACAGGCTCCGATTATTCCGGTACGGACCGTCACCATCGATCAGGGCGACCAGGCCCTGTCCGTCGGACAGAGCGTAAAACTGACCGCTTCAGTTCAGCCCGTTAATGCTACAGATAGGGATTTGAAATGGTCGTCGTCCAACGAGGATATAGCCATGGTGTCCGCTGGCGGAAAGGTCAAAGCTCTTTCCGTGGGCGAGGTGGCTATAACGGCAGTTGCCGGGGGAGTCAGCGACCTGATTACAATAAAGGTGGTAGCCAAACTCGTCCCCGTTACAGGAGTCTCTATCGCCCCGTCTTCTACCTCCTTGAAGATAGGTGAAACTCAGTTGCTCAAGGCTGAAATCACGCCCTCCGACGCGACCAACACTTCGGTCAAATGGACCAGCAGCAACGACAGAGTGGCCTCCGTTGAGAAAGGCCTGATTACCGGACTCAAGCCCGGAACGGCTACAATCACCGTTACCACTAACGACGGAGACAAGACCGCCGAGTGTGCAGTGACCGTTGAGGACGAACCACTTCCGGTTGCGACTCTCGATGCTGATAATGTCTCACCGGTAAGCGCTGTTTTAAATGGTAAGGTTATTGCGGCCGAAGTCTCCCCGGGTATTATGGTTGGTTTCCAATATGCCGAGACCCCGTCAGACTTACCTTTCAACAGCACAACTCTGGAAGCCGCTATTTCTAATTCAGAGTACAATTTTTCGGCGGGAATATCCGGCCTTGAACCAGGTACGACCTATTGCTTCAGGAGTGTTATTCGTCTGAATGATGAAGAGAATTATGGAGAAATAAAGACGTTTGTGACACAATCCCCTGAATCGTTGTTTTCTTATATAGAGATACCAGAATCAGATATAAAGCAAACATCTGTAGTCCTGAAAGTGGCTACCGCCCTTTCGAATGTACTATACGAGAGTATTTCCTATGGCTTTATGTGGGGAACAGAAGAAAGCGCTCTCAATAATACATTGCCGGCAAATCTTGTGTCAGAGGGAATAATCCAAGCTACATTGACCGATTTGTCCTATGAGACCAAATATTATTACAAGGCCTTCGTAATTATCGACGGTTTGAAGTTAGATAGTCCGCAATGGGATGTTACAACACTGCCTTTTATTATGGAGTCAGTAGATTTGGGCTTATCTGTTAAGTGGGCTAATGCCAACCTTGGCGCGGAAGAACCCGAGGAGTGGGGTGACTATTATGCCTGGGGCGAGGTTGAGACATATTATTCAAGTCTTGATCCGCTTATTTGGAAGCCCGGTAGAGAGACAGGGCATGAAAGGTCATCGTATAAATGGGCTGTTCTGGTTGGTGATGACTATCGTTACACAAAGTATTGTCTCAATAATACGTGGTTCTCATATTGGGGAGGAACGGGAGCTCCGGACAACAAGTCTACGTTGGATCTGGAAGACGATCCAGCGCACGTTATTCTTGGTGGAGATTGGCGTATGCCGACAAAGGATGAATTCACGGAACTGCTGGATAATTGTACTCT
>JAGCVW010000014.1 GCA_017962165.1 Bacteroidales bacterium | reverse complement strand
TGGGAAGGGTGCTCCAGATAGAAGTCGCCATGGGATAATGGACGTCCCAGTCGTATTCGTCCATCTCATAGGTACCCCAGCAAAGGTCCGCCTTACCGAGAGACAGCTCTACTTTGTCGAGCGAATATGTAAGATATGCGAGATCAAGCCAGTTGACATCGTCCGCATGCAGGGTCGCGCCATAGAGCGCACCGGGATCCGAAGACAGCCAGTGGGCACAGACTGTGTATGAAAGATTGTCGGAAATGCTACCCTCCAGAAGGGTATATAGAGAGGAGTTGCCGAGTGGGTCACCATGGAGGTATTCAGCCCTGGCAATAACGGATAACTCGGCATTGCTACCACCGAGTTCGTCAGCCTCTTGTCCTGTCGCAAGAGAGCAGCACAGCAACATTGCTGCGATAACGAATGGTTTTCTCATTTCCAAGTACCATAAAAAAGGTTTTGGTTCGACTTAAGATATCGGCGCAAAAGTATGAAAAATTTGACACTTATGCAATCTGCGGACGGTCGGGGCGCTGCGGTCGCTCTTCCTCGACCGGCGTACGGTCAATCATACGGCCTTCGACCAGCTTTTCGTGGGCCTGGCGGCGGCGGAAAATATCCACGGCCGTAAAGATCGCAGAGCGCATCGAGACCGGGTCCGCCATGTCGCGTCCGGCCATGTCGTATGCGGTTCCATGGTCGGGCGAGGTCCTGACTACCGGCAGTCCGGCTGTGAAGTTTACGCCGTCGGAGAAGGCTATCGTCTTGAAGGGCGAGAGACCCTGGTCGTGGTACATGGCGAGGGTAGCGTCGAACTGCTGATACTTGCCGAGTCCGAAATAACCGTCCGGAGAGAACGGGCCGAACGCTTCGATGCCCTCTTCGGTAGCGCGTTTGAGCGCGGGGATGATGATGTCCTGCTCTTCGGTTCCGAGCAGGCCGCCGTCGCCGCTGTGGGGATTGAGGCTGAGGACGCCGATAGTAGGGTTGTCGTAGCCGAAATCCTTGATGAGCGATTCCTTCATGAGGCGGAGTTTGCTCAGTATCTTCTCCTCCGTAATGGCGCCCGGGACCTCCTTGATGGGGATATGGCCGGTGACGACTCCGAGCTTGAGGCGGTCGCTGACCATCAGCATCGTGACGTCCTTCACCCCGAACTGGTTCATCAGATACTCGGTGTGACCGGGGAACTGGAAGCCCTGGATGGAGACCGACTTCTTGTTGATGGGACCGGTAACCAGCACGTCGATCGAGCCGGCCTTGATGTCGCGGACGGCGGCGTCCAGCGCCTTGATGGCGGAATTGGCCGCCTCCGGACCGGGGCTGCCCGGCTCGGCGTAGGTGCTGTCAGGCAGGCAGTTCAGGATGTTTATCTTTTTAGGCTGGGCGTCTTTCGCCTCTGTAATGTTGTTCAGGGGGAGGTTCTCAATCTCAGGTATGGTCTTCAGGTAGAAACCGAAGAGTTTCGGGGAGCCGTAGACCACGGGGGTGAACTGCTCCAGGATGCGCTCGTCGCTGAGGGCTTTGATGATTACCTCGTAGCCGATACCGTTAGAGTCGCCTTGTGTGATACCCACAATGAGTTTATTGTCTTTCTGCATATTCTAGAATAGTGTTTATGTTTTAGTAGCTTCGTAGCCTTCGTCCGCCGGCAGGCCGGGCTGGCCGTAAGCCGCCACCGCCAGGCGGTCGCAGCGTTCGTTCTCCGGGTGGCCGGCGTGGCCTTTGAGCCAGTGGAAATTCACTTTGTGTTTCTTATAGAGCGGAAGGAAGGCCTGCCAGAGATCAGGGTTCTTAACCTTCTTCCAGGACTTGGCGACCCATTGGTCCAGCCAGCCTTCGGTTATCGCCTTCACTACGTAGGTGGAGTCGCTGTAGACCTCTACGGCGGCGTTTTCCCACTTGATTGCCTCCAGGCCTTTGATGACGGCGAGGAGTTCCATCCTGTTGTTTGTGGTAAGGCGGAAGCCCCCGCTGAGTTCCTTGCGGATATCCCCGCACTTGAGGACTATTCCATAGCCTCCGGGACCCGGGTTTCCGCTGGCGGCCCCGTCGGTGTAGAGATATATGGTCTGCTTCTGCTCCATTATCCGCAAAAATAGTTATTTTTGTGCAATTATGAATGTTCTGGTAACAGGTTCCAACGGCAATCTCGGATGCGAACTCCGCCGTCTGGCGGCTGACAGCACCGACCGCTTTGTTTTCACCGACATCGGGGAGATGCCCGGAGCCGAAACTATTCACCTGGACATCACTAATGAAGAGGCCCTCGAAATAATCGTGCGCGGGGAGAAGATAGATGTGATCGTGAACTGCGCCGCCTACACCCAGGTCGACAAAGCGGAGGACGACGTGGAGTTCGCGGCGGCGATCAACCGCGATGCCCCTGAAAGCCTGGCGCGGGTAGCCAGGGAGGTCGGAGCGACTCTTATCCATATCTCCACCGACTACGTCTTCTCCGGCGAAGGGAACACCCCCATCAAGGAAACCGTCGCCCCTGCGCCCAGGAGCGTCTACGGCAGCACCAAACTCGCGGGCGAGAAAGCCATCCAGAAATCCGGCTGCAAGTATATAATTATAAGGACCGCCTGGCTCTACTCCCCCGCCGGGAAGAATTTCCTTACGACCATGCGCGGGATCATGTCCACGCGCGAAGAAGTCCGGGTCGTATGCGACCAGGTCGGCTCTCCTACCAGCGCTGCCGACCTCGCCGGGCTGATCATGCACATCATCAACACCCGCCAGCTCGGCAAGACCGGCCTGTATCACTTCTCTGGCGAGGGTGCGGTCAGCTGGTTCGACTTTGCGATGGCGATAAAGGATATCTGCGGCTACTCCTGCCGCGTGATTCCATGCCTGTCCTCCGACTACAGGACAAAGGCCCGCCGGCCGCAGTATAGCGTGCTCGACAAAGGGCTCGTCAGGAAAACTTTCGGAGTCGAAGTCCCCTATTGGAGAGACTCGCTCGAAAAATGCATCAAACGCAAATGAACGTTATCAAAACAGATATTGAAGGAGTCGTGATCGTCGAGCCCAAAGTCTTCGGCGACAACCGCGGCTACTTCTTCGAGTCCTTCTCCGAAAGGGATTTCGCCTCAGCGGTAAGGCCCCTGAGTTTCGTCCAGGACAACGAAAGCAAGTCCTCATACGGAGTGGTCCGAGGCCTTCACTACCAGACCGGCCGTTTCGCCCAGTCCAAGCTGCTTCGCGTCATCAAGGGCGAGGTTCTGGACATTGCGGTCGACATCCGCAGGGGCAGCCCGACCTTCGGCAAACATGTTGCCGTGGTCCTGTCCGGCGAAAACCGCCGCCAGCTTTTCATCCCCCGCGGCTTTGCCCACGGCTTCAGCGTACTCTCGGAAGAGGCGGTGATCCAGTACAAGTGCGACCGTTTCTATGAGCCCGCGGCGGAGGGTGCAATAGCCTGGGACGACCCTGATCTCGGGATCGACTGGCAGATTCCTGCGGGCAAAGTCATCCTGTCCGCGAAAGACCTCTCTCATCCGCGCCTGAAGGACGCGACAGACCTGCCTGATTTCAGCGAAGACCTCTATGCGTAGGTTGCTTACAGTACTTGCGCTTCTTCTCTGCTGCCTCGGGGCCCGGGCCCAGCGCAGCGACTGGCAGTATTGGGAGACTCCCTTCCAGTTCACGCCCATAGTCTTCGATCTCGGCGCCGAGTACCTCGGCATCCAGCCTGAGCACAACCTAATCGACCGCTGCGTCGCAAACGCTGTCGGCTACGCCGCTATGTTCGGGATTACCCACGGTCTGAAGTACGCGGTCCGGGAACAGCGGCCGGACGGTTCCAACTACCGTTCGTTCCCCTCGGGCCACACGGCGGCCGCCTTTACCGGAGCGGAACTCGTCCGCCAGGACTATGGCTGGGAATGGGGAGCGGTTTTCTATGCCGGCGGGGCTGCGGTGGCCTGCGGGCGCGTGGCGCACCGGCGCCACTGGTGGTGGGACACCGTCGCTGGGGCCGGCATAGGAGTATTGAGCGCATGGATAGGCCGCTGGACGGCCGACGCCCTGGACCTTGGGACAAAGTGGGGCACAAAAAAAGAGAGCAACCTTGCGGTCGCTCCTTCGGTCGACCCCCTTACAGGGGCGTATTGTGCAAATCTTGTATGGCGTTTTTGACCTGGTCGTACTCGTAACCCCGGCTGAGGGCGAATTTGATCAGTTTAAGCTTACCCTGGGGGTCTTCCGCCAGGGTTTTCCATTTGTTTTCGAGCAGTTTGCGGAGCTTTGCGTCGGCCCGGCCTTCGTCGATTTCGGCGAGCGCATCGTCCACTGCCGCACCTTTGATGCCCTTGCCCGCCAGAGCGAACTTGATCTTGACCGGTCCCCAGCCGGTGATGGACGATTTCTCGCGGGCGAAGGCGGCTGCGTAACGGGCGTCGTCGACATAGCCGTCTTTAACGAGCGCGGCGACGACCTCTTCGGCCGCCTGCCTGTCGTAGTCAAGGGCTTTGAGCGCCTTCTGCATCATGTCCGCCGAGCAGCACTCCTGCTTTGCGCACAGGTTCTGGAGGCGGCCAAGGACCTTTTTAGCTTCGTCGTTCATGGGGCTACTGATTGTGTTTGCCGGCGAGCATGCCGCAAGCGGCCAGGATGTCTTCCCCGCGGGAAGCGCGTATCGTGCACGTAACGCCGAGGGAGTTCAGCCTGTCGCGGAACGCCTCCATGGCCCCGGGGCTCGCGCATTCGTATGGGAAATCCGGGATTTTGTGGAAACGGATGAGGTTCACGCGGCACTCGATGTCGCGCAGGAGTCTGGCGAGCGCGTCGGCATGGCGCCGGTCGTCGTTCCAGCCGGCGAACATGGTGTATTCGAAGCTCACCCTCCGCTGGGCAGTCCAGTCGTATTCCTTCAGCATTCGTATGACTTCAGCAACCGGCCATGCTTTCTGGACCGGCATCAGTTCGAGGCGCTCGTCCGGGAAGGGGTTGTGGATGCTGACGGCGAGATGGCAGCGGCTTTCGTCGAGGAAACGGCGCAGGTTCGGCAGCACGCCTATGGTGCTAAGAGTTACTCGTTTCGGACTCCAGGCGAAGCCCCATGGCGCGGTCAGCACCTCAATGGCTTTCAGCACATTGTCCGTATTGTCCAGCGGCTCGCCCATGCCCATGAAAACGGCATTTGTGAGTTCCGCGGACTCGTCGATGCTGATGAACTGGTTCAGGATTTCGGCGGGATCGAGATTGCCGTGGAAACCCTGCCGGCCCGTCATGCAGAACTTGCAGCCCATTTTACAGCCGGCCTGTGAGCTCACGCACAGCGTCTTGCGGTCCTCGTCGGGAATCATGACGGACTCGACGGCGTATTCGCTTGCAGGAAAGAGATACTTCTTTGTCCCGTCTTTGGACGCCGCCACACCGAGCGGGGCGGCGACTCCGAGGTCGTAGAGTTCGGCGAGTTTCTCGCGCCCGGCCTTCGAGATATTGGTCATCTGATCGAAACTTTTCGCGCGCTTTTCATACATCCACTGAGCGATCTGCTTCGCCGCGAACGCGGGCAGGCCGGCAGCCTGAGCGACTGCCTTGAGCTCCTCCGGAGATTTGCCTAAAAGTTTCTCTTTCACGCTTACAAAAATAGCAAAATATCACTATATTTGTCTACTGCGCTTTTCCGGAAGCGCACCTCCCCAAACTTTAACTATTAACAAACTTAATTTTCAGAATTTATGGCAAAAGAAGTTCAAACACAGGCCGCCGAAATCAATGCAGCTAAGCTGAAAGCATTGCAGGCAACCCTCGACAAGATCGAGAAGGATTATGGAAAAGGCACGATCATGAAGCTCGGCGACCAGCCTGAGGCAGATGTCCAGGTAATCCCTTCGGGCAGTATAGCCCTGGACCACGCCCTCGGAATAGGCGGATATCCCCGCGGCAGGATCATCGAAATCTATGGTCCCGAATCCAGCGGTAAGACTACCCTCGCGATCCACGCCATCGCCGAGGCCCAGAAACTCGGCGGAATAGCCGCCATGATTGACGCGGAGCATGCCTTCGACAGGACCTATGCGGCCGCCCTCGGCGTGAATCTGGAGAATCTCCTGATTTCCCAGCCGGACAACGGCGAGCAGGCCCTCGAGATAGCCGACAACCTTATCAGGTCAGGCGCCATCGACATCATCGTTATCGACTCCGTGGCCGCCCTTACCCCCAAGGCCGAGATCGAAGGCGAGATGGGAGACAATAAGGTCGGACTTCAGGCCCGCCTGATGAGCCAGGCCCTCCGCAAGCTGACGGCCAACATCAGCAAGACCGGAACCTGCTGCATCTTCATCAACCAGCTGCGCGAGAAGATAGGCATCATGTTCGGCAATCCGGAGACCACTACCGGCGGAAACGCCCTTAAGTTCTACGCTTCCGTGCGCCTGGATGTCCGCAGGGTCACCCAGCTCAAGGACGGCGAAGAGGCTACCGGAAACAGAACCCGTGTAAAAGTCGTCAAGAACAAGATGGCCCCGCCTTTCAAGAAAGCCGAGTTCGACATCGTCTTCGGAGAAGGCATTTCCAGAACAGCCGAGATTCTCGACCTCGCAGTCGAGTTCGACATAGTCCATAAGAGCGGCAGCTGGTTCAGCTACAACGGCGAGAAACTCGCCCAGGGTCTCTCGGCCGCAAAGCAGCTCCTCAAGGACAACCCCGAACTCTGCGAAGAGATCGAGGCGAAGGTCCGAGAATCACTCAAATCAGTCAAGGATTAATGACGAAGAAGAAAATCATCCTCACAGGCGACCGCCCCACCGGTCGCCTTCATATTGGCCACTATGTAGGGTCGTTGCGCCGCCGCGTGGAGCTCCAGAACAGCGGCGAGTTCGACGAGATCTATATCATGATTGCCGACGCCCAGGCCCTTACCGACAATGCAGACAACCCTGAAAAGGTCCGCCAGAACATAATAGAAGTCGCCCTGGACTACCTCTCTGCAGGAATCGATCCCGCCAAGAGCAACATTCTAATCCAGTCACAGGTCACTGAGCTTACCGAGCTTACCTTCTATTACATGAATCTGGTGACAGTCCAGCGCCTCCAGCGCAACCCTACCGTCAAGCAGGAGATCCAGATGCGCGGTTTCGGCGACTCCGACGAAAATGACAACAAAGCCGGAACCCCGGTGGGCTTCTTCTGCTACCCTATCAGCCAGGCCGCAGACATCACGGCCTTCCAGGCTACTACCGTGCCGGTAGGCGAAGACCAGGAGCCTATGATCGAGCAGACCCGCGAGATAGTGCGCAAGTTCAATTCGACTTACGGCCCTGCCCTGACCGAGCCGGAGATCCTGCTGCCGGACAATGCCGCCTGCCTGCGCCTGCCCGGAACCGACGGTAAGGCCAAAATGAGCAAGTCCCTGGGGAACTGCATCTACCTGTCGGATTCAGCGGATGAAGTCCGCGCAAAGGTCCGCGGAATGTATACTGACCCCGGGCATCTCCAGGTCAGCGACCCCGGAAAGGTCGAAGGCAACCCCGTCTTCACTTACCTGGACGCATTCTGCAAGCCTGAACATTTCGACAAGTTCGCTTCCTGCTTTGTCGGCAAGAAGAGCAGTTTCGAATTCCATTCTCTGGACGAAGTGAAGGCCCAGTACCGCGCCGGAGGCCTCGGAGACGTGATGATCAAAAACTTCCTCACAGAAGTCCTGAACGACACCCTCGAGCCCATCAGGGCGCGCCGCAAGGCCCTTGAGCAGGATCTCCCCTACGTCTACGACGTTCTTAAGAAGGGCACCGAAGCCGCCTGCAGAAAAGCGGCCCAGACCCTCGCAGGAGTCAAGGCCGCCATGAAAATCAACTACTTCGACGAAGGCGTCCTCGAGCAGCTCATCAAGGAGCAATCGCAGAAGTATTCAGGCTAAATCTTATTTAGATAGCGCTGCCGGAGGGGTTCGGGGAACTTTTCGATGGCGTAACGCAAGGCAGTGCGGGGCATCGACCGGTAACGGGATGCCCGGTCGCCGCCGGGTATTACACCCTGCAAGTATGCTTCCAGCGCAGCCTGGTCGCGTTTCCCGGCCTCGCGAAGGAGCCAGCCTACTGCCTTCTGTATAAGGTCGTGGGGATGGTGAAGCAGGATATCTGCGATCTCGAAGGTGTCATCTATCTGCCCCGAACGGATGAAAGTCATTGTGCTGACAATCCCTATTCTTTGTTCCCAGATAGTCTTGCCGTTGCGGGCCAGGTCGTAAAGAAGCGACCGGTCTTTGTCGAGAAGCCAGACGCCCAGCAGAGGATAGCAGGATAGGTCCACCAGATCCCAGTTGTTGATTCGGTCGGTATGGGACAGGTAGAACTGGATGCACTGTTCGCGTTTAGCGCCCTTTGAGTGTTTGAAGATTTCCACCAGCGCGAGAAGGGCGGCCAGCCTGACTTCATGGTACTCGCTGGCGATGCACTCCTCAAGGTCGGCTATGGTCAACTCTTTCCAACATTCCTTGACTGCCTGGCGTGTTCCCGGGACCTTGATTCCGAGGAACTTGTCGCCCTCGCCGTACTGGCCGGGGCCGGTTTTGAAAAAACGCGAAAGGCCGGCCACCTGCGAGGGGTCGGCCAGCCTTTGCATGCGGCTCAGAAGCGGGTTCATTTCTTTGACTTGGCGGCTTCCTCGGCGATGGCTTTGTTGTAGCACTTGCGGCAGAGGGGCTCGTAGACGTCTTTTTCTCCGAGAACCACCAGGTCTTCGCTCTTCGACAGACGATGCGAATGGTTCGCGAGATCGCCGCACTTCACGCAGATGGCGTGGACCTTACGGACATCTTCGGCTATCGCCATAAGGGCGGGCATGGGGCCGAAGGGCTTGCCGAGATAGTCGGTATCGAGACCAGCGATAATCACGCGGACTCCGCGGTTGGCCAGACTCTGGCATACTTCCACAAGTTCATCCCCGAAGAACTGGGCTTCGTCGATACCTACTACATCTATGTCCGAAGGGATCTCGAGCATGTGTTTCGGGTCGCTGATGGGAGTGGACTTGATGCTGTGGAGGTCATGGGACACGACCTCTACGTCTGAATACCTTATATCTATAGTCGGCTTGAAGATGGCTATCTTCAGATTTGCGAACTGGGCTCTCTTGAGCCTGCGGATGAGTTCTTCGGTCTTGCCGGAAAACATTGAGCCGCAAATGACTTCAATGCAGCCCGATCTCTTGTGGTTTTCTGAAAACATTTGTAGTTTTGTGTTTGTCTTACAAAGATAAAAAACGCTCGCAGAAAAATGGAAAAATCCGTAAAAGAAGTTTTCAACGAAATACAAACAACCATCGACGAACTCCGCACCCAGTTGGACGAGTTGGAGGAGAGGCTCGCCGCGCTGAAGGCGGAGGAGATTTCTCCACTCGCTGCGCTCGGTCGAAATGACACCCCTGTCATTCCGAGCGAGATCGAGGAATCTCCAGTCGAACCGGAACCTGCTCCGGAACCTGTAGAGGTTGTCCCCGAGCCGGTGGATGTTGACCTCCCGAATGAAGATATCCCCGAACCGGCAGAGGAGGATGCCCCTGTCATTCCAAGCGAAGGCGAAGCCGAAGTCGAGGAATCTCCTATCGACCTCTCGATCGACATGGCTGCCATTGGTGCCAAGACTGTTCCGGATGCGAAGAACTACCAGTGGATGATCGATATGCCCGGCGGACCGGTGGCGAACGTAATCAGCGCAATCTCGCTGAACGACCGCGTGCTGTTTATCAACACCCTCTTCAAAGAGGATCCGGCGCTGTTCCAGAACACCATCACCGAATTAAATAAGATGGAGAGCATCTCGGAGGCAGTGTCCTATGTAATCGCGAACTTCCCGGACTGGAACCTGAATTCCGAGGTAGTCTACCGCCTGATGATGGCCGTCCGCAGAAAACTGAAATAAGCAGATGGCAGGCAAGCTCTACATAGTGCCCACTCCGGTCGGCAATCTCGCCGACATCACCCTCCGTGCGCTGGATGTCCTCAGGGAGGCCGACCTTATCCTGGCCGAGGATACCAGGACTACTGGCGTGCTGCTGGAGCACTATCAGATCAAGGGCCGCCTGCTGTCCCACCACAAATACAACGAGCACCAGACAGTCGGGATGATCAAGGAACGCATACTCGGCGGGCTCAATGTCGCCCTTGTCAGCGACGCCGGGACCCCGGGAATCAGCGACCCCGGTTTCCTGCTCGCGCGCGAGTGCGCCAAGGAAGGGATAGAGGTCCAGACGCTCCCCGGCGCGACTGCCTGCATCCCGGCGATAGTGTCAAGCGGCCTGCCGTGCGACCGTTTCTGCTTCGAGGGCTTCCTCCCTCAGAAGAAGGGCCGGGCTACCCTCCTCGAGGAGCTGGCGACTGAGCCCAGGACCATGGTCTTTTACGAATCACCCCACCGCCTCGCCAAGACGCTGGCGCAGTTTGCCGAAACCTTCGGACCGGAACGCGAGTGCTCCGTGGCCCGCGAAATATCCAAACTTCACGAAACCCACCACAGGGGAACCTTACATGAACTAGCGAATTACTTCAATGAAAACGAACCCAAGGGCGAGATTGTCATCATCGTCGCCGGCGCCCCGCAGGAACCGCGCGGGCAACACGTCAACAAGTACCGGGACCAGTAGCGTCGGTACAGTCTTCAAAGTCGGAGCAATATCCCTTACCTTCCTGATACTCGGATACCAGGTCTGTCTGTTTGTTCAACACACCGCAAGGCTGAAGATCGAAGCTAACCGGGACCGGCCGGACACGGTTTATGTGGTGTCATTTCGACCGAGCGGAGCGAGTGGAGAAATCTCCGGGGAAAGGCATAACGCATCCCATTCACAGGTCGTCCAGACAGTACGGGCGAAAAACCGGAAGCGCGAATCGTTCAGGTTCAACCCCAACACTGTCAGCGTTGAGGATCTGCAGCGCCTGGGATTCAGTGAAAAGCAGGCGCTGAGCATAGACAATTACAGGCAGAAGGGCGGAAGGTTCAGACGCAAAGAGGATTTTGCAAAATCATATGTCGTTGAAGATTCTGTCTACCGGAGGCTTGAGCCGTTTATCGATATCCCTAAACTGGATATTAACAAAGCAGATTCGGCAGAGTTTGACGCCCTGCCGGGGATCGGGCCGTATTTCGCCGCTAAGATGGTCAGTTACCGCGAACAACTCGGAGGGTATTCCACTCCGGAACAACTTCTCGAGATTTACAACTTTGGAGAAGAACGCTATGAAAAGTTGAAAGACCTGATCGAGTGTTCCGACCCGCCACGTCCGCTGCGACTCTGGACTCTCCCGGAAGATTCGCTCAGACTCCATCCTCATATCCGTTATCGCAGCACCGCCCACGGGATAGTCCTGTACAGAGACAACAATCCCCGCGAATCCTGGACCCTGGAAGGTCTGCTGAACGCGGGTGTGATAGACTCACTGTATTATTCCCGTCTCAAACGTTGCAGAATCTCCGATTTATAGCCGCCGGTGTGACAGATGTCCCACAGTTAAACCCTACAGACATAAAAGGCGTGCATACCTGGCGCAAAATAGAACCAGGTATGAGCGTTTTAGGCCTTTTTCGCACATACCTGGTAAGTTTTCCGACCAGGTGTGCACGGTAAAGGGCCGCATCAGCGGCTGTGCCGTGAGTGAGGAGCGGAGAGCGAGCCCGGAAGGCACCCGCCTGGAGCGTAGCGAAGGCGGCATGCCCCACCGGGGCAGCTGCAAAGCAGCGGGGGTAATAGTGCGGAGCATCGTCCGAGGCGTCAACGCCTCGGATGATGCTCCAGGACGGCGGCCTGCCAGGTGGCGGTGTCGATATGGGTGTAGATTTCGGTGGTGGTGATGTTTTCGTGGCCCAGCATTTCCTGGACGACACGAAGGTCGGCCCCGTTCTCAATAAGGTGGGTCGCGAACGAGTGGCGGAAAGTATGGGGAGAGATTTCTTTCGTAACCCCGGCCAGGAGGGCGTATTCGCGGACAAGTTTGAAGACTGATATCCTGCTCAGCGGTTTTCCGAAACGGTTCAGGAAGGCGATGTCGGAATACTCGGGAGCGAAAGCCTCACCCCTGACGCCCAGCCACTCCCCGAAAGCCGAAGCTGCGCTCTCCCCCATCGGAACCAGGCGCTCTTTGTTCCCTTTTCCCACGACACGGACAAATCCCTCGTCCAGATATACATGGGATATCTTCAGGCCGCAAAGTTCGCTTACGCGAAGGCCGCAGCCATACAGAATCTCAAGGATGGCCTTGTCGCGGATACCCTTCGGAGAATCCGTGGAAACCCCGTCGATTATCGCGGCCACCTCCCCCACGGAAAGGACCGCAGGCAGATACCGTCCGATCTTCGGAGAATCCACCACGTCGCATGGATTGTCCTTACGCTCTCCCTCGATTACGAGCCAGTCGAAGAATGAGGTGAGGGCGCTGAGTTCTCGAGACTGGGAACGCTTCGAAAGTTCTGCGGAATGGGCGGCCAGGAAGGCGGAAATATCGTCCGAGTCCACCGCGGCCAGAGAACCGTGTCCGCCAAGCGAAGCCATCCATCCGAGGAAGGCTTTCACGTCGGAGCAGTACGAACCTACCGTATTGGGCGACATGCCGCGCTCAACCCTCAGATAATAAGAGTAATCTTTCAGGACATCCGAAGCCATACAGATGCAAATATAACGAAAAAGATGACTATCTTTGCAGGATATGAAATTCAGGTGGACAATCATAGCGGCCGTTATCCTTGCACTCACTTCCTGCGTCAAGGATACGGATCCCTTCGACAACTCCGTGCCCTCAAGGTCGGCGGACAGGAAGGGTGTGTCCGGCCTGCATTTCGACAAGTTGATGATCCTGTACAGCGAGGGCTACAACAACCTCATGTCGTACCTCGACAACAATTTCGACCAGCTTTGCGAAGGTTACATACCCGGCAAATGGGAGAACAACGCCATCGTCGTGTTCAGCCACGCTTCGGTCAACCGCAGCGATTGGGAGACAGATACAGAACCCGTAGTCTTCAGGATCTACAAGCACTACGACAAGGTCGTCCGCGACACGGTCCTCGTCTACCCGAAAGAGACCTTGTCGGTAGATACCACCTTCATGAAGCAGGTCCTGAACGACATAAGGGACAAGTATCCCTCCGACTCATACGGTATGGTCTATACCTCGCACGGAACCGGCTGGTTACCCAAGAATTACAAGAAGAGCGACGAAACCGGGCTTCTCGCAGTCACCGGAATAGGCGCTCAATTCGACGGCCCCTACAGCGGCTATTCTTACTACCAGCTGGACATCGACGAGTTCAAGGCTGCCCTCCCCTACCACCTGGACTACATAGTCATGGACGCATGCCTTATGGGCGGCGTGGAAGTGGTCTACGAGTGGCGGGATCTCTGCGATTACCTTGTAGCATCACCCGGTGAGGTTCTCGCAGAAGGCTTCGATTATATTAACATAAGCCGCCGGCTGCTGGAAGGCGACGAACCCGACCTGGTCGGAGTCTGCGAAGACTATTACAACATGAACAAGGACAACGGCGACGCTACCGTCGGACTCTACGACTGCAGCAAGATCACCGCCCTCGCCCAGGCCTGCGTCCCGATCTTCGAAAATCACAGGGCCAACGTCCTCAGCCTCAGACCTTCCCAGGTCCAGAGTTTCAACTACAGTTACCAATACCACTTCGACTTCAGGGACATCCTCGTCAAGCTTGGCGCCACCGACGAGGAACTCGCGCCCGTGGATGCCGCCCTTGCGGATCTTGTTATCTACAAAAACGCCACCGAAGAGTTCCTAAACAACCACATCGCGACCTACAGCGGTCTTAGTATGTTCCTTCCCACAACTTCCTGGCCGGTGCTCAACGGAAGATACAAGTCCACTTCGTGGAATCAGGCCACCGGTTTTGTCAAATAAATAATTCTTTCTATATTTGCGCCGCATTTGGAAATCGCACAGGCGATTTGGTGCAATGGGGTCCGGGCGCGACTCGGACTGAGTAACACATTTTAAACATTTACGAAAATGCAGCATTTCGAACTTAAGGGCCAGCTTCGTCAGGTTGGCAACAAAGCCACCATCAAGGCTTTCCGTCGTCAGGGTCTCGTTCCCTGCAACCTCTATGGTGCAGGTCTGGAGAACATCCTCTTCACAGTCAACGCCAAGGATCTCAAGGGTCTTACCAACACCCCTTATTCCCACATCGTTGACCTCAACCTCGACGGCAAGAAGTACACAGCCATCCTCCACGAACTTCAGTTCCACCCGGTAGAGGACCTCTGCCTCCATGTAGACTTCCTTTCCGTGAGCGAGGACAAGCCCATCAGCATCAGCGTTCCCGTCAAGGTCTCCGGCCACTCCAAGGGCGTTCAGCTCGGCGGTAAGTTCACCCAGAACTCCCGCAGCATCCGCGTCAGCGGCCTCATGAAGAACCTTCCGGACGACGTCACCGTCGACATCTCCGACCTCGGTCTCGACAAGAAGATCAAGGCTGGCGATCTCAGTTTCCCTGGCCTCCAGATCCTCACCGACAAGGATGCAGTGATCTGCAGCGTACGCGCTACCCGCAACACTGCGGCAGCCGCTACCGAGGAAGAAGCGGCAGCTGAGTAAAAAACGGTCCGCATTATGGCTGGCGAGAGCTATCTTGTTGTGGGGCTCGGCAATATCGGCCCCGAGTACGCCAAGACCCGCCATAATATGGGATTTATGGTGTTGGATGCCTGGACTCAGGCATCCGACACTTCTTTTAATACCCAGAGGTACGGAGATCTTGCAGTCCTCAACGTCAAGGGCCGCACGCTCTATCTCCTGAAACCCTCCACATACATGAACCTCAGCGGCAACGCCGTAAGGTACTATCTCCAGAAACTCCCCGTCACCGAAGAGCGCCTGATTGTCATCTGCGACGACATCAACCTCCCGTTCGGCACCCTCCGCATGAGGATGAACGGAAGCGACGGCGGCCACAACGGACTCAGGAACATAGCCGAAACTATCGGCACCGAGAACTATTGCCGAATCCGCATGGGCGTCGGCCACGACTTCCATGAAGGCGAGCAGGTCGACTACGTCCTCGGCGAACTCAGCCCCGAAGAGCGCGAGCAGATGCCCGAACTCTGCAAAAAGGTCACCCAGGGTGTTCTGGACTGGATTTTTGTGGGTCCCGACCGGGCCATGACCGGGGTTAACACAAAAAAATCTGAAAAATAATTCAATTTGATGCAACGTTACGGAAACCACCTGCATCTATGTTGTAGGTTTAGGTTTTAGTACACGTCTGGGGTTGATGCCGTGAGGTATCGGCCCTTGATTTTTTATGTCAAGGGCCGATACCGATAAAGCGAAGCGTCGTCGGCATCAGCCGACCGGCCGGGCCGTGACTTTTGCCTCGCAAAAGTTGGAAAGGCGGAAAGGCCGCAGGGGGCTCGGGGGATGCGTCATCCCCCGTCAAGGTAGTATCGGCCCTTGATTTTTTTTGTATCTTTGGGATATGAAAAGAATTGCGGGCTTTTTGTTATTCCTTTGTTTGGGCTGCGTAATGGCGCAGGCCCAGCAGGAGAAGCGCCTGCTGTTCATAAGGGCGGAAATCGGCGGCGTCCCGTTCTCGGTAAGCGAAACCTACCTCGATTCTATCCTTAACGAATCCGCCCGCTACTTCAACGAACAACTTTCCCCCGAAATCAGCGTCACGTTCACCCTCGGCCCGCTGGTCAGCCTCACCGGCAGTTACACCAACGAAACGGTCCATTTCGCAGTTGCCGAAGCCTGCCGGCTCGCCAATACCGCAGTAAACTTCAAGGCCTACGACTCCGACAACAACGGAACTGCCGAATGCATCGCCGTTATCTTTTCCGGCGGCGCGATATGGCCCCAGCACCATCGCCTTATAAACAAGAACGTCTCCCTGCGCCTGGACCATGTCGTGATCGACGAATATGCCGCCCTGGGCGAGATCCTCTACGAGAAGCCCCTGCAGATAGGTCCTGTCTGCCACGAGTTCGGCCATGCGCTCGGCTTCCAGGACCTCTACGATGTCGACGAAGAAGGCAGCGGCGGCCTCGCGGACTGCCTCTGGGGCAGCCTCGCCCTCATGGACAAGGGCGACCACAACGACAGCACCCGCACCCCTGCCGGACTCGGGGCCATAGACTTCGACATCCTCGGCCTCGGGCAGCGCGACACCATCGCCCCCGGCGAATATACCCTCTCCCCGTTTAACCGCAGCCACCAATACCTCTACTACCCTACCAATACCCCCGGCGAGTACTTCCTCTTCGAGTGCAGGGCCGCCGCCGGCTGGGACCGTTTCATCGGAGGCGGAGGCATGCTCGCGTACCACATCGACCGTTCGACCAACCGCGCCGGCTATTCGTCATACTACAACATCACCCTGAGGGCCTACGACCGCTGGGCCAAGAACGAAGTCAACGCCCGGCCGGAGCACCAGTGCGCGGACCTGGTTGAAGCCAGCCCTGAAGCCGATACCGTCACCGCGGTGTTCTTCCCCTACGGCCAGCGGCAGACCTTCTGCTCCGACGGCGAGCCCGCCTTCCGTTCGTGGGACGGGACCCAGGCCCGCTACGCCCTCAAGGACATCAGGATGAACCCGGACAGCAGCGTGTCTTTTACCGTCATCGAGCCCGTCGTTCCAGTTCGCCAGACGGCTTTCCAGAGTTCGGCCATCCTGGTCTGGCAGATTGACCAGGGTCTGCTGGGCGAGATTGACAGCTGTACCGTGGCCATATGGAGCGGCAGCGAGGATCCCGTAACCGAGCATGTGGTGCCCGCGGCAGACGGCAAGCTGGTCTTCATGCCCGACAGCCTGAGCGGCGGGACCAGCTACGCGACCCTTGCCACCGTCTACACCCAGGACGGCATTTACTCCACTTCCGGCGCGTTCAAGACCATGGTGATCGACAACCGCAACACCATCCCGTTCATCTATTTCACGGGCGGCGTGCGCAATAAGGACGGCACCTTCAACAGCGGGGCCCGTTTCCCCCTCTATGTCCATAACGCCACCGAGGCGGAGGAAATCAACTGGTATTTCGGGGAGAGCCCGGCAGTGACCGACGACGAGGGCTACTTCACCGTAAGGACGAACGGGACCCTCAGGGCGGAAGTCCGCTGGCCGGACGGAACCACCGACGTCATAGTCAAGGAAATCACGGTAAAGGAATGAAACGGATAAAGATACTAGTTGCGTCCTTCGTGCTTCTCGTCGCGCCGCAGGCCTGCGTCGAGCACGGAACCTATACCCCGGAATTCCTCACGGACGCAACCTTAAGGATGGCTGTCGGCAAGAACGACATCATCACCTACAATCCGCTTACCTGCCAGTACGCATGGAACTCCGACAACCTGGAGTTCAGGCTCCATACCGACAACATGTCCGATTACTTTATCCTGAGGCTGCAGGCCGAACCCACGGAAGAAGAACAGCTGGTCACCGCAGGTCTTCTTCGTTGGACCTCCCCTACCGGAGCCGACGAGGTACGAAAAAACATCGTCCTCGAAGTGGTGAAGATCGAGGACGATGTAATCTGGTTGTGGTACAGCCGCGAGTCAATTAAAATGACAGTGCGATTCCGATAAAATCGTCTGCCTTGAGCGATGCGCCGCCGATAAGGCCGCCGTCGATGTCGGGCTTCGCAAACAGTTCTCCAGCGTTCGAAGGCTTGCAGGAACCGCCGTAAAGGATGGTGGTGTCGTCTGCAACCTTAGCTCCGAACATATCCTTGAGAAGTCCGCGGATAAAAGCGTGGATCTCTTCCGCCTGCTCGGCTGTAGCGGTCTTGCCGGTTCCGATGGCCCACACGGGCTCGTAGGCGATGACGATGGATGCCATATCTTCGGCAGTGAACTGGCTCAGGACGTTCTTGGTCTGGGCCTCGACCACCGCGAAATGCTTTCCTGCTTCCCTTTCGTCGAGGTTCTCTCCGACACAGAGGATAACCTTAAGGCCGTTTGCGAGGGCGAGTCTGGTCTTCTCGACAAGTTTCTCGTCTGTCTCGCCATAGTACTGACGGCGCTCTGAATGTCCGAGAATCGTGTACTCGCAGCCGGCGCTCTTGATCATGGCGGCGGAGACTTCTCCGGTATATGCGCCTTTCTCCTTGTCTGCGCAGTTCTCAGCCGAAAGGGCTACGCGAGTTCCCTTGACGACTTCGGCTACGGGGCACAGGTGAGTAAACGGAGTTGCGATTACGAGACCTACCTCTGCAGGCACCTTGGCGCTGGCGGCCACAACGGCTTTTGCAAGCTCTACTCCTTCGGGAACGGTGGTGTTCATCTTCCAGTTTCCCGCGACAATGTTCTTTCTCATTATGTAAATGTGTTTAGTGAATTTTCAAACAAGCAAATTTAACTATTATTTGCTAAATTTGTGGACTATAGATTAGCATTCGATGAAGAATTTTGTTCAGGAACTCAAATGGAGAGGGATGATCAAGGATATCACCCCCGGAACTGAAGAAGAACTCGCCAAGGGTCCCATGTCGGCTTATGTGGGAATAGACCCCACAGGAGACAGCCTCCATATCGGGCACCTCGTCAGCATAATGATACTCAAACACTTCCAGGAGTGCGGAAACAAGCCTTTCGCCCTGGTCGGAGGCGCAACCGGAATGATAGGCGACCCTTCGATGAAGAGCCAGGAAAGGAACCTGCTTGACGAACAGACCCTCGCCCACAACGTGGAGTGTATCAAGGCCCAGCTGGCGCGCTTCCTGGATTTCGAATCCGACGCACCCAACAAAGCCGAACTCGTAAACAATTATGACTGGATGAAGGACTACACCTTCATCAATTTCACCCGCGACATAGGCAAGCTCATTACGGTCAACTACATGATGAGCAAGGACTCCGTCAAGAAGCGCCTCGAGCGCAACTCCTCCGAGGGCATGTCCTTCACCGAGTTCACCTATCAGCTCCTCCAGGGCTACGACTTCCTGTATCTCTACGAACACAGGGACGTCCGCCTGCAGCTCGGCGGCGCGGACCAGTGGGGCAACATCACCACCGGCACCGAACTTATCCGCCGCGTCCTTGGCAAGGAGGCTTTCGCCCTCACCTGCCCTCTTATCACCAAAGCCGATGGAGGAAAGTTCGGCAAGACCGAGAAAGGCAACATATGGCTCGACCCGGAGCGCACGAGCCCCTACCAGTTCTACCAGTTCTGGCTCAACGTAAGCGACGAAGACGCCGAAAAGTATATCAAGATCTTCACCATGCTCGACCGCGAAACTATCGAAGCCGCGATAGCGGAGCACGCCGAAGACCCTGGCCAGCGCAGGCTGCAGAAGCTCCTCGCCAAAGAGGTTACCATCATGGTCCATGGCGAAAAGGAGTATGAGAACGCAGTCAAAGCCAGCCAGATGCTCTTCGGAAAGGCTACTGCGGAGGATCTTCGCAGCCTGGACGAAAAGACCTTCCTGGCCGTATTCGACGGCGTGCCGACCTTCGATGTGGAGCGCGCGAAACTCCCGCTCGGCATCCTCGACTTCCTCGCGGTAGAGACCCAGGTCTTCCCCTCCAAGGGCGAAGCCCGCAAGATGATCCAGGGCAACGGCTTCTCCCTCAACAAGGAGAAAGTCACCGACTTCACCCGCGAAATCACCGAAGCGGACATTATAGACCGGAAGTACATCCTTGCCCAGAAAGGCAAGAAAGACTACTACATAATCAACATCAGATAAGATGGAAGGACAGTCAACCAGACAGCAGAAAGTCGGCAGGGAGCTCCAGAGGGACCTCGCCGAGATTATCAGGAGCAAGGGAATGGCCGCCTGGGGCGGCGCCATGGTTACCGTCAGCGAGGTCAGGGTAAGCCCCGACCTTTCCATCGCCAAGGTTTATGTGAGCGTCTTCCCTTCCGCCAAGCAGGAAGAGGTGATGAAACTGCTCGAAGAGAACAACAAAACCATCAGGGGCGAGCTCGGCCGCGCTGTCGCAAAACAGCTTCGCATAGTCCCCGAACTGGATTTCTATCTCGACACTACACTCGACTATGTCGAGCACATCGAAGAGCTACTCAAAAAATAGCCGCAATTGGGCGTTGAAGGCAAAATAGCCGGGCGCTATCTGTTCTCCGGGAAATCCCGGAGCGTGATCAGCTGGATCTCCGGAATCAGCGCCGCCGGAATGGCGGTGGGAACGGCCGCGCTCATCGTAATACTCTCCGTCTACAACGGTTTCGACCGCATTATCAGGGACAATCTCGACGCGAATTCGCCCGACATGGTCGTAAAGCCCGTGTTGGGAAAGACCTTCTCCGCCGACTCCGGGGTGTTCGCGGCGGTCGCGGGGTTGCCGGGCGTCGACTCCGCCGAGGGCGTCCTCGAGGAGACCGTCGCCACCCGCTACGGCGACCGCCAGGCCATCACCCGCATCCGCGGCCTCGAAGGCGCATGGCAGTGCAGCGTCAGCGCCGCCCTCGCCCGCGAACTCGGCATCAAGACCTACTTCACTGACCAACTCTCCCTCTTTTTCCCCAGCAAGTCCGAGAGTTTCTCCATGGCCAATCCCGCCGCTTCGCTTGAAACTGTAAGAATGCGACCGAAGGAGGTGCTGAATTCCGACGAAAGTTTCGTCATAGTGCCCATAGCCAAAGCCCGCGAACTGCTCCATATCGACTCTGAGGTCACCGCCTTCGAGATCTACGGTTCCGACGCGTCCATACGTCAGGTGCGTGAATTGCTCGGAGGGGACTTCGAGGTCCTGGACAAATACCAGCAGCATCCGACCGTCTACAAAATGATGCGCTACGAAAAGGCGGCAATCTTCGCCATTCTGTTTTTCGTGGTGCTGATTGTCGCGTTCAACATCTTCGGCTCGCTCTCGATGCTCATAATCGACAAGACCGAAGACATCGCAACCCTTCACAGCATAGGCATGTCCGGTAAGATGGTCCGCAGGACCTTCTGGCTCGAAGGCTGGTTCGTCTCGCTCCTGGGCCTTGTGATCGGCCTGGCAGTCGGAATCGCCCTCGTCCTTATCCAGCAACATACCGGCCTCGTGAAGATGCCCGGCAATTATCTGGTGAACTCCTACCCCGTCGTCCTGAAATGGACCGACGCGCTGCTCACCGCTGCCGGCGTCGCCCTCATCGGCGCCCTCGTCTCCACGATCAGCACCCGGCAGCTTGACTAAAAAAAGGGTTGGCGAAATGCCAACCCTTTTTTTAACTGAGCCTGACGGCGTCAATTAAAAGCGGTCTTCTGAAGAAACTGTGAGTTTCTTGCGGCCATGACGGCGGCGGGCAGCCAGCACGCGGCGGCCGTTTGCAGTAGCCATACGCTCACGGAAACCGTGCTTGTTGACTCTCTTGCGACGTGAGGGTTGGAATGTCCTTTTCATATCTGTATTTTTTTATATTATCGTTTTGGGACGGCAAAGATATTATTTTCTTATTTCAATTACAAATTTTTCTGCGAAATAATCGTCTTCAAGCCATTCGCTTATACGCCAGACGCTTACCTTGGACGGATCGACCTTGAATTTAAGGCACATACCGGCGATTTCTTCGGCTATATCTCCGCCTTTCAGATACAGAATACCCTTGCGGAATTTGCCCTTGACCCAGGGATAAAACGCATCGAGCGAGGTCACCGCGCGCGAGACTACCCAGTCATATGGCCCGGGCAGCGTCTCGGCCCTGGCGTTGACGAAGTCGACATTTTTCAGTTGCAGGTCGTGGGCAACTGCCTGGGCGACACGGATCTTCTTGGCGATGGAATCACACAGTGTGAAATGGGCCGAAGGCATCACGGTCGCGAGAGGGATTCCGGGGAAGCCGCCGCCGGTGCCCAGGTCCAGGATCTCGAGCCCGTCTTCGAGGAGGCCTCTGCGCTCCATGTACTCATGGATGGCGAGCGAGTGGAGGATATGGTGCTCGTAAAGGCTGTCGATATCCTTTCGCGAGATGACGTTGATCTTCTCGTTCCACTCAGCATATAGCCTGCACATCTTTGCGTAGTTCTTCCTGCTAGGTATCCTGCTCATCGCGTTTCATCTTTTCGATAAGGTCCTTGGCGCGGCGTATGCGCGTGCGGACCGTGTTGAGTTCCATACTGAGTTCATCGGCTATCTCCTTGTACTGGAGGCCGTCTATAAGGCGTCTGCGGGCTACCTCGCGGTACAGGTCCGGCAGGCCGTCGACATAGGCGCGGGTGCGCAGTTCGTCTTCGTCGCGGATGATCGAATCCAGCGCGTCGGTCTCAACCTCGGTCATGGTCTCGTCCACTGAAACCGTCTGGAGGTTGTCGTCCAGCGAGACGGTCTCACGGCCTGCGCGGCGCTCGGATTCAAGCACGTCGAGGGCTGTGTTGTGCGCGATGGTCTTGAGCCAGGTGGCGAACTGGCTGCGCGATGGGTCGTAGGTCCGGATCTGGCGGAATGCCTTCTCGAAACTTCGCGAGCAGATATCGTCCACGAAGAAGTCGTCGAGGTTCTTCATGGTCGATTTCAGGTAAGCGCGAAGGGCTCCGATATGGGTGTCCCACAGCGCGGTGAAGGCCGCGCCGTCGCCTATCATGGCCAGGCGGACGAGTTCGTCAATGGGCTTCGAGCCAGTTCTTGCCATAGTTGCATTCGACTGTGAGCGGAACGCTGAGGGACATCACTCCCTCCATCTGCTCGGTTAGTATTCTCTTTACGGGCTGGATCTCGTCTTCAGGGACTTCCAGCACGAGTTCGTCATGGATCTGAAGCACCATGCGGGAGCGTAGCCCCTGATCGCGAAGTGCCCTGTCCACGCCGATCATGGCCAGTTTGATGATGTCGGCGGCGGAGCCCTGGATGGGCGCGTTCACGGCGTTGCGCTCGGCCATGGCCCTGATGTTGCCGTTGTGGGAATTCACGTCCGGGACATAGCGCCGGCGGCCGAAAATGGTCTCCACATAGCCGGTGCGGCGTGCGGTCTCCAGCGTTCCGTCGATGAACGAACGTATCGTCGGGAAGGAGGCGAAGTAGTCGTCGATGATCTGTGCGGCCATCTTGCGCGGGCAGTGGAGCCTCTGGGCAAGGCCGAACGAGGAGATGCCGTACATGATGCCGAAGTTGGCCGTCTTGGCGACACGTCGGTCGTCCGGCGTCACCTCCGCAAGCGGTTTGCGGAAGATCTTCGCGGCCATGGCGGCATGGACGTCCTGCCCCTCGCGGAAGGCCTGTATCATGTGGGCGTCGCCGCAAAGGTGGGCCATCAGGCGCAGCTCGATCTGCGAGTAGTCGGCCGACATGATCACGCACCCCTTCGGGGCGGTGAAGGCCTTTCGGATCTCACGGCCCTGCTCCGTGCGCACGGGTATGTTCTGCAGGTTGGGGTTCGAGCTGCTCAGGCGGCCGGTGGAGGTGAGCGCCTGGTTGAAGGTGGTATGGACACGGCCGTCTTTGGGGCTGATATAGCCGGGAAGCGGCTCGATATAGGTCGAAAGGAGTTTCTTAATCCCGCGGTAATCCAGAATTGCGTCGATGATAGGGCTGACCTCGCGGTATTTCAGAAGGGTCTCTTCATCCGTGGGCCATGATCCCTTGGCGGGCTTTTTCGCGCCCGGGTCCAGGCGCAGCTTTTCGAAAAGGACCTCGCCTATCTGCTTGGGGGATGAGACGTTAAGGGTCGGCTCGCCTGCCAGGGTGCGCACCTCCGCTTCCTTTTCCATGACCGTCTTGCGAAGACCGTCTGCGAAGTCTCTCAGAGATTCGGGATCTATCCTCACGCCTATCTGTTCCATTCGCGCGAGCACCTTGATGAGGGGCTCCTCGATCTTTTCGTAGAGTTCCGCGCCTTTGCCCTCACCCAGTTCGCCGCGGAGCTTTTCCGCAAGCTGGAAGATGATCACGGCCTCGCGTGAGTTCGGCTTTTCGCTTACGGCCTCGCCCTCCGAATCGAACAGGCTGCCAAGCGCCGGCTCCGCCTCCCCCTGGCCTTCGAGTTTCACTCCCAGATAGTGTTCTGCGAGCATCTCGAGCTGGTGGCTGCGCTCGGGGTTGAGGAGGTAATGGATAAGTTCGGAATCCAGTATATGGCCCTGAAGCTCTATTCCCGCGGCGGCCAGTTCATTGATCTGGCTCTTCAGGGCGAAACCGCATTTGACTATATGCGGATCGGTCAGAATGTCTTTGAATTCAGCCGGGCCGGCGGTAGCGGCCAGCTCGGCGGTAGCGAGGGTTACCTTGCCGTTGGAAACCACCACCGCGCACTTGCCTAGCGCCCGGATGGCGGCTTTAATTTCGGGATGCGCCACCTCCGAATACTCCACCTCCGAGGGAGCTGACGGCTGGTCGGGGTCGGCCTGGAACTCACCGAACAGCTCCGCATTGTCATTTCGACCGTTTATTGCATTGTCATTTCGACCGAGCGAAGCGAGTGGAGAAATCTCTCCCCATATATTTCTAACATGCCTTTTCAGCGACGGCATTTCGTAGCGGTCGAGCCAGTTCGAAACCTCCGGACTCGCTTCGGCCTTGAGCCGCATTTGGTCGGCACTGACCATAAGGGGGATATCGGTCTTGATCGTGACGAGTTTCTTGCTCAGGGGGAGGTGGTCCATGGCGGCCTTGAACATCTCCTGCTGCTTGGGCGTAAGTTCGCTCAGGTGGGCGTAGATATTCTCGACCGTGCCGTATTTGGCAAGGAACTTCGCCGCGCCTACGGGGCCGACGCCCTGCACTCCGGGGACATTGTCCGAGGAATCTCCGCAGAGCGTAAGGATATCGATAATCTGAAGCGGGCTTGTGATATTGTATTTTTCGCAAATCTCCGGCACGCCGTATACTTCCTTGTCGGAACCGCCCTTGCCGGGCTTGTACTGGAAGATGCCCGGCTCGATGAGCTGGCCATAGTCCTTATCCGGCGTGACCATGTACACTTCGAAGCCTTCTGCGACCGAACGCTTGGCCATCGAGCCTATCACGTCGTCGGCCTCGAAGCCTTTGACCATCAGGACAGGTATGCCCATCGATTTTACTATTTCCGACAGGGGCTCCAGCGCGTCGATGACCAACTGGGGCGTCTCGGCGCGGTTGGCTTTGTACTCCGGATAAAGCTGATTGCGGAAGGTCCCTCCAGGAGGATCGAAAGCCACTGCGATATGCGTGGGCTTCTCCCTCTCGATGAGTTCGAGCAGGTATTTGGTGAATCCGAACAGGATGGAGGTGTCTTCCCCCTTACTGTTTACCATCGGCCTCCCGAGGAACGCATAGTACATCTTGAAGATGAGTGCGTGGCCGTCTATCAGAAAAAGTTTCATACGAGTTTCAAAGATAGTGAAACTTTTTGTTTTTTGCAGTTACTTTGCCCCCGCGGGGGCAAAGTAACTGTGTTTTTATTATATTTGTAAGGATGGAAACGGATGAGAGATTTATGAGGGAGGCGCTCAAGGAAGCGCAGGAGGCGGCAGAGGCGGGCGAAGTGCCCATCGGGGCCGTCGCAGTCTGCCGCGGGCGCGTCATCGCAAGGGGGCACAACATGACCGAAAGGCTCGGAGATGCTACCGCCCACGCCGAGATGATAGCTATCACGGCGGCGATGGAGGCGCAGGGCGGAAAGTACCTCAAGGACTGTACGCTGTATGTTACGGTCGAGCCCTGCCCCATGTGCGCCGCCGCGATGAACTGGGCCCAGATGGGCCGCATCGTCTACGGTGCCCCTGACCCCAAGCGCGGCTATTCCCTCTTCTCCCCTTCCCTGCTCCATCCCAAGACTGAAGTGAGCAAAGGCATGCTCGAAGCCGAATGCGCCGAACCGGTAAGCAATTTTTTCAAAACAAAACGATAAAGCAATGAAACTCTCAACAATCTTCGCTGCTGCGGCAGCCCTTGTGCTCGCGACATCATGCGGCATTTTCGGTGTAGGAAACGGGACTCAGACTCCTTCCGGCTCGGGTCAGGCCTCCGGAGCGGCCCTCAGGAACCTCTACACACAGTACAAGACCGACGGCAAGGTGGACATGACCAACATCAACAACATCCTCAACCTCGCCGCCCTCTCCCAGTGCATCGGTGAACTCAAGGATGCCGGAACAGTAGACAAATCCGACTACATCAAGGAGTTTGCGACCGGCCTTATCCTCGGCTCCAACAACCTGGTTACCCAGACCAACAGCACTCCCGTCGTCAGCGGCCTTACGAATCTCGCAGGAATCAACCTCTCTTCGGTAACTACCGCAGCTGCAGGCCTTCTTGCCAACGGCATCACTACCGCCAACGCCCAGGCCCAGCAGGCGGCAGCGGAACAGGCAGCCGCGCAGCAGGCTGCGACCCAGCAGGCAGCAGCGGCTACCCAGCAGGCTGCCGCCCAGACCCAGACAGCAACTGCAAGCACTGTCTCCGCCATCACCAACGCAGTCAACACCGTCGGCGCAGCGACTACCGAGGTCACTCAGGCCGTCAGCACCCTTTCCAGCATTTTCAGCCTTTTCGGCGGTAAATAACAGGTGAAAAGATTACTTTCAATACTCGCCGGTGCGGTGGTTTGCTGCGCCGGCGTTTTTGCTCAGGACGACGCCTGCACCAGCATCATGGTCGGCAGGCTCGCAAGCCGCGACGGTGCGGTAATTACGACGCATACCTGCGACGGGAAGTACCGCACCTGGTCGTACATGGAGCCTGCCGCCGACCATGAACCCGGCGCCCTTCACGC
Organism: Bacteroidales bacterium; assembly: GCA_017962165.1. Taxonomy (GTDB): domain Bacteria; phylum Bacteroidota; class Bacteroidia; order Bacteroidales; family UBA932; genus Cryptobacteroides. Next base: position 95,622 of record JAGCVW010000014.1, on the reverse strand, counting down.
CCTGCAGAAAGGGACGATGAAAACCGCCTTCAGGGGCGATACTACCGGCGTCGTTACCCTTGGCTACATCCCCGAGGCACCCCATACCTTCGCATACCTGAACACCTGCTACCCGGCGCTCAACGAAAAGAACGTCGGAATCGGCGAGACCACCTTCGGCGGCCCGGACACTCTCAAGAGCGACAACGGCCTGTTCATGGTCGAAGAACTCCAAAGGGTAGCCCTCCAGCGCTGCTCAAGCGCGAGGGAGGCAGTCAAGCTGATGGGCGCACTTGCCGAACAGTACGGCTATGTCGACAAAGGCGAGTGCCTTACCGTAGCCGACGAGCGCGAGGTCTGGCAGTTCGAGATTATCGGCCCCGGCAAGGGCAAGGTCGGCGCCGTATGGGTCGCAAAACGCGTCCCGGACGACCATGTCGCCGTGTCGGCGAACGTGCCCCGCATCGGGTTGCTCGAGCGCGAAGACAGCGCTAACTTCCTCTGCTCGACGAACGTGGAAAGCGTGGCCCTCGAATGCGGCCTGTGGGACGGCGAGGACGAGTTCAAGTTCTGGGAGGTCTACAACTGCGAGTATGCCCATGGCCAGAACCACCGCGAACGCGAATGGTGGATCCTCAGCACGCTCGCGCCCTCGCTTGAGCTCGCTTATGACGCCGTGGAACTCCCCTTCTCCGTCCGGCCGGAAATCGAGGTGGACGCCCGCAAGGTAATGGAGCTCCTCCGCTCGACCTACGAAGGGACCGAGTACAGCATGGTCAGTAACCTGACGCTCGACGGAAAGATCAGCCCGGTCGCGAACCCGTGGATGACCACCGCCATGCGCAACACCCTCAATGAACTGGCCCCCGGCAGCGTAGAGTTCGCCCGCACCGTTTCGGTGGCATGGTGCTGCTACAGTACAGTAATCGACATCAACGCCGCCCGGCCGGAGCCCATGCGCGCGATATGCTGGCTGGCCTACGACAACCCCGGCCAGAGCCCCCACATCCCCATCTTCAGCGGAAGCACCAGCCTGCCGGACGGCTTCGAGCGCTGCGGCCAGAATGTCTACGATCCTGAGATTCCCCTGTGGAAATACCGCAAGGCAAATAAACTCGCCACCCTTGCATGGGAGGCCGTCAAAGACGGCTTCATGGTAAATGTCCTCGAGGAGGAGCAGAAGGCCTTCGACGGGCTTGACGGCCTGTCTCCCAGCCCCGAGGAGTTGGACGCGTATACCCTTAAGATATACGAAGAGACCTCCGCCCGCTGGAAGCGGATGGAGGCCGTTTACTGGGTCCGTTTCGGGATGGGCTTCTAGTGCTCTAGTAGCACACCGTTATATGGAAGCAGTGCTGTTTCCTCTCGTATTTGCAGAGGATCTTGCCCTGCTTCTTTCGGTCTCTTAAGACCTCATACATCACTTTATTGAGTTCGTATGGCTGCATGAAGGCATCCTGTGACTCCTCATCGTCACGCCAGTAGCGGGCGTTGGCGATATCGAAGGTCGTTCCATAGCAGTGCGCCGAATTCGCAGACGCGTTGCCATTGCGGCGGCGCAGCCTCTCCACATCCTCGTCGGTCCTGAGGACGGACGAGACCACTATCTTGTAGTTGAGCAGTCTGTGGTTCGCCAGAGAATCATGGAAAGCCCTGCTGATGATATCCAGCTCCTGTGCGGCGCTCTTCGTAAGATACGGCACCGAATACTGGAGGTCCCACATCTTGATGTAGTCGTTGTCAGTGATTTTGACAAGGCCGCCGGTATTGACATCGGCCCTGGTCTTGGGCGGTTCCTTCAGACCGTACTGCCGGGCCGCGACCAGATGGTCTTCATTGAGGTCTGCGAATACCTGCGCGAGCTTGGGCATGCGGCGGTTGTAAATAATCTCCTTCCTTTCATTCTGGGGTACAGTCTCTTCTATCTCGGAGTCTTCAACGACTATTTCCGCCTCGACCGGAGTAGTCTCCAGCTCCTGCTGGATGGTCTCCTGGGCGTCCTTGCGCGAGCCCCTGCCCAGGCAGGAGCCGACAAGAATTCCGATAAGGAGCCCCACGAAAAACGGGGTAAGGATAATCAGCCAGGCTTTAGTCTCTCTCTTCATTCTTTAGAAGCGGAAACCTATACCGCCTTTGACACCCGTATAGTTCATACCGATACCGAGTTCAACGCAGCCGAAGAATCTGCGGCCGAATTCGACGCCGATCGGGTTGAGCTGCACGTCGGGAACCAGCTGGAAATCACCCGAGCCGAAACTCAGGAAAGCGCCGGCCTCGAGCGAGCCGTAAAGCTTGCATGCGGGGCGATTCATATAGTTCAGACGACCTTCGACACAGATTGGAATGAAGTGCATGTAAGTAACGTTATGGACATCCCTTGTGTCTTTGTCGACTGTTTTAAAAGCGGTCCCGCAATAGTTTACGCTTAATCCCGCCGACCAATCTTCGTTGAAACTGTAAAGGCCTTCGAAGCTGAAGAAAGGAGGGGTCGCGAACTCCAGAGTTTCGTTCGAATCCTTATTGAGACCTATCGCAATCCCTACGAACATACCTCCGAAAATATCAATCAGAATAGGGACAGTAGGCAGATAAGCCGCACCGGCCTTCACAGTCCACTTTTCTTCAGGCTCATAATAATAATCCTGGGCGAATACCGGCACTGCCAGTGCCAGCATCAGAACGATGGTTATCAGCTTTTTCATAACAAGTCGTTTTCTATCAAGATGCCCTCCGCGGGCCATCCGTTGCTTTTTACTGGTTGAGGTACCAGGATTCGAACCTGGGCAGACAGAACCAAAATCTGTAGTGCTACCATTACACCATACCTCAATTCCGGGTGCAAAGATACAAAATTATCCTATAAACTTAAGAATGTCGGCAAAGACCTCCGGGGCTTCTTTCTCCTGGAGGATTTCGTGGCGCAGTCCTGGATAGAGCTTGGATTCCACGTTTTTGTAGCCCCGTTCGCGCATGAATTCAACTGCCCTTGCAAAGGCTTTGTCGTTTATGCGGCAGGGATCGTTGGCGCCGGAGATGAACAAAATCTTCAGGCCGGGGTTCTTAAGAGCCCAGCCCTTGAGGTTGTAGCAATCTTTCATCACGCCGAGCAGGCCATAGAAACCGTTTGCGGTGAAGCAATAGCCGCTGAGAGGGTCTTTGAGGTAGGCGGAGACATTGTCGTGGTTGCGGCTCAGCCATGCGCAGGGGCCTTCGGACTCGAAGCCCTTGTTGTATGCGCCGAATGACATATTGTTAATCAGATCCGGACGATGGCGCCAGCCGCGCAAAGTGCCGATAAGCCAGGTCAGCGCGCGCCCTGCACCCTTGGCCGGATTGTCCGACGGGCAGCCGCACACTATCAGCCGCGAGATCAGCGAGTCGTAGCGCTTTGCGAACGAACGCACCACCATGGAGCCCATGCTGTGGCCGAAAAGCGTCACCGGCAGGTCCGGATACTGTTCGCGCGCCCACTCTTGAACTATCTTCACATCCTCGACCATGGCCAGCCATCCGCCTTTGTACATATAGCCCAGGTCGTCCGGAGACTTGAGCGACTCGCCATGGCCGCGGTGGTCATGAATAACGGCCACATATCCTTCTGAGGTCATGATATTCATGAAAGCGTAGTAGCGCTCTTTATGCTCCGCCATTCCATGGACTATTTGAAATATTCCTTTGGCCGGGCCTTTCGGCTCCGCTACCGCTACCGCGAGTTCCAGATCGTCGGCAGATGCTTTAAGCTTGAGGGTTTTCATATGTTATTCAGTTAGTTTGCGGTATTTGAAGCGCTTGGGCTCTGAGAAGCCGAGGCGCTGCTTTTTATTCTCTTCGTATTCGGAGTAGCTTCCCTCGAAGAAATAAACCTGAGCGTCGCCCTCGAAAGCCAGGATATGGGTGGCGATACGGTCAAGGAACCAGCGGTCGTGGCTGACGACCACCGCGCAGCCCGCGAAGTTCTCAAGACCTTCCTCCAGAGCGCGTATAGTATTGACATCCACGTCGTTGGTGGGTTCGTCCAGAAGCAGTACGTTACCTTCGTCTTTGAGGGTCAGTGCAAGATGGAGACGGTTGCGCTCGCCTCCGGACAGGACACCGCACTTCTTTTCCTGATCCGCGCCGCTGAAATTAAAACGGCTGACCCAGCTGCGCGCGTTGATTTCCCTGCCGCCCATCCGCACCCATTCGTTGCCGTCGGCCACTGTCTCGAACACAGTCTTGTCGGGATCTATGCTCTTGTGCTGCTGGTCTACATAGGCTAGTTTGACTGTGTCTCCTATCTCTATAGTTCCGCTGTCGGGCTTGTCAATGCCCATGATCAGCCTGAACAGAGTTGTCTTTCCTGCGCCGTTCGGGCCGATGACGCCGACGATTCCGGCGGGCGGAAGGACGAAGTTCAGATGCTCAAACAGCAGTTTGTCGCCATAGGCTTTGCTGACGTCCTTGAACTCGATGACCTTGTTGCCGAGATGTGGGCCGCCCGGGATGTATATCTCCAGGTTCGCCTCCTTTTCCTTCACGTCGGCCGAAGCCATCTTCTCGTAGGCGCCAAGACGGGCTTTCTGCTTGGCCTGACGGGCCTTGGGGGCCATCCTGACCCACTCCAACTCGCGTTCGAGTGTCTTGCGGCGCTTGCTCTCGGCCTTTTCTTCCTGGGCTAGTCGCTTTGTCTTCTGATCCAGCCAGCTCGAGTAGTTGCCCTTCCAGGGGATACCCTCGCCGCGGTCGAGTTCGAGTATCCAGCCGGCAACGTTGTCGAGGAAGTAGCGGTCATGGGTGACGGCGATAACAGTGCCCTTATATTGCTGTAGGTGGGCCTCCAGCCACTGGATGCTTTCGGCGTCAAGGTGGTTTGTGGGCTCGTCGAGAAGCAGGACGTCGGGCTCCTGAAGCAGCAGGCGGCACAGCGCAACACGGCGGCGTTCGCCACCTGACAGTTCGCTTATCTTCTGGCTCGGCGGAGGACACTGAAGGGCGTCCATCGCACGGTTGAGTTTCTGATCTATCTCCCAGCCGTTAACCGCATCGATCTTCTCCATGAGTTCGGCCTGCTGCTCGAAAAGGGAGTACATGACCGTATCGTCGATAATATCGCCGAGATGGCGGCAGACTTCATTGTAGCGGGTAATGAGGTTCATTACGTCGGCGACACCTTCTTCCACCACCTCCAGGACGGTCTTGTCGGGGTCCATCTGCGGTTCCTGCTCGAGGTAGCCGACAGAGTACCCCGGCGCCCAGACCACTTCGCCGCGGGTGGGTTTCTCGACTCCTGCAATAATTTTCAGGACGGTGGACTTACCTGCGCCGTTAAGACCTATAATGCCTATTTTCGCACCATAGAAAAAGCCGAGGTAGATGTCCTTGATGATGGTTTTGTTGTTGTGGGGCAGAATCTTGCTCACCCCGTTCATCGAGAATATTATTTTTTCGTCTGCCATATCGGTTATTCGCTTTCTACAAATTTAACAAAAAAGAGTTACTTTGCCCCCGCGGGAGCAAAGTAACCCTCAAAACTCGCAGTATCTGCAGTTACTTTGCCCTGGCGGGGGCAAAGTAACTGAAAAATTACAACGTGCGTTTGATTTCGACGATCTGGTAGGCTTCGATGATGTCGCCTTCCTTGATGTCGTTATAGCCGGCGATAGCCATACCGCATTCCTTGCCGGCGGCGACCTCCTTCACGGCATCCTTTCCGATCTGGAGCGACGAAAGTTCGCCGGTGTAGACCACGATGCCGTCGCGGATGAGGCGCACCTTGGCTTTCTGGACCATCTTGCCATCGCGGATGATACATCCGGCGATCGTTCCTACCTTGGAAATCTTGAAGGTCTGCTTGACCTCGGCGGTAGCGGTAACTTCCTCCTTCTTCTCGGGCTCGAGCATACCCTCGATACCGTCCTTGATCTCGTTGATACAGTCGTAGATGATCGAGTAGAGACGGATTTCGATTCCCTCGGTCTCGGCGGCCTTGCGAGCCTCCGGCGTCGGGCGCACCTGGAATCCGACGATAACCGCGTCGGATGCCTGTGCGAGCAGCACGTCGGACTCGGAGATGCCGCCGACCGCCTTGTGGATCACGTTCACCTTCACCTCTTCGGTGCTGAGCTTGATCAGGGAGTCGGACAGGGCCTCGACCGAACCGTCGACGTCGCCCTTGACGATGATATTGAGTTCCTTGAAGTTGCCGATCGCGATACGGCGGCCGATCTCTTCGAGGGTCATGTGCTTCTGGGTCTTGATGCCCTGGATGCGGATAAGCTGCTCGCGCTTGCCCGCGATGCTCTTCGCTTCCTTCTCGTCGGTCATCACGATGAACTTCTCACCGGCTGCAGGGGCTCCGTTCAAGCCGAGCACAGAAACAGGGGTGGAAGGGCCTGCCTTCTGGACCTTCTGGCCGCGCTCGTTGAACATGTTCCTGACCCTGCCGAAGTAGCTCCCGCAGAGGATGCAGTCGCCCTGGCTGAGGGTTCCGTTCTGGACGAGGACCGTAGCCAGATAGCCGCGGCCCTTGTCAAGGGACGACTCAATTACGGCGCCCTGGGCGAGTCTCTTCGGGTTGGCCTTGAGCTCAAGCAGGTCGGTCTCGAGGAGGACCTTTTCGAGGAGAGCCTCGACTCCGATGCCGCTCTTGGCGCTGATTTCCTGGCACTGGTACTTGCCTCCCCAGTCCTCCACGAGGATGTTCATCTCGGAGAGCTGGCGGCGGATAGTGTCGGGATTCGCACCGGGCTTGTCGATCTTGTTGATGGCGAAGACCATCGGGACGCCGGCCGCCTGGGCATGGTTGATAGCCTCAACGGTCTGGGGCATCACTGCATCGTCGGCAGCGATGATGATGATCGCAAGGTCGGTCATCTGGGCGCCGCGGGCACGCATGGCCGTAAAGGCTTCGTGGCCCGGGGTATCCAGGAAAGTGATCCTGCGTCCGTCTTCGAGGGTTACGTTGTATGCACCGATGTGCTGGGTAATTCCTCCGGCCTCACCCGCAATCACATTGGACTTGCGGATGTAGTCCAGGAGCGAGGTCTTACCATGGTCGACATGGCCCATGACAGTAATGATCGGGGGACGGGTCTCGAGATCTTCCTCGCGGTCGACCTCCTGCTCGCTCTCAATCTCCTCGGAAATCTCGGCGGTAACGAACTCGACCTTGTAGCCGAACTCTTCTGCCACCAGCACGAGGGTCTCGGCATCGAGCCTCTGGTTGATGGACACCATCAGACCCAGACTCATGCAGGCGCCTATGACCTTCACCACGGGAGTATTGTTCATAAGGGTCGCGAGGTCGTTCACGGTCACGAATTCCGTAACCTTGAGGACCTTGTTCTCAGCCGCCTGGGCTGCAATTTCTTCCTGGGCTTTGGCTGCTGCGGACTCCCTCTTCTCCTTGCGGTACTTGGCTCCGAAGTTGTTCTTCTTGCCTTCGTTCATCCTGGCGTAGGTCTCTTTTACCTGCTTCTGGATCTCCTGCTGCATCTTCTCCTGCTCGGCCTCGGTCATCGCGGGCTTGAAGCGTTCGCCTCGGTCGCGCTTGCGGCCGGAACCGCTCTGGTTACCGCTGTTCTGACGGTCGCCGGTGCGGTTGTTGGTCGCGCTCTGGCCGGCCTTGGCGATATCGACCTTCTGCTTGCTGATGCGCTCGCGCTTCTTCGCAGGCTTCTTGTCGAACTGGCTGAGGTCTATCTTGCCGACCACCTTCAGGCTCGAGCCTGCCGCGGCTGCCGCAGGAGCGGCTTCAGAAGGCTGCTCAGGCTCCGGTTCGGGCTCTGCGACCTCTTCCGGCTCTTCAACGGGCTCCGGTTCGGGCTCCGGTTCCGGCTGAGGTTCCGGCTCCACGACGGGCTCCGGTTCCACGACAGGTTCCGGCTCGGGTTCCGGTTCCGGCTCCGGCTGAGGTTCCGGCTTAGGCTCGGGCTTGGGAGCCGCCTTCTTCTCGTTGATGAAGGTGTTGCTCTTGATGGTAATGATCTGCTCGGGCTCCTCCTCTTCCGCCTCGGCCTTCGATTTCTTGCCGGAGCGTTCGAGTATCTCTGATATCTTGATATCGACCTGCTCCGCGGCCTGTTTGGCTTCGAGGTCCTTGCCGAAGGCTTTCGCTATCGCCGGCATAAGGTCCTCGGAGACCTTGGCGTTGGGGTTCTCTTCAATGTCAACTCCCTGCTTCTGGAGGAACTCCACCAGATCGCCGAGGCCGACATTGAACTGCCTCATGATTTTATTTAGTCTTATTTCTGCCATTAGTCTTCAAATTCTGCCTTAAGGATGCGCATCACTTCGTCCACGGTCTCGTCCTCAAGATCGGCACGCTTCGCCACGTCTGCAGGGCTGATGGCCAGGACGTCCTTGGCGGTGTCGCAGCCGATTGACTTGAGCTTGTCGATGACCCACTGGTCGATTTCGTTGGCGAATTCGTCCAGGGCGACGTCTTCCTCCTCCTGCTCTCCCTTCGCGACTTCGCGCCAGACTTCGATCTCACGGTCGACGAGCATGCCGGCGAGGGCGATGTTGCAGCCGCCGCGGCCGATACCCTTGCGCACTTCGTCGGGCTGCATGTAAACCTTCACCTTGTCAGACGAACTCTCGCCCATGTCGATCGAGGAGACCTTCGCGGGGCTGAGGGCACGCTGGATAAGGAGCTGAGGGTTCTGGGTCCACTGAATAACGTCAATGTTCTCGTTGTGGAGTTCGCGGACGATACCCATGATGCGGCCGCCCTTCACGCCGATGCAGGCTCCGATCGGGTCGATCCTGTCGTCGTAGGATTCGACGGCCACCTTGGCGCGCTCGCCGGGAACACGGACCACCTTCTTGACGGTGATGAGGCCGTCGGCGATTTCAGGAACTTCCTGCTCGAAGAGCCTCTCGAGGAACTCGGGAGAAGTACGGCTCAGGATGATATAAGGGGTAGTGTTGTTACGCATCTCCACGGTCTTGATGATGGCGCGTACGGTATCGTTCTTCTTGAAGTGCTCGCCCGGAATCTGCTCCTGCTTAGGGATGTGGAGTTCGTTGCCGTCCTCGTCGAGGATGAGAACTTCCTTGCTCCATGTCTGGTAGATTTCGCCGGTGAAGATCTCGCCTACCTTCTCGGAATACTTGCGGTAGACGTTGGCCTTCTCGATGTCCATGATACGGCCCTGGAGGTTCTGGCGAATATTGAGGATACCGCGGCGGCCGAAGCTCTCAAGACTGAGTTTCTTCGTGTACTGGTCGCCGATCTCATAGTCGTCGTCGCCGCTGTCTGCAACTACCTGCTCGAGGGTCATCTCAGTGTTGGGATTCTCAACTTCCTCGACGATCTCGAAGTTCTGGTAGATCTCGCAGGTTCCCTTGTCGACGTTGATGATGACGTCGAAGTTGTCGGCCGAGCCATAGGTCTTGGCGATCTGGGTGAGGAACACGTCCTTGAGCACGCCCATCATCACCGGGCGGTCGATGCTTTTCTCTTCCTTGAAGTCCTTAAAGGCATCAATCAGAGTCACTACTTTTTCTTTTTCCATTGTATGTGTTATTCTTTTACTGTTTCCAAAAGCCTGTCAGCCTCTTCGGGGCTGAGACCCACTGAACTCACTGTCAGGGAATAGTCTTCCACATTACGGTCGAAGGCATCGAGTATAGCCCTGTGGACATACTCGCAGTCTTCGATATCGACGGAGCCTTCCTCCTTGTCGATAGTTACCTCAAATACGTTTTCATCGTCGTCGAAAAGCACCTCGACGACCTTGCATCCTTTAGCTGCGGCGGCTTTGAGCAACACCGCTTCGAATTCTGATTTGTTCATTTTTTTAAATGTCACGAAGCGGCGTAGCACTTTTCAGCTCATTTTCCCGGACTAGGGTCGCGTAGCGATAGAGCTGAAAAGTGCTACGCCGCTTCGTTTTTAAAAACAAAGATAGGCGGCCCTTTCGGCCTCCTATCTCTTTCACGGATGCAAATATAGCACTATTATTTCAATATGCAAATACTTTCCGGACCTTCGTTGAAGAGCAGGTCCATTATGGAAAGGTTCCCCACGAAACCGAACTTCTCCCTGAAAACCTGCCAGTACTGTCGCGTCTGCAGGTAAGGCGCTTTCTTGGGATGGATCACGTCGCGCAAATCCTCTCCTCCGTCTCCCTGCCGCACCACTATTCCTATCTTCCGGCAGAAGAAGTCCGTGATGCGCGAATTGAGTTCCCAAAGGGTTTCCGGCCGCGAATCCAGTATAGCGAAGAGTTCGTCGCGATAGTACTCGAAAAAGGGCGAACTGTAGTATGCAGTTTCTATAGCGTACTCCGCATGCCTGACCCAGTTGGTCGAATAGTCCACCCTGACCTCCGTTATCCTGCGCCGCCCGTCGTGGACTATGGGGACCCGGATATCCTCTACCCCGTTGGAAGTAAGGATGCGGCAGCGGTTGCGGTAAGTCTGCTTCTGATAGTTTTCGGTCGCGTCTATACAAACAGAGTACTTCGCCAGGACGGCAAAGTACTCTATGGGAGGAAAGAACGCGCTCGACAGCAGCATTGCGCTACTCGATGGCGCCCTTTTCGGTGACGTCGTTGCCACGGACTATGCCGCGCTTCGAATTGCGGATAAAGTTGATGATCTCGAACTTCTCGGGGGTATCCGGGAAACCTGCCTCCACCTTGGCGAGTCCGTCGGTGACGTTGTTGCCCTGGTAGTAGATGGTCTCATAGATATCCTTGATCATGCGGATGGTATCCGACTCGAAGCCGCGACGGCGAAGACCTACGATGTTGACGCCCGCATAGCAGATGGGCTCGCGCCCGCACAGCGAATACGGGGGGATGTCTTTGTTGACCTTGCTGCCGCCGCCGACCATGGCGTGCTTGCCGATGTGGGAGAACTGATGCACGACGGTGCTGCCTCCGAGGATGGCCCAGTCGTCGACATCGGTCTCGCCGGCGATTCCGACATAGCTCACGAGGATGCAGTGGTTACCCACTGTACAGTCGTGTGCTACATGGACATACGACATGATGAGAACGTCGTTGCCGATGCGGGTGACGCCCTTGCCGCTTGCCTTTGTTCCGCGGTTGATGGTGGCGCACTCGCGAATGTTCACCCTGTCGCCGATCTCTACGTAGGTGATCTCTCCGTCGAACTTAAGGTCCTGGGGGATGGCGCCTACCACGGCTCCGGGGAACACAGTGCAATCCTTTCCCATCTTCACATAGGAAAAGATCGTAGCGTGGGGATAAATCTTGCAGCCGTCGCCGATCTCGACGTTGTCGTCGATGAACGCGTAAGGGCCGATCTCGACGTTGTCGCCGAGTTTAGCGCCCGGATGGACGGTGGCAAGGGGATGGATGTTATTCATATTGTATTACTTTATCATTTGTGCAACTTTCGTATTCAAGCTATGGCCAGGCTTGTAGGCCGTCACCTTCGCTTTCAGGAAGCCGCCGCAGAGCCTGAGGTCGCCCATGAGATCGAGCAGTTTGTGCCGCCCGCACTCGTCAGGGAAACTCAGGGCTATGTTGCTCAGGTAACCCCTCTCGGTTACCGTGATGTTAGGCTGGCGGAGCCTGCGGGCGATCAGGCGCATCTTGAGCCTGCTCACCGGCCTCTCCACTATAACGATGGCATTGCCCAGGTCGCCGCCCTTCACAAGGCCCGCCATGAGCATGCCGAACACTTCGTGGAGGAAGCAGAAGGTCCTGCATGGAGCGATTTGAGTGGCATAATCCACCGTATCGTCCCATCTTACCGTCTGCACCCCGAGGACCTTTGAGTTGAAGTCGATGGTCGACTCCACCGAGAAGGAATCCGCCGGCTCCAGCCTTATCCAGGAACCGGTCTTGGGGTTCTTATACTCCACGACGTGGTTTATTTCAATCCACTTCCTTTCGGCGTCCTGCTCTACCGTCCCGTCCTTGGAGATTGCTTCCACATAGGGCCTGGCGCTGCCGTCGAGGATGGGCACTTCCCTGTTGTCTATCCTCACATACGCGTTGTCGATTCCGAGTCCAGTAAGGGCGGACAGGAGGTGCTCTACTGTGCTGACCGACACTCCGGAGCCGGTGATGGTGGTGCTGCGCGCCGTCTTCGATACATTCTCCGCCACGGCATCCGCATAGGCTTCATGGCCGTGGATTTTGTGAAGGTCGGTCCTGATGAACCTTACGCCGGTGTCAACCGGAGCAGGACATATCTGCATATGGGCATAGAGGCCCGTATGCAATCCTTTACCCTCGAAGGAATATATCTTGGAAAGCGTGTGCTGTTTCATAAAAGCGGCCGCAAAGATAGGAAAAGTTTTGATTATTCCTCACCACTTGCCTTAAACTTTGCGTAAGCACGCATAAAAGTGCTCCTCGGAATGGCCGGCATACCCAGCAGGACTTCCCCGCTCTTACGGACATTGCCTATGACTCCCGCCTGCGCCGCTACGGTCGTATGGTCGGCGACCTTGATGTGGCCGACGATTCCGGCCTGGCCGGCTATGATGCAGCCTTCGCCTATCACAGCCGAACCGGCTATTCCGCTCTGGCCAGCCATCGCCGTGTTCTTTCCGACCACTACGTTGTGGGCTATCAGGCAGAGGTTGTCTATCCTTACGCCGTCTTCGATGATGGTGGACTCCATCGGAGCCTTGTCGATTGTAGCGTTAGAGCCTATCTCCACGTCCGAGCCAATGATGACGTTGCCGACATGCTCAATCTTTTTCCAGCTTCCGTCTGGCTGGAGGGCGTTGCCGAAGCCGTCGTCGCCGATCACACAGCCCGAATGAAGAATAGTTCTGTCTCCTACCACGGTGTCCGAGAAGATGTGGGCGCCCGGGTAGATGATGCACTTCTCGCCTATTTTGACGTTGTCGCCGATGGTGACGTTATTGTATATCTTGGTGCAGTCGCCTATCCTGGTCTTTTTGCCGATTGTCACGAAGTCGCCGACCCAGACCTTCTTTCCGAGCTTCGCGCTCAGCGCTATGCTGCAACGGCCGCGGTGGCGGCGGAAGGTTTTATGTTGCGACTTTACGTAGTTGAGCAGTTCGGCCAGGGCGCTGTAGGCATTCTCAACCCTGACAAGGGTCGGCGTCACGGCTTCCTTAGGATCGAAGTCCTTGTTTACCAGAAGGATAGAGGCCTTGCTGGTATAGACATACTGCTCGTATTTGGGATTTGCATAGAAACAGAGTTCGCCGGGTTTGCCGTGCTCGATTTTCGCGAATGTGGTCGCTGTGGCCTGCGGGTCGCCTTCTACTGTCCCGTTCAGGACTTCGGCGAGTTCCTTTGCTGTGAATTTCATTACTCTAAATTAAAATCTCCAACCTATGGTAATCAATGCCGCGCACAAAAGCCTTCTCTGCTTGATGCGTGGAGAATAGACGGTTGCGTAGTCGTAGTATGGCTGAAAGACGGTAGCGGGATAGAGGGTACCCTGAACGGCGAAGTCCGCGAAGAACGAACCTGCCGGGTTGAATCCCAGGCCGCCCGAAACGCCAAAAACATAATCCTTATTGTATTCGCCCCTGCCCTGAAGGGTCTTCCGGCCGAGGTAATAGTCGTTGTCGTAGTCATCGTAGGTGATGACTGTTCCGGTCTGGTCCTTATAGGTCTTTTCCGGAGAAGTCCTGAGCGAAGCTCCCGCCCTGAGGGCAAAGGTCGGAGTCAGATTGAACTCAGCGCCTGCCCTGAAGGAGTGCGCGGGGCCGTTGAAGGCCCTGATCGCCTGGTTCTCTAAGGCATATACGTCGTCGAATTCCTCGCTCTGATTGAACTTCATGCGCGCATAGTCAGTAAGCTCATAATCGAAGCTAAGCAGGCCCCTGCGGCCGAAAGTCCATGCAAGGCCGGCGTTCAGCACGCTCGGGGTGTAGAGGGTATACTCGTACCATCCCTCCTCGCCGGATCCGCTGTAGCTCTTGCCGTTGTCGTAGCGGACCATGCCGCTGTGCTGCCAGCTCTCTTCGATGCTGAAGACCGTCCTGGTCTGGTATGCAAGACCGACCCTGAGGCTGTTTGTAGGCAGCCAGATAAGGCCCGCCTTAAGATAGATGCCGGCGCCCTTCGCGTAATAGTTGTAACGGTAGGCGGCGTCGCTGAAGTAAGTATCCTCGGTCGAAGAGTCGTCGTAAGTGAAGGAGACGGGGAAATCCTCGACGGTCTGAGCCACCTCGGCTATAGTCTCGGTATTGGAGTACTCGATCAGCGGAACGCCCATGTTCAGGCCAAGGAAGAGACGGTCGCTGAGGTTGAAACCGAAATTCATAATCATGTCGGTCTTGTAACCCATATGAGTGACCGTGGAGGTCTGGCGCAGGTCGCTGGGGACGTAGTGCTCTCCCCTGTCTGTCAGGACCTCGGCGCAACCTACGTATTCGTTGTTCGTCCCGAAGGAGTTGATAAGGCCTATGTCGTAGCCAATCGCCGTGTCCCAGTAATTCGCGTAGTCGGCGTTGTTGTAGAATGCGTTCGAAGCAAGGTCGGCCGGGGCGATATTGAGGTCGGTGGCTGCTGCGGCCATCTCGCCGAAGCGAGACGACATTGAGTTCAGGCCGGAACCTACCATCCTGGAATTGTAATCCGTCACGGTATTGAGCACGAAGCCGAAGGTGAAGGACCTAAGGACATCGCTGTCAGTATCATAGCGGGCGGTAGCGCCTACATTGGGCAGCTTAAACACAGGATTGAAGGTATTCTGACCCTCCTGGTATGCGCTTGTCGGGCTGAGAGCGTAATGTGTGCGGCCCACGGAAAGGCTGAGGGCCGGAGTAATGGTAAACTGTGAATAACCTGCGACGGCTGAGCCGGCGGGGTTGATGCCGATGGTGCCGAGGTCTCCGCCCAGGGCAGTGACGGCATTGGCGAGGCCGGCCGACCTGGCCGTCCCGATATAGTTGTTCTCGGCGAATGTGTAGGCGTCATACATCGACTGGGCCGACGCCGCCGTACACACTGCAAGCGAAAGAATCAGTATGAAGGACTTTTTCATAGCGATGGAATATTATCTGTGGCCTCCGCCGTGGTAACCGCCACCGCCGCTGCTGTGCGACGAGTGGCCTCCGCCGGAGGAGTGTCCTCCGCCCGAATATCCGCTGCTCCTGGTACTGCTCACTGAGCGGGACGAGGAAGAGCTGCTTTCGTAGCGGGAGGCGCTGCCGCTGCTGCGGCTGCCGTTATAAGATGCAGACGAACCCGCGCGCGTTGCAGAGACGGTGCGGTAATTCATGGTTTCGGAATAACCTGTTTCACGGTTGACGGCAGTGGTTTTCGGGCCGCTTCGCTGGACCTTGATTCTGTCTAAGTCGCGCTGGGCCATGACAGAAGCGGTCCTGGTAGGATTCCGGTATGTTCCCGGACGGGTGTAGCGGCCGCTGGTTGCGGAGCCTGTCCTCTGGGCATAAGTCCCGGAATGATGCCAGCCTCCGTAGTAATGGTGGTGATAGGGATAGCCCCAACCATAGTAGCCGTAGTCCCAATACCACGGGTCGTAGTACCAGGGGTCGTACCAGCCGTAGTAATAGGGAGAGCCCCAGTAGGAATAGTATCCCCAATGCGAATGCCATCCCCAGCGGTAAGGGCGCCAGTAGCCGTAAGGATAACCGTAGTACCAGTAATAATCCCGGTATGTATCGGATTCTTCTCCGACCTGATTGGAAATGTTGGAAGTGTCGCGCTGCCGGCTGAAGTTGTCCATCTGGGCTAGATAGCGGAACTCGTCTTCGCTCAGAGGCTCGCGGGCGGAGGCGACAGGGTTAGGTTTGTAGTAGATTCCGTCCTGGAAACGGTCCCAGTCGGAGACTTCTCCGGCCGTTCCGCATGAGGCGGCGGATAAAGCGACCGCCGCAAAAAAGATCAAACTGCGTTTCATTATGAACCTCCTACAATAATTTTTACTATCTTTGCCCGCAAGATTCGTACCCGCGCGGGTACGGGACTGCAAATTTAGCAAATTTTATCTACAAATACGATGGCAAAAGAAATCACGCCGC
Source organism: Bacteroidales bacterium (assembly GCA_017962165.1). Taxonomy (GTDB): domain Bacteria; phylum Bacteroidota; class Bacteroidia; order Bacteroidales; family UBA932; genus Cryptobacteroides. The sequence goes on along the minus strand of JAGCVW010000014.1, from coordinate 79,706 downwards.
GAAGCGAGAACTACTCACAGTGGTACAACGACCTTGTCGTGAAGGCCGATCTCGCCGAGCAGTCCGCCGTCAGGGGATGTATGGTCATCAAGCCCTACGGCTACGCAATATGGGAAAAGATGCAGAGCGTACTCGACGCCGCCTTCAAAAAGACGGGAGTCCAGAACGCCTATTTCCCCCTGTTTATCCCCAAGTCGTTCTTCAGCCGTGAGGCCGAGCATGTCGCCGGCTTCGCCAAGGAATGCGCAGTGGTGACGCACCACCGCCTGATGAACGATCCCGACGGGAACGGCGTGATAGTGGATCCGGACGCGAAACTCGAAGAAGAACTCGTCGTTCGCCCCACATCCGAGACTATTATCTGGAGCGTCTACAAAAACTGGATCAAGAGTTGGAGGGACCTCCCTATCCTCTGCAACCAGTGGTGCAACGTCGTGCGCTGGGAGATGCGCACCCGCCCGTTCCTCCGTACCGCGGAGTTCCTCTGGCAGGAAGGTCACACCGCCCATGCCACCGCTGAGGAAGCCGAGGCCAAGGCCAGGCAAATGGTCGGCGTCTACGCAGACTTCGCCCGCAATACCATGGCCCTGCCGGTAATCGTCGGCCACAAAAGCCCCAACGAGCGCTTCGCAGGCGCGCTTGATACCCTCACCATCGAGGCCATGATGCAGGACGGCAAGGCCCTCCAGGCCGGTACGTCGCACTTCCTCGGCCAGAACTTCGCGAAGAGCTTCGACGTGCAGTTCGCCGACAAGGACGGCGGCCTGCAGTACGTCTGGGCTACTTCGTGGGGCGTGAGCACGCGCCTGATGGGCGCGCTCATCATGGCCCACGGAGACGACAACGGACTGGTTCTGCCGCCGGCCCTCGCCCCCATCCAGATCGTGATGGTGCCCATTTACAAGACCGACGAGGAGCATGACGCCGTAATCGCCGAGTTCGAGAAGATCAAGGCGGGCCTCGAGGCCCTCGGCCACAGCGTCCAGATCGACGACCGCGACACCCTCCGTCCGGGCTTCAAGTTCGCGGAGTGGGAACTCAAGGGAGTTCCTGTGCGCCTTGCGATGGGCGCCCGCGACCTGGCAGCCGGTACGGTAGAGGTTGCCCGCAGGGATACCCTTACCAAGGAGACCATGGCCCTGGAGGGTATCGAAGCCCACATCCACGGCCTTCTTGACGACATCCAGGCCAACATCTACAAAAAGGCTCTTGACTGGCGCGATTCAAACATCAGGAAGTGTGATTCCTGGGAAGAGTTCAAGACCGAAATTCAGAAGGGCGGCTTCCTTCTCTGCCACTGGGACGGTACTGCCGAGACCGAGCAGAAGATAAAGGACGAAACCAAAGCCACCATCCGTTGTATTCCTATCGATAGCTGTGTCTGCGAAGAAGAAGGAGTAGACATCTACTCCGGAAAGCCTTCCAAGGGCCGCGTCGTTTTTGCAATAGCTTATTAATCAACTCATTATACCATGAAAAAGACCTTTGCAGTTATCAGTGCTCTCGCACTTGCAATAACCTGCGCATTCGCACAGGATGCCGTGCAGCAGGCTGCCGAAGATGCAGCAGCCGCCATCGCCGGCGCTCCCATCGAGGAAGTAAAAGCCCCGAAGCCCAACTACTGGACCAACTCCGTGTCGGTCAGTGTCGGAGTCAACAACACCATGCTCAACAACTGGGCCGCCGGTGGTTACAACACCCTCACCCTTGCGTCGAACCTCGACGCCAAGGCCAACTACAAGAAGGACCTCATGAGCTGGAACAACCGTCTCCAGCTTGACTACGGTTTCCTCAACTCTTCCGACAAGGAAGGCGTGTTCCAGAAGAACAACGACCGTATCTACCTGGAGAGCAAGTGGGCCTACCAGACCGGCGCGGACTCGAAGTTGAGCTACACCGCTTCGTATGACTTCCGCAGCCAGTTCACCGACACCCCGGGCGGCTATACTCAGGACGCCACCACCCTCAAATGGTCTGCAGATCCTGCAGTATCGGGCTTCATCTCCCCTGCTTACACCAACCTCGCACTTGGTATCCAGTGGGTCCCGAACGAGTGGTTCAACATCAACGTCGCTCCTCTTACCGGCGGTTTCACCATCGTCACCAACCCGGCCCTCCGTCCTTCCTACGGCATGAAGGTCGAGACCTATGCGGCAGACGGTGTTACTCCCGCTACTTACAAGAGCGCCCTGTTCCAGTTCGGTGCCCAGGTGAAGGCCAACCTCAAGTTCGTCATCAACGACATCTTTACCTTCGAGTCTCAGGCCACGGTCTTCACCGACTATCTCAGCGAGCCTTACGTCCGCATCAACTGGGACAACGCCATCGACTGGCAGCTTTCCAAGCTCATCAAACTCTCCGCGAAGACATGGATGATCAACGATCCCAACGTCCTCATCATCGATGAGACCACAGGAACCACCACCCCTCGCGGATGGCAGTTCAAGGAGTTCCTGAGCTTCGCATTCACCTACACGATCGCTTCCAAGTAATTGTGAAAATTCTTCTCGCAGTCAGCGGAGGCATCGATTCGATGTACATGGCAGAAAGGTCGCTTCGCGGCGACCTTTTTCCTTCGTGTGACTTCGCCGTAGCGCACTGCAACTTCAATCTTCGCGGCGCAGAGAGCGACGGCGACGAGGCGTTCGTGCGGCAGTGGTGCTCCGCGCACGGCGTGCAGTGCTTCGTCCGCGCGTTCGACACTGCCGGGTATGCCTCGTCGCGCGGCGTCTCCATCGAGATGGCCGCGCGCGAGCTGCGCTACGCATGGTTCGCGGAACTGTGCGCGGCCGAAGGTTTCGAGGCGGTTGCCGTGGCCCACAATGCCGACGACAACGCCGAGACCCTTCTTCTGAATCTTCTGCGGGGCTGCGGTGGGCGCGGCCTTCGCGGGATGAGCCCCGATTCCGGGGCCTTCCCCGCGAGGGTCCTCAGGCCGCAGCTCGGCGTAAGCCGCGCCGAGATCCTGGCATGGATGTCGGAAAACGGCCTTGAGTGGCGCGAAGACAGCACCAATGCGGACACCGCCTTCAAGCGCAACAAACTGCGTTCGAAGGTAATGCCCGTCTTCGCCGAAATCAATCCTTCCTATCTGAAGACTCTGGAGGCCGACATGGAGCGTTTCGCTCAGGTAGACGATATCGCTGAGGATTATTACCGGCAGGCAGCCGCGGAGTGTGTTCTTCCAGACGGCGCCATCGACCTGAAAAAGGTCGTCACCTACAAACATTGGGAATACTTGCTGTTCCGCTTTACAGAAGGGCGGCTAAACGCAGACGGACTTCTCCGTCTGAAGAAGTCCGTCGAAAGCGGCCGCCCTCTCGGGGGCAAGATATTCGGGCCTTACAAAGTCCGAAAGGGAAAACTTCGCCTTATCTGACGGTTACCCTGAAAGGCATGGATGCGAATACGTACTCCGCCTTTCCTTTCTTCCAGTTCTCATACCACGACAGGTAGACGCTGTAGTCTTCGTCCTGTCCGCCCATCATGCCGGAGAACATGTCGGCGAAGGTCATCACCTTCGGATATTCGACTATGTTCCAGGCCTTAAGGTCTTCATTGCCGGCGCTGATCGCGGCATAGGCAAGGGCGTCTTCGAGGGTACCGATTTCATCTACCAGACCTATCTCAAGCGCATCTGCGCCCGCCCATACGCGGCCCTGGGCGATTTCGTCGACCCTTGCCGGGGTCATGTCGCGGCCTTCGGCCACTACATCCACGAAACGCGAATAGATGGCTTCAATGCTGCGCTGGATGTAGGCGTATTCCTCCGGAGAGAGGGGCCTCATCAGCGACATCATGTCGCCGTGTTTGTTGGACGAAACGGCGTTGAGCCCGACATGGGCGTTCTCAGTTATGAGCTTGCTGAAATCGGGAATCATGCCGAACACTCCGATGGAGCCGGTGATGGTAGTTGCATTGCTGTAAATCTTGTCGGCGCCGTTGGAAATCCAGTATCCGCCCGAAGCGGCATAATCGCCGTAGGAGGCAATCAGGGGCTTCACTCCTGCGAGCAGGTCGAGTTCGGTCTTGATCTTCTCGGAAGCGCTCACGCTGCCGCCCGGGGAGTTTACGCGAAGGACCACGGCCTTGACCGTGCTGTCGTTCCTGACCTCTTCGATAATGGAAGCAAAGCGGTCGCCGTCTACATTCTGCTTATCCAGGCCCTCGACTATCTCACCGTTCGCATATATCACCGCAATCTTGCCGCGGGCTCTGAAATTGTTCTTCACTTTCTTCTGGGCATAGCCGTCGAACGGTATCATCTTGACGTCCTTGAATGATTCCGCCTGGGCAAGGACTGCCAGCTTCTCTTCAAGGCCCTTCCTGTCGAGGGCTTCGTCGGCAAGGCCGAAGGTCACGAAATCTTCCGGCATGCAGAGCTCGAGATCGTCGATGGCTTTGTTCAGGGCTTCCAAACTGAGGCCGCGGCTGGCCGCAATCTCGCCGCCGAACGATTTCCAGAGGGTGTTTATAAACACCTGGGTCTGGTGGAGATTCTCGGGGCTGGCGCTGGAGCGGATGTACATCTCCCCCGCTGATTTGTATTTGCCGTGGCGTATGAGCTGGACCTTCACTCCGAGCCTGTCGAGCAGGTCTCCGAGGAAATAGAGCTGGGAGCTTATTCCGTTGAAGGTGGGGGTGACGCCAATGGATGATGTCGTATATACTTTATCTGCCACCGAAGCCAGGTAAATCGAACCGGTGGTGAGGGCTTCCGTATAGGCCACAACGGGCTTTCCGCTCTGACGGAACTTTGCAAGGGCAGTACGGAGTTCCTGCCTGGTGGCGATGCCGAGCACTCCGCCGTCGGGCTTCAGATACAGGGCTTTCACTCCGGGATCTTCGGCTGCGGCTTCGAGGGCCTTCACAGCCTGGTGGAGTCCCATCGGGGTGGCCTGAGTGGCGCCCAGGGTAAAGGTCTCGTTGGCCTGCTCGCCTATCGTTACTTTGGAGAGGTCTACTTTCAGTATTCCTTCAGCCGGCACAGACTGGGTCTTGCTGCCGGCGGACGCTATCAGGCTAATGAGCGTAAAACCGATAATCCAGAGAACGAGGATGCCGCAGATCACCGCGAGCATCATTTTCAGAAATTTTTTCATCTTGTCGCTTTTGATTAGTACACAAATGTAGTAAATTTGCTTGATTTACTTCTGAAGTATGGCACAAAAACCTTCTATACCTAAAGGCACACGCGATTTCGGCCGTCTCGAGATGGCCAGGCGCAACTATATCTTCGACACTGTCCGCAGCGTATTCCGTTCTTTCGGCTATTCCCAGATAGAGACTCCGGCGATGGAGAACCTCTCCACCCTTCTTGGAAAATACGGCGAAGAGGGAGACAAATTGCTCTACAGGATACTTAACTCGGGAGACGCCTTCGCGGACGTCGACATGTCCAGGCCGCTTGCGGCTCAGGTGTGCGAGAAGGGCCTCAGGTATGATCTTACAGTGCCGTTCGCCCGTTATGTCGTCCAGCACAGAGATGAGATCTCCTTCCCCTTCAAGAGGTTTCAGATGCAGCCCGTCTGGAGGGCCGACCGCCCCCAGAAAGGCCGCTACCGCGAGTTCTATCAGTGCGACGTGGATGTCATCGGTTCCGCCAGCCAACTCTGCGAGTTGGAACTTGTCCAGATAGTCGACGAGGTATACCGCAGGCTGGGAATCAATGTGCTGGTCAAGATCAATAACAGAAAGGTCCTGAGCGGCCTCGCCGAAATCTGCGGCGCTCCCGACAAGGTTGTGGATATTACGGTCGCCATCGACAAACTCGACAAAATCGGCCTGGACGCCGTGAAGGCCGAGCTGCTCGAAAAGGGCCTGTCCGAGAAGGCGGTTGCCCTGCTGGAACCTGTCCTGACCCTGAGCGGAACGAATTCCGAGAAGATTGCCGTAATGCGGGGGCTGATGGCCTCATCTGAAGCAGGCCTTAAAGGTCTGGACGAACTGGAAGAGCTCTTCGGTTTCATCTCCGAGGCACGCATCGCTACTCCCTGCGAGATAGACCTTTCGCTCGCGCGCGGGCTCAACTATTATACCGGCGCCATCTTCGAGGTGAAGGCCCTCGACTGGGAGATAGGTTCGATAAGCGGCGGCGGCCGCTACGACAACCTTACCGGCATCTTCGGGCTTCCTGACATGTCCGGTGTCGGCATCAGTTTCGGCGCCGACCGCATCTACGACGTCCTGTGCGGTCTGGAGAAGTTCCCCGAAGGCCTCGGCTCGGCCGCCCGCCTGCTGTTTGCCAACATGGGCGAGACGGCGTATGTCCTGCCCGTCGCTTCCGCCTTGAGGGCTGCCGGCCTCGCCGTCGAAGTCTACCCCGAGGTTTCAAAATTGAAAAAGCAGTTCGACTACGCAGACAGAAAGGGTATTCCCTTCATCTCAATCTGCGGCGAGACGGAGGCTTCCGAAGGTCTGGTCCAGATTAAGAACCTGGCCTCCGGCGAGCAGCGCTCCTTCCCCAAGGATGACCTTGCCGGAATCCTTGCTTTCCTTTCCGCTAATTAGTAATTCCTCAATATGATTACAACTATTATCATCATCGCGGTCGTGGTGCTGGTAGCACTATGGCTCATTGGCTCGCAGCGCAGGCTCGTGAGCGCAGACGAACTCTGTAAGAATGCCCTCAGCCAGATTGGCGTGCAGCAGAACAGCCGCTGGGACGCCCTCACCGCCCTGGCCGAACTGACAAAAGGCTACAGCGAGCACGAATACAAGACCCTGATGGACGTAATCGCCCAGCGCTCGCCAATAGGCCGCAATTCAAGCGCGGCTGACGTGGCCGCCCAGGAAGGCAAGATTGGCGAAGCCCTCAGGCTCATCAACGTAGTTGCCGAGCAGTACCCTGCCCTCAAAGCCAACGAGACCTATCTCAAGACCATGGACGAGGTGGGCAAATACGAGAACCAGGTCCGCCTGAGCCGTATGACCTACAACGACACGGTCACTAAGTTCAACCGCATGGTCCGCATGTTCCCGGACAGCATCGCCGCCGCCATCTTCGGCTTCCAGGCAAAGGACTACCTCGCGGAGCCCTCCGGAAAGACCGACATGCCCTCGGTGAAATAGATCTCTCCACTCGCTACGCTCGGTCGAGATGACATCCCCTTTGTCATTTCGAGCGAAGTCGAGAAATCTCACAGATAATGAAGCGTTCAATTCTCATAGCAGCGCTGCTGGCGTGGGCTGTTTTTGCGCATGCCGGCACTATCCGCAGCATCAGCATCAATCTCGCTCTCGACCACCAGGGCAACGCCCACATAACCGAAATATGGGACCTCGACGCCGACGAAGGTACTGAATGGTATCTCGTGCGTGAGAACCTCGACGGCATGTCGGTTCTTGATTTCACGGTCAGCGAAAACGGCGTCCGCTTCGAGGACGTCGGAGAGTGGGACGTCCACCGCAGCCTGCGCCAGAAAGCCGGCAAATCGGGCATTGTCCACAAAAAGAACGGAGTGGAGCTGTGCTGGGGCCTCGGTTCCATGGGCGACCATGTCTTTACGGCATCCTACACCCTTACCGGTGCGGTCCGCACCCTGCAGGACTATGACATGCTGCATCTGCAGCTTGTCTCACCCGGCCTCTCGTCGAGGCCGGAAAAGGTCAGCGTGAGGGTAAGCGCGGAGGGCGTGCCTCTTTCCGGGGAAAACTGCAGGCTCTGGGGCTTCGGATTTACCGGCAGGGCCGATCTGGAAGACGGCTGCGCCGTATACCGCTCGACCGAGCGCTTCAAGTACAAGTCCTCCGTCATCGCCCTGATCCGCTTCGACAAAGGCATCTTCCATTCCCCGAACGTGCTCGACAAGACTTTCAATACAGTCCTGGAGCGCGCGCTTGAAGGCTCTTCCTACGACAGGGCGACGGCCCTCGGCGAAGATGACGAGGAAGATATAAGCGGATGGGTGCTGCTTCTTAGCACTCTCGCATGGGTTCTTCTTTCCATCCTGCTGATAATTATCGCAGTCAAGGCCTACTTCAAATCCATACTTGGAGTGCCTTCCATGAAGCACATCGACTGGTGCCGCGACGTCCCGTTCGGAGGAGACATCCTCGAAGGGGAATTCGTGTGGCGCAAGCTCAAGTCGGGCGCGGCGCAGGACAGCAAGCTCGCCGGCGCGATGATACTCCGCATGGTGGAGCGCGGCTTGCTGTCGGTCAGCCGCGACCCTGACGACAGGGTGGAGATAAGGTTCGATGACAATGCTTCTTTCGACGGTCTTCCCGCCTGCTACAAAGGCCTCTACGATATGATGAAAGAGGCATCCGGCGCGGATGTGATCCTTCAGGACAGGGAGTTTTCCCGCTGGAGCAAATCCCACATCAGGAGGGTCGACAAATGGGTCAGGTCTATTAGGACTGATTCTGTCAATGCGCTCGATGCTGACAATTACATGTCCACCACCGGGAAATTCACAGACGCAGGAAAGGAAGAAGCCAGAAAACTGGTCGGTTTCAGCAAGTTTCTTAAAGATTTCACCCTGGTCGGCGAGCGCGGGACCCGCGAAGTCGGCCTATGGAACGACTATCTGGTGTTCGGAATGATCTTCGGCATAGCCGACAAGGTCGCAAAAGAACTCGCAGACATCGATCCCAAGGTCTTCAGTGAGACTGTCTACGCCGACCCGCTTACTGCGCGCCAGCTCATCTGGATGACCAACAGGATGGGTTACGCCATCACCAACGCCTCAGCCTCGGCCCAAATGAAAACCGCCTCCTCGGGCCTCGGAGGTTTTACTTCCTTCGGCGGAGGCGGCGGCTTCTCAGGTGGCGGCTTCGGCGGCGGAGCCCGCTAGAACTTGTAGCCGATATTAAAGCCCAGAGTGGCGAAACTGTTAAGTCCCAGGAAAAGCTGGAGACTGATGTTGTCGGTGATGTAGCGTCCTACTCCGAGCTGGAGTCCCCAGGCCAGATATCCGCCGCTGGGGCCGTTGGTGTGGGGAACCACACTGGCATATCCCTCATCTGAATATTCCTCTTTATAGCCCAGAATCAGGCCTCTTCCCAAGGCAAACCTTGCGAAGGCCTCGAAGTCCTGTCCCCAGCAGTAGCGTCCGGTTACGGTAGCTGCCAGCATGCCCATGCTCCAGGTTTGGGTGGTCTTTACTGTTCCGTAGGCCGTCATTGTGTCTCTTGTGAACCAGGTGGCGTAGCGGAGGAAGTCAAACAAGACACCGCCGGCGACAGAACCTTTGCCGTCGGCAAAAGTCTTGAAGGTGTAGTCGGCATTGATGCCCAGAGGCATGATGGGTTTGGTGTGGTTGTCGTTGTCGAAACGCATGGTGAAATTCCAGCCCATTGTCACTCCCAGGCGGATGTCGCCTTCTTTCGGGAGAGCCCTGAGGGGTTCGTAGGTGGTCTGCTCCTGCGCGGCGGTGGTTTGTTCCGGCTCCTGCGCAAGCGCGGCCGGCACAAACAGCGCCGCCGCGGCGATCAGTGTTGCTAATTTTTTCATGGTGAAAAATGTTCCTCTGCCGCTAAATTACTGAACCTCACCGACAAAAGCAAAAAGTTCATACTACTCTGCCGAATTCTCTGCAGAGTAGTATCAAGTTTTTGTGTAAATTTGTGAGGTTATGCGAAAACTGGAAGAAATAAGGGCGGAGATCGACGAGGTCGATGCGCAGATGGCGCAACTGTTCGAGCGGAGGCTCGGGCTGAGCCGCGAGGCGGCCGCCCTCAAGGCCGAGGCCGGCCTGCCTACGGTCGACGCCGGGCGCGAAGCTCAGATTATCGAGACTAATTCGCGACTCGTAAGTTCCGAAAACAGAGAGCGTTACGCGGAGTTCCAGAAACACGTTTTGGAGATTTCCAAGAAATGAAAAACATGATCTTCAAGCGGAGGCTGCCGATTCCGAAGGAAATCAAGGAGATGTTTCCGGTTTCCGTGGAAGGGGCGCAGGCAAAGCTGGAAAACGACGCCCGGATACGGGATATCATCACCGGAGCAAGCGATAAGATGCTCCTGGTGGTCGGCCCGTGCTCGGCGGACCGCGAAGACGCGGTGATAGATTATATCACCCGCCTTGCCGCGGTCCGCGAGAGGGTGGCCGACAAGATTGTGATAGTTCCCAGGATCTTTACCAACAAGCCCAGGACAGCCGGCACCGGCTACAAGGGCATGCTGCACCAGCCTGATCCGCAGGGCGGATCGGATGTGCTGCAGGGCCTTATAGCCCTCCGCCGGCTCCACATGCGCATACTCAACGAGACAGGTTTTTCCTGCGCAGACGAGATGCTCTACCCGGAGGAGCACCGCTTCGTCTCCGACCTCCTCTCATACGTAACGGTGGGCGCGCGCTCGGTGGAGAAACAGCAGCACCGCCTCACCGCTAGCGGACTCGACATCCCGGTGGGCATGAAGAATCCCACGAACGGGGATCTCAATATCATGCTCAACTCGATAAGCGCCGCACAAAACCCGCACACATTTATCTACCGCAACTGGGAAGTGGAAAGCAAGGGCAATCCCCTCGCCCACGCCGTGCTACGCGGATACAAAGACGCCCAGGGCCGCATGCAGCCAAACTACAGTTGTGACAACCTGAGCAAATTGGCCGAACTCTACGCCGGAAGCGGCCTCATTAACCCGGCCCTGATAGTCGATACCAACCACTGCAATTCAGGAAAAGACTACGCGAAGCAGCCGGAGACAGCCAAAGACGTAATCAAAAGCGCAGCAAAAAACCCCGATATCAAACGCCTTCTTAAAGGCTTCATGATAGAATCTTACATCAAGGACGGCTGCCAGAACCCGGGAGGCAATACGTACGGCAAATCAATCACCGACCCGTGCCTGGGCTGGGAGAAGACTGAAAAACTGATTCTCGAACTCGCCGAACTCTGGCGATAATCATTTGACGGCCCTTACGGATCCCCCGGGGATGAGGTTCGGCGTGAGCATTATGTGCGAGGCCGCCTGACTGCTGTCTTCCATACGCTCGAAGAGTATCTTGGTGGCAAGGCGGGCCATATCCTCCAGGGGCTGGCTTACGCGCGCCACGGGCGGGATCATGTAATCCAGATACATGTTGTTGTCGAAGGAGATTAGGGAAATGTCTTCCGGTATTCTCAGGTTCATCTCGCGTATGGCCTTCATCGCACCCAGGCCGATAGTGTTGCTCAGGGCGAACAGGGCGCTCGGACGACGCTCCCCGCTGAGAAGCAGACGTGTTTCCAGATAGCCGTTCTGGATGGAGAACTCGCTTCCCACCACCCTGACCCTGTCTTCCAGGCCCGCCTCTTTCATCTGATCCAGATAGCCCTGGACGCGCATGGTGTTGGGCATTGACGAAGTAACGCCCTGCAGGCAGGCTATATCTTTGTGGCCAAAGTCAAGAAGGGTTTTGGTGGCAATCACCCCGCCCTTGTAATTGTTTGTGGTGACGTAAGGCAGGGATGAATTCTCGAAATAGCGGTCGATCAGCACGACGGGAAGGCCGGCGGCCGCCAGCTCCTCCAGATAGGACTCTCCCCCGCACGGCGCTACAATTATGCCTTCCACCTCACGCGAGATCAGCGATTCAAGGGCCTGCTTCTGGTTCTCCTCCGCCTCCATCGTATCTATAATAATAGTTGTATAGCCGCGAAGGTTGGCCTGCCGGATGACGACGCTCGCCATATCGGCGAAGAAGGGATTGCTCATGGCCGGAATCACCAGGCCTATCGCATAGCTCTTGCTGGTGCGCAGGCTCTTGGCCGTGTGGCTGGGACGATAATGGCAGTGGCGCGCCTCGGCAATTATCCTGTCGGCCGTCGCCTTCGGGATACGGTGCTTCTCCGCTCCCCCGCTAAGGACGCGGGAAACGGTCGAAGACGAGACCCCCAGCCTGGAGGCTATCGTAGATAGAGTTTCCTTCATCTGCGAAAAATTGCGCAGTTTTTGTTGCGCTTTGTACACGCAAAAATAAATATTTTTTAACGGAGCATACCAAAAAGATGACTATTTTTGGAAGAAGAATAGCGCAATCGTTTGCGCAAATGCCGGAAAGGATATTAATAACACACAATAACTGTCATGGGTAAAACAATACTTGTCATCGGCAGCAGCAACACTGACATGACAATCAAATCGCCGAGGCTTCCAGCCCCCGGCGAGACTATTCTCGGCGGCGTGTTCCATATGGGCCCCGGCGGAAAAGGCGCTAACCAGGCCGTAGCGGCAAAGAGACTGGGCGGAGACGTAACATTCATCTGCAAGGTAGGCCGCGACATCTTCGGAGAGAACGCCGTAAAAGGCTATCAGAAAGAAGGCATCGACACCACCCACACCCTTTATTCCGACGAAGCTTCTGGTACGGCACTTATCCTTGTCGACGACAGCGGAGAGAACTGCATCGCGGTAGCTCCCGGCGCCAACGGCGACCTCTCCCCCGCCGACATCGATTCAGTCGCGGAGGTCATCAAAACCGCCGACTTTCTGATCCTCCAGCTCGAGATTCCGGTGGAGAGCGTACTGAAGGCAGCGAAGATCGCGCATGAGGCGGGCGTGTACGTGATCTTAAATCCCGCGCCCGCGTGCAAGCTCCCCAAAGAGCTCTTCAAGTACATCTCCCTGATCACCCCGAACCAGACCGAAAGCGCGCTGATGACCGGCATCGACGTCAAGGACGAAGCGAGCCGCAACGAAGCAATCGCCGCTTTCCGCAAAATGGGCGTAGAGGACGTAATCGTCACTCTCGGCTCCAAGGGCTCGCTGGTCTGCAAGGGAAATACTCAAACCCTTATCGAAGCCCAGAAAGTCAAGGCAGTCGACGCTACGGCCGCCGGCGATACTTTCTGCGGCGCGGTGTGCGTGGCCCTTTCGGAAGGCAAGACGCTCGAAGATGCGGCCCGCTTCGCCACCAAAGCCTCCGCGCTTACCGTCCAGAAGATGGGTGCGCAGGATTCCATCCCGTATAAATCAGATATTAAATAACAACTGCCATGTTTATCGTAAACAGTTACCTTCTTGCAGTCATCCTGTGCTTTGTCACGATGCTCTGCTGGGGCTCATGGGGAAACACCCAGAAGCTTGCCGCCAAGACCTGGCGCTATGAACTTTTCTATTGGGACTATGTAATCGGTATGGTCCTGTTCTCGCTGATCCTCGCCTTCACCGCCGGTTCAATTGGCCCCGAGGGCCGTCCGTTCGTCCAGGATCTCTGCCAGGCCGACTGGTCCAGTATAGGCTGGGTAGTTCTCGGCGCCGTTGTGTTCAACGTGTCCAATATCCTGCTTTCGGCATCGACCTCCATCGCCGGCCTTGCAGTGGCCTTCCCTCTCGGAGTTGGCATCGCTCTCGTAATGGGTGTGCTGAACAACCTTCTCCTCCACCCGGTGGCAGGCCAGAACACCGTCCTCCTCTGGATAGGCGTCGCCCTCGTCGTTCTCGCAGTCGTGTGCAACGGCGTGGCTTCCGGCAAGGTCTCCAACGAGCAGAGGGATCCCAAACAGAACAGGAAGGGCATCATCCTCGCCGTTCTCGCCGGCCTTATCATGTCGTTCTTCTCCGCCCTGGTTTACAACGGAGTCGACCTCGACAACTTCGCCGCCCCGGCAGCAGGCAAGCTTACACCCTACACCGCGATGGTATTCTTTGCCCTCGGCGTGTTCCTGAGCAACTTCATCGTGAACACCATCGTAATGAAGAAACCCTTCGTGGGCGAACCCGTATCCTATAAGGAGTACTTCAAGGGCAGCTTCAAGACCCATCTCGTGGGCATGCTCGGCGGCTGCATCTGGGCCCTCGGTACCTCGCTCAACTACATCTGCGCGGGAAAAGCCGGCGCAGCCGTATCCTATGCCCTCGGCCAGGGCGCTCCTATGATTGCCGCAATCTGGGGCGTATTTATCTGGAAAGAGTTCAAGGGAGCAAAGAAAGGCGTCAACCTCCTTCTTACCCTTATGTTCGTCCTCTTCATTTCTGGTCTCGCACTCATAGTTGCCGCAGGAAACTAACAGTATGAAAAAACTATTCACAATAATAGCGCTTGCCCTGCTTACTTTCACGCAGGCTTTCGCTCAGACCAAAACCGTCACCGGAACGATTAAAGGATCGGACGGTGAGGTGCTCGTCGGAGCTACTGCGGTCGCCTCTTCCGGCGATTACGCAATAGCCGACCTCGACGGACGCTTCGAGCTCAAGGTAAAGCAAGGCGATACCTTCGTGTGCTCCTCGTTCGGCTACGACGACGTAACCGTTACCGTTACGAACGCGAATGAATACAATGTCGTTCTCCCCGTAGCCGCCGCTACCATGCTCGAAGAAGCTGTCGCTATCGGTTACGGCACTACCACTAAGAAAGAAGTTACCGGTTCGGTGACCAGCCTCAAGATGGAGGCTCTGGACAAAGGAGCGTTCTCCGATGCTTCCGGCCTTCTTCAGGGCAAGGTCGCCGGTCTTTCCATCACCAACCCCAACGGTGGCGACCCGAACGGCTCGATGGAGATACTCCTCCGTGGAACCAACACCCTCTCCGCAGGCCAGGGCCCGCTCATCATCATTGACGGTGTGAGCGGTGCAGACCTCAGGACCATCAACTTCCAGGAAGTCGAGACTATCGACGTTCTGAAGGACGGTTCGGCCGCAGCTATCTACGGAACCCGCGGAACCAACGGCGTTATCATCATCACTACCCGCAGGGCCAAGGCCGGTGCGACTTCGGTCGAGTACCGCGGCCAGGCCATCACCCAGACTCTGCTCTCGAGGGCTGTCCCGATGACGGCAGACGAATTCGAGCACGCTGTACTTACCTACAAGAACTTCGATACTCCCCCGCTCTACGGAGCCAAGACCGACTGGTTCAAGGAAGTGACCCGTACCCCGTTCTCCCATCGTCACAGCCTTGCAATCGCGGGTGGCAGCGAGAAATTCTCGCACCGCACTACCGTGAACGTGGAGCAGAACCAGGGTATGCTGCGCAACAACGACAACAAGAAGTACCTCTTCCGCACCAACATCCATCAGACAGCGCTCGAGGGTTGGATGACCTTCGACTACAACATGACCTACGGCAAGCGCAAGTTCAACAATACGCGCAGCGGTATTTTCCGCCAGGCCTTCTATCATAACCCTACGGAGCCCATCTACGATGAAACCGATGAGAAGAATGGCTACTATATGACCGTGGGCGGCATGGACTACTACAACCCGGTGGCCATGCTCAATGAGCGCCAGAGCGAGTATGACGTCGACGATCTCGCCGTCAACGGACGCGCGACCCTCAACATCCTTCCGATCGAGGGCCTCAAGTGGGATAACTTCGTCAGCTACGGCAGCAAGCGCAGCCAGTACACCGACTACAAGACGAAATACTATCCCGGCGAGCAGGGCCTCAAGGGCGCTGCCGAAATCAGCAATACTAAGGAAACAGACTTCCAGTACGAGAGTACCCTCCAGTACAGCAAACACGAAGACGCCCACAACTTCCAGGCTATTCTCGGTTATACCTACGAACAGCAGTACTACTTCGAGTCAAGTCTTTACAACTACGATTTCGATACCGATTTCTTCGGAGTCAACAACATCGGAGCCGGCAAGGCCCTCCTTACCGGAAACGCCAGCATGGATTCTTACAAGTCGTCGAGCCGCTACATCGCCTTCTTCGGTCGTGCGATGTATAACTACTCCGACAAATATATGGCTTCGGTCTCGCTGCGTCGCGACGGTTCCAGCCGCTTCGGAGCCAACCACAAATGGGGATGGTTCCCGGCCGTGAGCCTCGGATGGCGCGTTACTGAAGAAGACTTCATGCAGGACGTCAAATGGCTCGACGAGTTCAAACTCCGCGCCGGTTTCGGTATGACAGGAAACCAGGACTTCGGCAACTACAAGTCTCTCTTCCTTGTAAAGACCACCGGCAATTTCTACTACGACGGCAAATGGTCTACATCCTACGCTCCCGCTAGCAACCCTAACCCGGATCTCGCATGGGAAAAGAAGTCTGAGTTCAACATCGGTTTCGACTCCAGACTGTTCAACAAAGTCAATGTGACGGTGGATTACTACTACCGCCTCACCACCAACCTTCTTTATAACTACACGGTGCCCGTGCCTCCTTATGACTACGGCACTATGTTCACCAATGTTGGAAAGATCAGCAACAGCGGTATAGAACTCACGGTCGATGCCACCCCGGTAAAGACTAAGAATCTCACCTGGAACACCACGGTAACCGCCTCCCACAACGACAACAAACTCATCTCCTTCACCAACGACGAGTTTGCCGGAGTCGACTACCGCATTGGCTGGCTCAACACTCCTATCGGAGTCTACTGCCAGAGGCTCATCCCCGGCGAAAGCATCGGTTCGTTCTACGGCCCGCACTATCTGGGACTCAGATCATCCGGCGCGACCAAACTCGAACAGACGAAGGAAGAGGACTGGATCAAGCTGGGAAGCGCATATCCCTGGGCAAGCATCGGCTGGAGCAACTCCCTGACCTGGAAGAACTTTACCCTCAACGCCAGCCTTCGCGCTTCGCTTGGTGGAAAAGTGTTCAACCAGATGAGAGCAGTCTACGAGAACATCAAGAACCTCGGCGGCTACAACATCCTTGCAAGCTGGCTTGAGGAACCTGAATTCACCGGAGGTGTGGTTTATTCCGATAAATACCTTGAGGATGCGACTTATGTCAAACTCGACAATGTAACCCTCAACTACAACGTTCCACTCAAGAACCGTACTATCATCAAGGACCTCGATGTGTACCTCGCCGGCCAGAATCTTCTCGTTCTTACCGGTTACAAGGGAGTTGATCCTGAAGTCTCGCTTACAGGCCTCACCCCTGGTATCGAAGGTCTATCCTACTACCCCAGAACCAGGGTGTTCACCTTTGGAGTCAATGTTAAATTCTAAAAGACGGGAATCATGAAAAAGATATTTGCAATCATATTCGGAGCAGCAGCGATATTCGCCGCATCATGCACCAATCTCGACGAAGAGATCTACTCTCAGGTTCCCAAGAAGGAATTCCTCGACGACGCTTCCCACATCGCCCTCTACACTTCCAGGCCTTATACCTATCTCCAGAAGTGGGGCGTGGAGCAGAGTATGCTCACTATGATAATCCAGCTCTCCAACGAAACGGGAATCCCCTATTCCTGGGACGCTCACTGGGGAGAAGATCGCTATACGGAACTCCAAACCCACAGAATTCCTACCAACTGCAAGCTCGTAAGAACCTCCTGGGATTTCTGCTTCGACGGAATCGCCGCCTGCAACGACGCCATCTATGTGTTGGAGAATGCTCCTCAGACAGAAACGTCTGCCAAGAACATTGCAGAAATCAAAACCCTTCGTGCATACTATTACCTGATGGCCGTAGACTGCTGGGGCAACGTACCTTTCTCCGTCAGCCGCGAAGAAACCAGTTATCCGGTTCAGAAGGACAGGGCTGAAATGCTCACTTGGCTTGAAGGCGAAATTAAATCCAATATGGCTCCGCTCGATAGCGTTGTTTCTACCAGGACATACGGCCGTATCACTCGTGAGGTTTCCAGGTTCCTTCTTGCGAAGATTTACCTCAACTCCGAAAAATGGACTGGCGTCAAGCGCTACAAAGAGTGCGAAGATG
Source organism: Bacteroidales bacterium (assembly GCA_017962165.1). Taxonomy (GTDB): domain Bacteria; phylum Bacteroidota; class Bacteroidia; order Bacteroidales; family UBA932; genus Cryptobacteroides. The sequence continues at coordinate 62,148 of JAGCVW010000014.1, read as the reverse complement.
TGTGCGATTCCATTATGAAGGGCGGCAACTTCACCCTTGCTACTAAATACGAGCAGAACTTCGCTATCCACAACGAGAACGGAAAGGAAGCGATCTTCGCCATCCCCCACAGCAGCGTCTACACTACCGAAGCATTCTACATCTATGTGATGACCTTCGGAGACGACCTTGCGGCCGCCTACAACATTCCGGGCGCCTCGTGGCAGGGAACCCAGATATGCCAACCCGACTTCTTCGATACTTACGATCCCGCCGACCTCAGGCGCGACCTTACATGGCTCCACGGCCAGGTCTACGACTACACCGGTGCCAAGTACGCATATAAACAGAAGAACGCCGACGGCACTATCACGATGGTAGATTATATCCTCAATCCCTCCCCCATCGACGCCGATGTATTCGGTAAGAACAGCAAGGGATTAAAGAGGCTCGACGGAGCCAGGATCATCAAGTGGCCCTACCAGACGGACGGCACTCTCCAGAGTTACAAAATCTCAATGGAGAACGACTTCTACCTGATGCGCTACTCGGATGTTGTCCTCATGTATGTAGAGGCTCTTCTCCGCCAGGACAAGGCCGTACAGGCCGCATCCGTGCCAGAGTTCATCCAGATCAGGACCAGGGCTGGCCTCGCGCCAATCGCTGCTGGCGACCTTACCCTTGATGCGCTCTATACCGAACGTTCCCACGAACTCGCTCTTGAGGGCTGGGCTCGCCAGGATCTTATCCGTTTCGGAAAATACACCCAGGCATGGTGGGCCAAGGAGGCCGATCCCACCGACGGTGGATATGCCTACACCGAGCTTCTTCCTATCCCCGAGGAGCGCATTGGCGACAACCCCAACCTCAAACAGAACAGGGGTTATGTGGCAGCAAAACCGGAAGATTAGTTTATGAAACGTTTACTCACGATACTGTCTCTCAGCGTGCTTCTGTTTGCTTCATGCTCGCAGAAGCCGCTTGAGATCAGCCGTACCCAACTCCACGATAAAATCGCGGGAGCGTGGCTGGGCCAGATGGTCGGCAATATCTACGGTCTCGAGTACGAAAACAAATTCGTGGACGAGCCCGGCGAAGGACCCTTCGTCTTCAACAAGGCGATGAAGAAGATGGCCGCCGTGGACGGAGCCTTCTCCGATGACGACACGGACGTGGAGTACCTCTATCTGTTGATGATGGAGAAATACGGCATTGACATCACCTATGCCCAGATAAGGGAAGGCTGGATGTACCACATCCGCGACCGCGTCTGGCTTGCCAACCGAGCCGCCCTGGGCCTTATGCACTACGGTTTCACTCCCCCGCTTACGGGAAGTAAGGAGTACAACCCGCACTGGTTCCAGATCGATCCTCAACTCATCAACGAGATTTGGGCCTACACTGCCCCCGGAATGCCCGCTTACGCAGCCGGCATCTCCGACTGGGCAGCCCGAATCACTTCCGACGACTGGGCAGCCTCCCCTACCGTGGTCTATGGCGCCATGTATTCAGAGGCCTTCTTCGAGAGCGACATTCCCACCCTTATCCGTCATGCGAAGAACTATCTCCCCAAGGGCGACCGCTTCCGCAAGATAATCGACGAGTGCCTCGAGCTCTGGAAAAAGAATCCCGATGACTGGAAGGCCTCCCGAAAGGTGATAGCCGACGAACTTTATGTGAATGAGCCCGACATCACCAAGAGCATATGGAACGCCGACCTCAACGGCGCCATGGGCATCCTAGCCCTTCTCTACGGCGACGGCGATATCGACAAGACGCTCAACATAGGCTGCGCGCTCGGCTTCGACTGCGACAACCAGACCGCTACCATGTGCGGCCTTCTGGGAGTAATCAACGGCATCCAGGGCGTTCCGCTCGACCGTGCAATGCCCTTCGAGCACTGGACCAAGCCCTTCAACGACCGCTATATCAACGTCACCCGCTACGACATGCCCGATGCCTCCATTGAGGACATCATCGACCGCACTGTCGTGTTGGCCGAGAAGATTATCCTCGCCAGGGGCGGTTCCCAGCGCGAAGTCGATGGCGAAACGATTTATACCATCAACGCCAAGGCGCGCTTCAACAAACCCGTCGAGGCAGCCGCGACTTTCGTCATGCCCGAGAAGAAAGGACGCAATCTCGCGCCCGAAGCAGCGGAAATCCTCGCTCTCACCCGCGAGACCGACCGCGCCACCCTCGATTCGTGCTGGCTTACCATCCCGGTGAGCTATCGCGCATACACGGTCGATGTCATCAACGACGGTGTAGTGGGTGGCCCTGGCGCGGCATTCTACTCGCTCGGCTCGAAATCCAACGCCCCCAAGCAGGACTACTTTGGCTACCGCTGGAATGAGCCTGTCACTACCGATATGATTTCGTTCCACTACGGACCTCTCGAGGAGTTCGGCGGCTGGTATAGCAACCTCCACGCTGAATATCTCGACGAGAACGGCGTGTGGAAGGCATTGGATGCTTCAGTGACCCCCGATTGGCCGTACTGCGACGAAGTCTTTTTCCAGCCCCACAACGGCGAGTTTATCTTCACCTTCCCTAAGGTTACGACTACCGCCGTGCGTGTAATTGGAGACGACGCTGTCCTCATCCACTGGCACAAATACACCAAAGCCGTATCCGCTTTCATCTCAATAACAGAATTGGAAGTTTATGAAGCTAAGTAATTTAAGTCTCGTAGTATTATTCGTCGCTTCGGCCTGCGTGCCCAAGTCTGCGGAGGTCATCCTCTCCCGCGAAGTCCTTATGGACAAGATTCAGGGCGGCTGGGCCGGTCAGACTATAGGCGTCGTGTATGGCGCTCCGACCGAGTTCAAGCACCAGGGTACTCTTATCCCCGACTCTCAGCCTATTTCCTGGGGTGAGGGATACGTCAAATACTGGTGGGATAAGAAACCCGGCCTGTTCGACGATATCTACAACGACCTTACATTTGCGGAAGCTTTCGATCAGCTTGGTCTGGATTGCAGCGCAGAAGACTTGGCCATGAGGTTTGCCTATGCAGACTATCACCTGGCCCACGCCAACCAGGCCGGCCGTTACAATGTCCGTCAGGGCATCATGCCACCGGAATCTGGCAACTGGCTGAATAACCCCCACGCCGACGACCTGGATTTCCAGATTGAAGCCGACTTCATCGGCCTCATGGCTCCCGGTATGATACCGGAGGCCCTGGATATCGCAAACCGCGTAGGTCATATTATGAACAGCGGCGACGGCTTCTACGGAGGCGCGTTCGTCGCGGGCCTCTACGCTGCCGCTTTCGTTGAAAGCAGCCCGGCCCGCATCCTCGACCGCGCCCTCGAAGGTATCCCCTGCGAGAGCACCTTCTTCCAGTGTATCGACGATGTCCGCAAACTATATAAAAAGTATCCGCGCGACTGGAAACGCACCTGGTTCGAGGTTCTGAAGAAATGGGGCGCAGATACAGGCTGTCCTAAAGGCGTGTTCCTGAGCTTTGACATTGACGCTAAGCTGAATTCCGCTTACTGCGCAATCGGTCTTCTTTATGGCGACGGAGATTTCGGTAAGTCCATAGAGATTGCGACCCGCTGCGGTCAGGATTCCGACTGTAATCCCGCAACTGTTGGCGGCGTTCTCGGCGTTATGTACGGAAAGAGCAAGCTCCCCGAGTTCTGGAAAGAGCCTCTTGAGGCTATCTGGGACCTTGATTTCGAGGGCACTGACGTTTCGCTCGCCAAGGGTTCGGAGTACTCTATGAGACACGCCCTCGCGCTTATCGAAAAGAACGGCGGAAAGGTCAGTGATTCGGAGGTGACTATCCCCCAGCTTCCCGTAGAGGTTCTCCCTCTCGAGCAGAATTTCGTAAATACTTATCCTGTTTATCGCGACCAGAAAGACGACTGGCTGGAAACCGAATATGAATTCGATTTCAGCGGAAACGGTTTCTGTATCTGGGGCAACCTGGTATGTCTGCGCGGTATTACTAAGAGTTATGCAGATCGCGTAGCTAAGAAGCACGTCGGTTCGGAGGTCTTCGCTTTAGCAGAGCAGCAGGACGACTATGTCGCCGAAATCGAAGTCTGGATAGACGGCCAGCTTGATCAGGTCTCCATCCTTCCTATGAAGGGCACTTCTCGCAAGCTTGAGCCCGCCTGGAAGTATCAGATGACAGAAGGCCGCCACCACGTTAAGATGGTATGGCGCAATCCCGATCCGAAGCAGTACCTGCTCAGGATCAACGCAATACAGTATTATTCCGAAAATCCGGTAACAGATACTTATTATCACAACTAGATGAAACGTAGCATATCAATAATCGCTTTAGCGCTGCTTGCTGTCTCCTGCGCCCAGAAGTCCGCTATCCCCTACGGTAAATCGGTCTCGATCGATGAAGCCACTCTGATGGACAAGATTCGCGGAGGATGGTTCGCTCAGACTATAGGCTGCACCTATGGAGGACCCACTGAATTCAAGTTCAAGGGAGGCCTTATGCAGGACGCCCAGCCGCTTGAGTGGTACGACGAATATATCTATGACACATTCATCGAGGATCCAGGCCTGTACGACGATGTCTACATGGATCTCACCTTCCTCGAGGTCATGGCCGAGCAGGGGCTCGATGCACCCGTTAGCGAGTTCGCCGACAGGTTCGCCAACGCTCCCTACAAGCTTTGGCACGCCAACCAGGCGGCGCGTTATAACATCCTGAATGGACGCGGCGCTCCCGAATCCGGCTATTGGAAGTATAACCCCCACGCCGACGACATCGACTTCCAGATCGAAGCCGACTTCATCGGTATGCTTACTCCCGGCCGCCCCAACGACGCAGCCGCGATTGCCGACGGCATAGGACATATTATGAACTATGGCGACGGCTGGTACGGCGGCGTTTACGTCAGCGCTCTTTATGCTCTCGCATACGTATGCGATGATATCCCAACTATCGTGAGCGAGGCTTTGAAAGCGATCCCCTCAGGCACCAAGTTCCGCAATGCCATCGAATGCGTTATCGAGAACCACGCAAAGTATCCGCACGACTGGAAGCGCTGCTGGTTCGAGGTAGACAAACTCCACAGTTTCGATATCGGCTGCCCGGAAGGCGTCTGGAACGGCTTCAACATCGATGCGGTTATCAATGCCGCATACGTCGTTATCGGCCTGCTTTACGGCGAAGGCGATTTCGAGAAGACCATGGAGATTTCTACCCGCTGCGGCCAGGACTCCGATTGCAATCCTGCCAGCGCGGCCGGCATACTCGGCGTCATCTATGGTTATAACGCCATACCCGAGAAATATCGCAAGGGGGCGGACGCTATCGCAGAACTTCCCTTCCCTTACACGACCCTTAGCCTTAATACCGCCTGCGAGAAAAACCTCGAGCTGATGAAATCTGTTCCCGGCTATTCTTTTGAGGATGGATGTATCAAATTTGACATTGAGAAGGCTAAGCCAGTGCGTTTCGAGCAGTCATTTGAAGGCATTAAGCCTGTAGGCAAGATTGTGCTCAAGAAACGTTTCAACAAGGAACTGACGCTCGAATTCGACGGCAACTCTATAGTAGTAGAAGGAAGCGTCATAAGGACAGGCCACGACGAGTCCGACTATAGGGCCAAACTGCAGGCTTATCTCGACGGAGAATTGGTCGAAGAGTTTACGATGCCTTACGACTATATTACACGCAAATACGAAGTATTTTCAAAGTACTGCTTTGAAAGTGGCCATCATACCCTTAAATTTGTGCTCCTAAATCCTCACAAAGATTACGTGATTAATGCACAAGAAATGGTAATCTACGACAAAGATGAATAAACACGGTATCATATTGCTCTTGTCAGCGCTTGCCATCGTCAGCGCCTGTGGATGTACACCCAAGAAGCCGGCCGAACAGCCGGAAGAGCCTTTTGAGAGATATCAGAAGGATCTGGTGATGCAGAGCCCGATTATGGGAGGAACGAAAATCCCCTACTCTATTCTGCTTCCCGAGAACTACGACAAAGACAAGGACAAGTCTTATCCTGTAGTCTATATGCTCCACGGCCACGGTGACAACCACAATTCGTGGAACGGTGATTATCTCCGCGCCAACAACAAGATAAAGAATCTTGAGAAAACCGGCCTGTCGGAAATGATTTACGTATTCCCCGAGGGCTTCACTACATACTACTGTAACTACTACACTGGCAAGTACAACTACATGGACATGTTCATCGGTGATCTCATCCCGTTCATCGACAGCACCTACCGTACTATTCCGGACCGCGAGCACCGTGCGCTCACCGGCTACTCGATGGGTGGTTTCGGAGCCATGGTACTTGCGGAGAAGCACCCGGAAACCTTCCTCTGCAGTGCTCCCTTAAGTATGTCGTTCCGCACAGACTGGCAGTATCTGGCCGAATCTCAGAGCGGCTGGGACCAGCAATGGGGAAAGATTTTCGGCGGCACAGGCCGTCCCGGAGAAGAGCGACTAACCGATTATTATAAAGCCCACTGCCCCTTCTACCAATTCACACCCGAGAATAAGGCTACCCTATCTCAGGTCAAGTGGTATTTCATCTGCGGCGACAACGAGGAGAATCTTCTATTTGCAAACGATACTCTGCATATCCAACTGCGCAACAATGCTTACGAACACGAATACCGTGTAGTAGACGGAGGTCACTCAAGCAGCGTTTGGATGCCCGCCCTTGATGAAATACTCCCCTGGTTCGACCACTATATGAATGGTGCAACTGCATGGCCTGAATGCGCCAAAGCAATGTACAAAAAAGAGGAAGTTTCATTCCGCGAAGACGGCACTGCCTTCACAAAGGCCTACACCGGAGAATCCGACGGTTTGGGAGTATATATCTTCCACAACGGTCTTTCCGAGCAGATGGTCAAAGATGTCATATCTGCGATGTACTCCGTTAACACCAAATACCTCGCTGTATACCTCCCATGCGACCTTACGAAAAAATCGGCCGCAGAATGGATGGCGCATTACTCAACTCTTTATCCTCAAAGTGAAAAATGTGCTGTTGCATTTGATGGCACCGGTGCAACGATAATGGCCAATCAGGCATCTTTTAGTACGATGATTTTCATCGATACAGCTTTGGGAACGGACATCACCGCCGATCCCTCGAAGAAGTACTACTTCGCCTGCACCGACGAATCGGCCTGCTATGCCGATTTCGGCGAGTTATACCGTATCTGCAAGCATGGCGAAATCGGATTCGAATACCGCGTAATCAACAATACGGGTGAGCCCGAGGATATCCTCAGGTGCGCCTATCAACTGAAAACATTTATTCCATATTTTTAACCATTTATTAACCCATTTTTAATTCTAACAAATCATTATGAAAAAGTTTTTCTTTTTCGCAGCTATCGCTGCAATGGCTCTCGTAGCCTGCGACCCTGAGACCGAAGAGAACAAGGGCGGCAAGGAAGAAGAGGGCGGCATCAAACTCGAGTATCGTATCAAGACTCTCGACGGAAAGCCCTTCACCTACGATGCCGAGGGAAGGATCGTATCTTATGGTAACGACTATGAGATCAGGACCCTCATCTATGAAGGCAACAAAGTCACCATCAAGGACAAATGGAGGGATGAGACCACTGATCCCTGGTCAGAAGAGATCGTAGAGTACGAACTGACCCTCAACGAGCAGGGCTTCGCTACCGAGGTTAAGTACGGCGACAACAATGTTGTAACTATCACTTACGACAAGGACGGTTTCTTCACCGAAGCTAAGAAGAATGGCGAGAAGATCACCGGCCAGACCATCGAAGACAACAACGTCATGGCATGGGAGCGCTACGACTCCAAGAACGACTACTGGCGTCAGAAGAAGGCCACCTATCTCGACAAGGACAACGTTGGCCAGGTTCAGACCCACTGGGCTGAGGATCTCGGCATGAAGAGGTGGATGCATGAGGCTCGTTTCTTCGGTAATACCTCCGTTAAGGTCCTCGAGACCTGCCGTTGGTATAACTATGGCGATGAGCCTGCTGCGAGCACCGCTGTCTACGACTATGAGTATGACGCAAACGGCTGCATCACCAAGGAGACCAAGTACTACGGCGAATGGAACGAGACCGACCTCACCGGCCTTGATTTCGACGACGAGCACACCTTCACATGGGAGAAAATCTAATCATATCCCCTTCGAAGTTTAACAAATACTGCACGGCAGCGCTTCTGCTGCTGTGCAGTATCTTTAATTGCCATGCCCAGGACTACAACGATCTGGGCAGCTGGTTCGCAGTGCGCGTAAACCGCAACTTCAGCGACCAGTTTTCTGCGGCAGTTCGAGTCGAGCACCGCAGCTTCAACGACTTTCAGTCGCTCAATCAGGTCTACTGTCGCGGATCCGTGTACTGGAAACCTACAGGCTGGCTCCGCCTTGGACAGCACCTCGACTGGGCATATACGCCTTCAGGCAACCGTATCCGCATCATTCCGGGCGTAAGGCTGTCATACAAGACCGCAGGCGGGACTTCCATGTATCTCAGGGAATGGTATATGCGTACAGAATACCCCGGCGCCGGCAGGGCCGCGGACAACACCCTGAGAACGAAGGCAGGCCTCTCCCGCCGCATAGGCGAAAAAGGCCTGACCCCTCATCTTGACTATGAAATCTTCTATTGGGAGTCTGTCTCCCAGCAGCGCTTCTTCGCGGGCAGCAAGTTCCCGCTGAGTGAAGCCGTTTCCTTAGACGTTTTCTATTTGTATCAACTGCTTCCCCTCAGGCAGAAGGGCACCCATATAGTGGGCGCCACGCTCGCGATTACTCTACCTTAGGCAGTTTGGCGAGATTCGCGGCGATCTCCTCGTCTGTGGGGATATAGTCGTTCATCGTGCCGTTGTTGTACTGCTCGTAGGCTTTCAGATCGAAATAACCGGTTCCGGTGAGGCCGAAGACGATGGTCTTGTCCTCGCCAGTTTCCTTGCACTTCAATGCTTCGTCGATAGCGACCCTGATGGCGTGTGAGCTTTCAGGAGCGGGAAGAGTTCCTTCCGTGCGGGCAAACAGAGTCGCCGCCTCGAAGACCGAGGTCTGCTCCACTGCACGTGCCTCGAATAGGCCGTCGTGATAGAGCTGCGAAAGGATGCCTGACATACCGTGGTAACGCAGACCGCCGGCGTGGTTGGCTGAAGGGATGAAGTTGCTGCCGAGAGTGTACATCTTTGCGAGAGGGCAGATCTTGCCGGTGTCGCAGAAGTCGTAGGCGAACTTGCCGCGGGTGAATGAAGGGCAGGACGCGGGCTCCACGGCGATAATCTGATAATTCGCTTCGCCACGGAGTATCTCGCCGATGAAGGGGCTAGCGAGGCCGCCGAGGTTCGATCCGCCGCCGGCGCAGCCGATGATCATATCTGGCTTGATGCCATATTTCTTGCAGGCTGTCTGAACTTCCAGACCGATAATGGTCTGGTGCAGAAGGACCTGATTCAGCACTGAGCCGAGTTCGTAGCGATAGCCTTCGTTCTTGACTGCAGCTTCCACCGCCTCAGAGATCGCACAACCGAGGCTTCCGGTCGTTCCGGGGAACTCGGCGAGGATCTTGCGGCCGATATCGGTTGTGTCGCTCGGAGAAGCGGTCACATCAGCGCCGTAGGTTCTCATCACTTCGCGACGGAAAGGCTTCTGCTCATAGGAGACCTTCACCATGAAGACCTTCAGGTCGAGGCCAAAGAACGCGCAAGCCATACTGAGAGCTGTTCCCCACTGTCCGGCACCAGTCTCGGTGGTCACGCCCTTCAGGCCCTGTTTCTTAGCGTAGTAGGCCTGGGCGATGGCGGAGTTCAGCTTGTGGGATCCGGAGGTGTTGTTGCCTTCGAATTTGTAGTAGATCTTGGCGGGAGTGCCAAGAGCCTTCTCGAGGAAGTAGGCCCTCACGAGCGGAGAGGGACGATACATCTTATAGAAGTCAAGGACTTCCTCGGGGATGGGGATGAACCTGGTTTCGTTGTCCAGTTCCTGTTTGATAAGCTCCTTGCAGAAGATGGGCTCCAACTCCTCAGCCTTGAGGGGCTGGCCGGTTCCGGGATTAAGCAGCGGAGCCGGTTTATTTTTCATGTCTGCGCGAACGTTATACCATGCGGTAGGGATCTCAGCCTCGTCGAGGTAGATCTTGTAGGGGATTTTCTCCTTCATATAAACAATAATTAACCACTACTAATATAAGAATAATTTGTATTTTTGCGCCGATATGGAAGAAAAAGTCCTGGAAACTGCATCACTTGCAGGTCATATCCTTCTGGAGAACGGCGCAGAGATAGCTAGAGTGGAAGAAACGATGGAACGAATCGCCCGCCACTACGGCGTCGAGTCCCAGAATTTCTTCGTGCTGAGCAACGGTATCTTCACTACCGGCCAGACCGGCTACGCAAAGGTCGAGTTCATCCCCTTCAAGGGAGCGCAGCTCGAAAGGGTTGCGGCCGTGAACCAAATTTCGCGCGACATAGAAGCCGGGCGGTATACCGTCGAGCAGGCGCGCGAGCGGCTTTTGGAGATACGCGCCAGCAGGTCCAAACCGGCATGGGAGCAGATCCTGGGCTCGGCTGTGGGTTCAGCCGGCTTCTGCATGATCTTCGGAGGCGGACTGCTCGATGCCGCAGCAGCCTTTGTCGTGGGCATGCTCCTGTGGGCCTTCGTAGTCTTCCCCGGCGCCCGGATGAGCAAACCAATTGCCAACATCGTCGGCAGTGCGCTCGCAACCCTTCTGTGCATCGTTTTCCACCGCATAGGTTTCGGCGTGAGCCTGGGAAATATGATCGTGGGCTCGCTGATTCCGCTCATCCCGGGAGTTGCGTTCACAAACGGCATCCGCGACATCGCTGACGAGGATTATATCGCCGGCGCTACCCGTCTGCTGGACGCGATCATGGTCTTTTTCTGCATTGCGGCGGGAGTGGTCGTGACCTTCATGGCGGCCTACCTTATCGAGGGGCAGATGATAGTGGTAAACGGCACTGAGCCGGATGCGCTTTGCGGGACGATTGTGCTTCAGGCGCTGGCGGCTTTCGTGGGAACGGTGGGGTTCTCCGTCATCTTCGGCGTGCCGCGGGGGAATTACCTGCAGACCGCACTCGTGGCCATGATCGGCTGGGTTGCGTACCTCGTCCTGTTCAGGTACACGGTCCTCGGACCCGCCATCTCCACCTTCGCGGCTACTGTTATCGTCGCCTCGCTCGCCCGTGCGTTCGCGTCCTGGTTCAAGACCCCTTCGACCGTCTATCTGATCCCCGGAGTCTTCCCCATGATCCCCGGAGGCGGCATCTTCTGGACTACCTTCTTCCTTGTTTCCAGCCGCCTGAGTCTGGCGCTGCACGCCGGCATGCTCGCCCTCGAAGTCACCGCCGCCATCGTCCTCGGCATCGTGCTCGTCTCCGCCCTCCCGAAAAAGCTTTTCTACAAATCGCGCGGCTAGCAGCCCCTGGCGGAACTCCAGTCGCCTTCGGCTCCTTCCGGCCCCTCCCATTGTCTTCTTCGCCCTGCTTCGCAGAACTCGTATCCAACGGGCCCCTCCCCCTTCCCGTGTCCGGGGGTGGACACGTCCGCCAGTGGCTGCCAGCCGACGCGATGACACCAATACGGCAGAAGCAGACTGCACCCCGGAGCCGCTTTTTGCCCGGACTAGGGTCGCTCACAGACGCGCAGCGTCATACGAGCGATAGCGGTCTCCGGGGTGCAGTCTGTTCTGCCAAGATTATTTCTTTACGGTAGTGTAGCTGGGGGTGAGCTGGCCGGGGAGGTAGCAGTGGAGGGGGGCGTGGGTGATGTCCACAAGTTTTCCGTCGGAGATGCGGAGCGTGACCATAAGTTCGTCCTGCGTGTGCGGGGCGGACATGTTGGAGACTGCGTTACCGATTGAGTAGTAGACGGGGACAATGCGACCGTCGGGGGCTGTAATGTTAGCGGTGTCCTGGACGACGTGGGGGTGGGCGCCGATGATGGCGTCCGCGCCGGCGGCAGCCATCTGTTGCGCCCACTCTTCCTGCAGGGCATTATGGGTCAGGACATACTCTTCGCCCCAGTGGGGACAAGCGATGACGAAATCGGCGCCGAGCTCGCGGGCACGGGCGAAAAGAGGGAGGATTTCGTCGCTGCGCTGGAAGAGGATCTTATAGTGGTCGAGCTCCGGGTAGACATTGGTCCCGTAGGTGAAATTGATGATTGCGATGGCCTGGTCTTTCACCCTGAGCAGCAGGGGGTTACGGGCCGTATCCCCAAGTGCGGCGATACCGGTGTAGCGTATGCGGCCGTGGGCTTCGAGGGTGTCTAGCACCCGGAGCGTACGCTTCAGGCCGGGGAGCTTTCTGTCGAGGATGTGGTTGTTGGCGCAGAGGAAGACATCGATTCCGCAATCGGCGATGTAGTCGGCATAAGAGTCCGGCGCGCTGAAGGCCGGATAGCCGGTGTAGGGCTCACCCGCCAGGGTGAATTCCATTCCGGCTATCGCAAGGTCGGCAGCGCGCAGGTCTGGCGCGATGGAATCCAGGAAGGGTGTATAATTAAATGTACCCGCGCTCGCGCCCGCGCGCCCGCGCGCGATGTCAATCTGGCCCTGATGCATCATGACATCGCCGATGATACGCACCGTAACCGTGTCCGGCGGGGCGGGTAACACCGCCGGCAAAGAGGGCTCCGCCACCGTCGGCGGCACCCTCCCTCCCCGCGGCCCGCACCCTGCCACAAGCAGGAGCGCGAGCAAAGCGAGAATGGGTATTCGGGCTCTCATTACTGATTCGGCTCGATTTCCACGACCACAGAAGCGACCTGCAGGTTGTAACTGCTGCGCTTACGCATGGTCAGTACCACATTGGACGTAGAGTTGTTCGCAGGAGTCCAGGTACCAGGATTAGTGCCGGAATACGTACCTCCACCAGTCGTGACGGTGACAGTCTCGGGACGATAGTTAGTGCCAGAGTAATTGATGGTAATGCTGGTGAAATGATATCCCGAAGGAGCTGTTATCGTCAAATTCGAGTTGTCAGCCATCCTCACATATCCACCGTTGAAATTGTTAGGGTTGGAGAATGCCACGGTAACTCCTTCAACCGTACGCGAACGGTTCGAATTAGAATAGTATGAATTGTTCGTTGCAATTCCTATAGGATGGAAATTGAGGGTATAGCGATTGCCCGCATCCACCGCGTCAAACAGGTCGGCAAGGGAGGCTTCAGCATAGTGCGCTCCGTTATAACCGTTCTTATCGGCCGCGCTATAGTAGAAGTAGACTATGCCGTCTTCAACAGCGTCTCCGTACTTACTGAGATCAATCGTGACGTCGTCACGGCTTGAATAGAGATTACTGGTAGTAAATCTCGTCCGGTAAGTCCTGTTGTTATTTGCATTACGTCCACTGACCACATAGGAATCATTGTAATTGTCGGTGTAGTATGCGTTGACATAAGTATCCTGAGCATTAGGCCTTCCGACAGAAGCCACCAGGCTGGAACCGCTGGTCAGCACGAAGCTGGTCGGACGGTTTGCAGTCTTGGATGCTTCGTTATAGTCCTCGGAACTGAGGGTCACAGTACAAGGCGAGAAACGGGTGGTAGACTTAAGACTGAGATAGTAAGTCAAATTATTAGTATTGACCGGAGTGAAGGTGTAGGTTCCATCACCGTTTGCTGACATAAGGAGATTATTATCCCCGTTTCCATTAAGAGCCAAACCTTCAAGTCGGACGGTGATTGGCTCGACCATACCTTCTGTGTAAGCGAACCGGAATGTAACAGGTTTATTCAGGCCAAGATCAAGAGTATAATTATCGCTCTGGCCGAAGCGCAGACTGGAGAACGACGCACCGATAATTCCATGCGAAACGGAATTTGGCGCATACAGATTAGGATTATCCTCGATATTCTCTGTGGAGAGAGTTACCGTGCCGTTGGAACCGATAGCGCCTGAGGCAGTCAGGGCCAGAGTCACAGTGCCATAGCCGGTAGGATCCCCGGTTCCTACATAATACAGATATTTGTTTCCGGATTTGTGGACAAGGCCCGGAGTAACAGGAGTAAGGTCCGCATTGTACTGGGGAGTGAAGCCCTGCAGCTCGACCGTCATAATCGGAGGGTAGACACGGTTGGAAGTGGACAAGCCTTTTTCCGTTGCTTCTTCTACGCTCGAACTGACTCCCAGCGTGTTATTCGGATCCCACCAAACCTCCGTGGCGCCATTATGCGCATAGTCCATCTCGAACGAGAAATTGAACTTTCCGTGGCGGTAAATAGTATTGGGAAGGCTCAGGGTCGTGTTATTGGACGACGCGGCGGTGAACAGCCTCCTGGAGAAGTTCGAGAAGTCGTCGCAGGCATTCGCGTCGTTGAAGTAACGGTTGTAGACATAGACTGTGCAGGCATTCTGCGCCAGGGTCGTCTTGAAGCGGCAGTCGAATTCCTTCCAGTAGGTAGTACCTATCTTGATGTTAGGTAACGCGTCGTAGTCAGCCTGTGTGAGAGTCTTCACGAAATAGTAAGACGGGCCGTCGTTGTCCGGAGCGATGGAAGGGCCGCTCGCAACAGGCAGGGCATCACCGTCAGGAGTAAGGCTATACCCGTCCGGCTCGATCAGGAATTCCAAAGGGAACACGGAACGGGACAGACCGCTCGGGATCCTGATTCTGACCACCTCCGTTTCTCCCGCCAGTTCCATTACAAATTTCTGCTGGCAGGTGACGCTCATAGTCTGGCGGGGAGAAGTCTTGATAATGACATTACGGCTCATTTCCCTGTCATTGAAAAAACCTGTAATATGAATGGTCTGGGTTCGTTCCTCGGTGAAATAATCCTCTGAATCCTTATAGGACTCGTTGAGCTGGAACTTCACCATTCCCCACTTCTCTATGCTGAGATCCGCCAACTGTGCGCTGGTCGCAGGCACCCATTTATTGTTGGAACGGACATAAGGGATAACCTTGTTCGAGTTGTCTTTACTGATCCACACCTTGAACGCTCCGCTTTCCACCGCAAATGCGGGAGCCGTCGTCCCTTCAGGAGTCTCCTCGGTGAAAATACCCGTGTCCGTGTCGACCGAACCGATACTGATACTCACAAGGTCCAGGTATTCCTTATTGGCCACATACTCCACCTCGCCAACTGTCTCATTGATATTGGTAGGGATGTACCTGAACATCACCGAGTCCAGCTGAGGTTGGACATAGAATTTCTCAGTATAAGAAGTACCGATGCTGGACTTACCGTCGGAAATGTTGATAAGGTTCTGGAAATTGGGGTCACCGGTCACGGTGGCAGATGACGCCTTCGATGCCTTCGAGACATCACTCTCTCCAGAGCCTGCCTCGATATTTCTCAAGAGGACGGTGTAGGTCTGGTTGCGCAGAAGAGGCACAGCGACTCCGGACGGGTTCACGATGTCCAGGGCATAGAATTTATCGCCTTCGCTGAACTCATCGCCGGGGGCCAGACTATTCTGGTCCCGTCGTTCGGCCTTGATGATGATCCTCGTCGCGCGGCGTGCTGCTGTCGGCATGGTTCTCTCGTAGACAAAGAGGATGTTGTTTTCCGGATGCTCGTTGTCCCACGGTATCATATCACTCTCATCAGGTACGCTTTTATCATCACTGGAAGGATAGTACACATATGCCTGATCCGAAGGAGAGTAGCCCTGGTAGTTGAATGGCGCAGCGGTAAGGAGAGTGTCGGATGCGTTATTCGAAGTGATCGGATAACGATGGTAGTTCATGAAGAAATTCTCGTAATAGACAGGAGTGTCGTCGTCGTCGTCCGCCACATAAATCGGCTTACCTTCAGAATTTGATGAGTAGGGAGCAGAAAGGATGGGGGCGATGACGCCTTCGGAAGGAGCGTAAGCAATACCGAAGGATTTTATCGTGACGAGCTGATGCTCGTTCACACCCTGGTTACCGACCATAGGGGTAATATTTCTCAGATAGACTCGTGCGAAATTGCGGACGAGCACGATAGGTTCATGGAACTGCGCCATTGTGGCGGCAGTGGCGACATAGACATTATTATTGTTTTTATGCGCCTTGATTCCATTAGGGAGGATTATTTTCTGCCAATATCCGTCGTTATAACTATCCGATTTCTGCGATCGGATCTTGCTCATAACGTTTTCCTCCGTGTCCTGGCTACCGGAGATAGGAGGATTATTGCGGACCGCCGTGGGGCAGTTGGCGATGAAATGCACACGCAGACGGCTGTCACTGACGGAAAGTGTAGCCGACAAAGAATAGACTGTGTTGCCGGTACCGTCGTAGTTTGCAGTTGCGGACACGACAGTAGCCTTCACCCATTCGTTGAAGTAACCACTTCCTCCGAACACGGCCACATAAAAGCCGTCCGGATCAATCGTTGGGTTCAACCCCATTGCCTTGGTCTCGGGGCCTCCGTCAGGCACCGCCACCTTGAAATCTATCCGCACGCGCTCCCCTTCCGGAGCATAGGATGGCATCATCCCAGGCTCTTCCAGCAAGGTGCAACCTGCCAGCAGCGCGGCAAATAAAAAGTAGCCTATTCTTTTCATCATAATACTTATTCTGCTATCCTGACAGCGCTCCTGTCCTGATCTCCCCATGTGAATGTTCCTTTGCCTTCCAATGTGGCGTACGTTGTATCTTCCCAATACCATTCATCGTAGACACAACGAATGTACTTGGTGTCCGAAGATGTGTAACTGGTTCCTTGAACCGGAGAAGGAATTCGATTGCCATTGGACGACCAATCTTTATTCTCACCGTCATAGACGGTCATAAAGCCGCTGTTACACCAATAATCCGACGTGTATGGAGAACTGCCCTTCTCCTGTGAGCCCAGGAGTCGGAAAATCTTCCCGTCCGTGTTCAGAAGTGCGATATACTTAATTTCTGCCACCGTGGGCAGGCGCCAGCGTCCTGCCGGATAACCGTCTTCCTGATATGCGGCGCAGCGACGTCTCGCATTTTCAAAGGTGACCAGATAGGTGGCTCCATATGAAGATGCCACACGAAGTTTCGGCGCGATGAAGTTGTCATATTCAACTCCGCCTGCCGGATAATAATACATAATTCTTCTGGTACCGCCCCCCACTGCAGGTTTTTCCTGACTCCATTCCGTACTTGTCGTCCCGGGAAGATTATCAATCGTTTTCACACGAGGATCACCCAACACATAATTTGCAATATCACCGGAGGTAGGAAGAACCGTGGTTTCGATGACATACATATTTGTATTGGCATTACTGTTCGATTCGGAAACCGTGCTGGGAGCGCTCCCCAGGTAATAGTCCCAACTGTTCCAGGTTGTCGCTGATCCACCCGATTCATAACGGGGATACCCCGTCCAACTTCCGTCTTCAGAGCCATAGGAATAAGTAGGATTATACCAACTGCCTCCGGTTTGAGTCCTTGTCCAGTTGTCCCCGTATGTGGATGCATTGTTCTGCGCCCCGTTCACAAACGCATATCCGTAGTAGGTATTACCTCCGCTGTTGGCTTGCGGACGAATGATAATGGACGGTCTCTGCTCAATGGTAATATCACAGAAATAACCTGTTTCATCATTCTCGTGACGCACGCGGAACCTTATGGTATAAGGGGCCACATCGTAACTGCTGGATGAAAGATCACGGTTCAGCGGATGTCTGAACGTGATGGAATCTCGTCCGTCTATTTTCAACAGCCAACCGTCTGAATCTGCTACCGTGGACGGCGAGAAAGAGTGCGGGACAGTGGTAGTGGTTGTGGCACTGAAATTAGGGCGCACTGCGATCACATTCGAAGAGTTCAATGTAGACGTGTACGGGTTGTAGATCCTCGGATTATCGCCCACATAGTTTGCATCCACCTGATGTGATGCCTGATATGCATCGGAACTGACTGTGAAACCGACTATCTCCAGATCGTGACTGCTCTGTATCGGTATGATGAGGTCATCCTCGTTGTAGAGGACATACTCAGTAGTCGGGATATTAAGATAACGGGCCGTAATGACCGTTGCCGGCATGGAAGTCTGACTGGTGTAATCACCGGCCTCAGTAGCATCGATCGTTCCCCTCCAGTCAGCAATGGAGTAAGTAATACCCACCTCCGGCGGATCGGCCTGTTCGGTACCGAGTATCTGCACGTCGATGGAGATGTGATACCAGTGGTTGCGCTCCAGCGCATTGCCGTGGAACGGGATTTTGTAGTAATACTTACGTGTGGTACCGTTGTACTGCCATGGAATGATTAGTTTCATGTAGGGTTCCATCGCAGAACCGGTCTCCCACTGCATGGGATAGGTGTAGAATGGCCTCTGCTGCCCCTGATACGTAGTCGAATACACGGGAGCATCCAAAGTCGTATTACCGCGCGGACGCTGTTTGGTCGTGCCCGTATCATAGAGGACTTTGTCCACATAATGGTCATAGACTATTGTCCCGCCACCTTCCTCATAGGCGACGCTTGCCGATGCCGGCATGTTCACCGGCTCGGCTCCAAGGGTGGCCTTGCGCATAGCGTAAACCAGGTAGACCGACATACCGTCGGTCTGTGCCGTCCAGGTGGGATTAGATTCACCGCCTTCTTCATCTTCACCTCCCGCTGTGGTTGCAACGGTGACGTCGAATGTTACCTTCGCGGCGACTCTCGAAAGATACACGCTCTCGTAGATAGGGGTGGAACCCTGGGCATTACGCAGACTCACCTGCTGCTCCGCAGTCATAACGAAGCTCGTCCTCGGCAGGGTCTCCCAGTTCGGGGCCGCCAGGAATGAATTCTTGACCTGGGTTATGGTCCTACTGCCTGCCGAACCGAGGTAGGTTCCGTCGAAATTGGCAACCACGAAAAGACCGCAAGTCGCGCCCATACCGAGCGTACCGAAAATGGCCTCGATATCGTTAGGGTTGGTCGGAAGTTGGACAAGATTACCGGAACGGATCGCCACAATCGCTTCCTTCATGATCTCGAGGGTGGTCTCGTCATAGAGGAACACGTCGACCGTATTGGCCAGTACGTTCTCGTTAAGATCGTCTACCCCGTCCCTGAATGTCGTCGCTTTGGTCTCACTACCCTCGACAAATAGTTCCAGCACTATCCCCTCCTTCTGCCGCGCAGAGAAAGGCTGCTCCTTTACGCAAGAACTGAGCGCTGCAAGGAACAGTGCACCATATAATAATATAGTAAGTCTGTTAGTTCGCATCGAGTTCGAGTTTGAGGTTCTTACGGTTGAATTCGGAGTTCGCGTCGTGCCACTCTCCGTTGAAGAATATGCTGACGCTGAAATAGAGGGTCTGCTTTGTGGACGGATTGAGGTTGGGGTTCACGCTTACGGTGAACTCGCACATTCCGTCGTAGGTGTAAGCATCGATGTCTCCCGAAGTGGGAGTAACAATAAAGTACTGCGCCGCCGATTGGGGCGATGTGGCTATCTTCCAGCGTCCTTCGGTCGGCGATTCCACATAGAAGCGTCCGGTAATCACCTCGTTTCGGGTGGCAAAACGCATGGTCTTTGCCGACCATTCATCTGCCGTGGGTCCAACAGCTTCCGGGCCCGTGCCGTGGTAAAAAACGAGCACGCCGTCCTTTAAGCCGGCTCCGCCTCGGGCAGCTATCGAGTGCTTGCTGTATTCCCAGTCAAACTCTTCATAATCCCAAGGAGAAACGTAGGCATAGATGTCGATAGTACTCTTCTTGAACTGAAGCTGGAAGGTGTATTTCTTGCCGGCATCCATACCCAACTTGGTGCTGGAATCCACCAGGAACAAGTTCTGGTTGCTGAGGATGATATTCGCTGTCAGAAGGTCGGAAAGTTGATCGTTGATCAAAAACTTGTATTCGACGACCAGCGTTCCGCCGACAAGTTCGTTATAAGTGTGCGGCCACATCATCAGGAAGTCCGTGAGAGCCTTCTCCAGTGACGAGTTCTCAAAGACATCACCATCCTCATCTTCGGACTCGAAGAGAACCACGTCAGTGGAAGCAAGATTATCGGTAGTGACTGTCGGGGTATGCTGGGTAAACGCAATCTCCGCACTTCTGCGGTTCTTCATTCCCGAAAGGGTCACCCTCTTTAAGTATACTACATTTCCTGATGTGTTCTTGACCGTCAGGTTAAGAGCGGTGAAAAGATGTTTCAGTTCGAGATTCACCGACTGTCCTGCTACGTGATCTGCGGCATCCGCGTAGTAGACATCGGAATACATGAAGTCGAACTGAGTGGTCGAAGCGTTCATCTCCTTGACGGGGATGGAAAGAACCTGGCTTGCCTCGTCGTAGGAATACGAATTGCCGAAGAACTGAGCATCCGTCATTCCCAGCGTGGTGTCGTAACTGAGCCAGCCGTAGAACAGGTGTGAACCGTCCGTGGTCCAGGGATACTTTCTGCCGGAGACATAGTCCCAGACGGGATTGCCGTTGTAGACGATCTCGTCGTTGATGTAGTACGGGTTGTTCTCGCCCATCCACGACACCTGGCCGGTAAAACCGGTCAGCACGTCGAAGACGCGGAGCTTGTTGCCCTGGGTCTTCAAGTCGTCATCGTCCATCATCGCCTTGGTGGTCTCAGCCTCCTTGGGCGCGAAGTAGATGGCGTCATTCCTGAGACCACGGTCCTCCACCTTCTTATCCTTGCCGCAGGACACGAAGGCGAGAGCCGCGCATATCAGGCAAATCGTTCTTCGTTTCATATCTTTTGTCATTCGACAACCACTCCACCTTCCTGGGCCGTCCACTCGTTAGCCGTCGCGGTGAATTCGATGAGGTTGTCAAGTCCAATACTTATAGTATAAATATATTTTTTACCGGGCTCCCACTCGGAGATTGTGGTCGTGCCGAGAGGGATGCTGACCGGAGGATTGTCCACTGTGTAATCTGTTCCCGAGATGGTCTGGGTGATGCTGTAGCCTACATGCAGGCTCGCATCGGCCGCCAGAGTCTGAGGCAGGAACAGATAGGCGCACACATCTGCAGTGACCGCATTCTGATTGTTGTAGGTCAGAGAGATGGGCGTGGAGCGCAGCGCATATGTGTGCGCCGTCTCCTGATTGTCCCAGCTTCCGTCCGCAAAATCGCCCACTGAGAGGATTCCGCTGAGGGAGAGGGACGACATGGCCAGGGAAATCGCGTTTCCCTGGGTCGAGTAATAGTCCGCAGCCTTCACCTTGAATACTATCTGGGAGAGGGCGTGCGAGAAGGTCAGCGGCACTGAGGCGGGATGCGCCGAACAGTCCGCGACCGTGTAGGTGGCGTAGAGGAGATCGGTAGTCATCGCCTCTGCGCTTTGGATGGTATAGTCTGAAACAGTAACGCCGTTTGTCGCGTCGATCGAGAGGCCGCCGACGCTTGCAGGGCTATACGCGATGAATGTGAGGGAACCGCCGAGAGGCCAATATTCGACGGTGGAGGTTTCCCACAGTTGAGGGGTCGACGAATAGGAGGCAGTATGATTTTCGAAATAAGCCGTAGTGCCCACATAGGCGCTCACCACGAACGATTCGCCGGTGGGATAGGTGGTCCCATCGATGATGGCTCTGGTCGCCTTGGAGGCCACCGGCGCGAAGGAAATGACGTTGTTTCCGTCGTTTTCAGTCTTCACGCAGGCCGCCGAGATGACAGCCGCCATTGCTATAAATAGTATTCGTTTTCTCATTCGTCGCCTATTATTATTTCCTTGGTTTCGGTCCAGTCGGTGACGGCAACCGCGAGGGTGCTGGGCTCATCGAGGCCTACTATAAGGCGTATGGTGTATTTGAAGTCCATAATCCATCTCTCGCAATACTTGGAGATTTGGATTACGGTCGATCCGGGGATCGTGTAGGTATTGTCCGAAACGATGCTTCCGGTAGAACTGTCGGTCACGCTCGAGCGCACCACGGCGTGGTGCCATTCTTCGATAACCGCGTCTTCTGAAAGGGTTTGCGGGACCATCAGCATAGTGCCGATCGGACTTAGGATAGGGTTGTCGTAACGGTCACACTTGAGTTCCTGGCCTTCCGGTTTGTCGAACACCGTGTAGCCGGACTTGACGTCGGGATTGACGTCCCATCCGCGCGGGCGCTGGGTAAAATGCCCTTCGGACAGTATTGAGCGCATCTTCACGGAGTCAAGTACCATGGTAATCTGGTTAGCCTGGATCAGGTTGCCCTCCTTGTAGGATGAAGAATAGTTCTTCACCGTACGGGCCTTGAAGCAGATCTGGCTGAGTGCGTGGTTGAACACGATGGGCACCATCGAAGAATGGGCCTCGCAACTCTCAACCGTGCGCGCAAAGCACAGGTCGGTTTCGGTCTCGGCTTCGGTAGGGATGCTCCAGTCGGCTTCCACCCCGCTGTCGGGGCTTACCGTCACATTGGGAAGAATCGGCGAACCGGCATAGAAGACAAGTTTGCCTTTCTTCGGCCAGAAGTACTCGCCGTCTGACTTCCACAGAGCTTTATCGAAGCTGTAGCGTACCGTGTCCTGAGTGATGAATGTTTCGCCTTCGGCGCTGTCGTCCCCGTTGGAATAATAGACCGCCTCCACTATGAACGGCTCGTCAAGCGGGTAGTTCGTAGTAGTGATTATGTTCTTGACCGAATGCGAGGCTACCGCCGAGAACACCATCTCCTCCTGACTTGCAGGAAGCGGGGCGCTCGTCGTGCATGCAGCAAGTGCCGCGGCTACGAACATTGTTACTGACAGTCTGCTATTCACTCTGATCGTTTTTTTGTCTCTTCCCCGGGCGGGGCCGGATTGCTCCGCCCGGATGGAGACTATATTATAAACAATCGATTCCCACAGGCACTAGTTGTTCATCAGCACGTTGTTGACGACATCAACTGTAATACCGTTAATATCTTCGGTATCCCAACCGTCGACCTGAGGAGCAAACATAATTTCGTTGTTTGCCTTGTCGAGGGAAAGGCCGAGGTGGAAGACATAACGCTTGCCGTTCTGCAGGGTCTCACCCGTTACGCCCTTTCCAAAGAGAGGGATGTTGATGGTCTGGGTGGGGATTGCAGGATACACAAGGCCGTTGACAGTATAAGACTTTACGCTGTACTGAACCTCAATATACTGGTGGGTGTTGTTGGTGTTGTCGACCTCAAGGATGTCCTCAGGAATCACGACAAATGCAGCGCTGTTGTTGATAGCGGAGCTGAACTGGTCTGCGGAGAGATAGGACTCAAGGGTGTCGAGGACCTCTTTTCCGGAGAAGGAGGTGAAGTCGGCCTTGGTGTTAATGCTGCTCCATGTTCCCTTGCCGGTGGTGGAACCTTCGGTGTAGTTACCGCTGGTCTTCATGTTCTTGAAGGTAACCTTCTCGAGGGCGATCTTGCCGCGGAGAGACTTGGTCTTGGTGGCGTCGAAAGCGGTCACAGCGATCTGGCTGGTGATGTGCTTGAAGACGATACCGACCTTGGGCTTGTTGGGAGCGGACTGTGCCAGGGTGCTGGCTACGAGAGGATCGATCTGATCACCCACCGAAGAGCCGAGGACGACGTCATTGAGCTTGATGCCCTTGGGAGCCGCCAGGGTGTCAAACACTGCGGTGAGGCTGCTGGGATAGTAAGCGTAGAAATCCACGGTACCGGTTGCAGGCCAGAGGTAAGGATCCTCGCCGGGTGCGAGAATGGCCTTCCAGTCTCCGTTCTGATTGCCGATGGTGACATCGTTCATGAGCGGGGTCTTGTAGTTGGTGACATAGGTATTCGCGTTGGGGCCGTCGAAGTCGGCGAAAGCGAACACGTTGAAGGTCTGGTCGTCAGGGAAATTCTGGGTGGTACCGGCATTGCCGTTGGGAAGCACCAGCGCCTTGGTCGAGAGGGCGTTGGGAGCGAAGTCGATGGAGGCAGCCTCAGGCATGAGGACCTCGGTCTTGGAGCATGCTGCAAATGCGAGGGCAGCCGCTGCGATAACTAAAATCTTTTTCATAAAATGATAGTGTTATTTGTTTTTGTTTGAAATCTGTGAATTACTGAACATCGATCTGCTGGCTCTGCTCAGGAGTTGCCCAAGTCTCGATAGTAGGATTGAAGTAAATCTTCTTCAGGTCGATGACGATATTGTAGTTGTAGATGGTGTTAGGTGCCCATGCAGTGACAGTATTTCCCAAAAGATCAACGGGATCTGTAGTCTTCTGACCAAGGTTCACTGATCCTTTGGCGAGTGAGTAAGTGACGGTGAAAGTCTGATCACCTGCGGTAAGCGCCTGAGGGATTGGCATATTAGCGACACCGAAGGCGGCAAAATTCGCAGCGCTATTATTGGGAGCCACTACAGACAAGCCAGTACCGGCAACATAATCAAATGCCGCTGTGCCAGTGAGATAATCAGCGGTAGTACCCCAGGAGGGAGAATCTGCGGTAACCGTAAGGGTTCCTGTGTTCTTCGCATGGAATGAGATGGCGTTAACGGTAATAGTGTAGTCATCAAGACCCGCAGCTTTCTTCACATTGAATTTCACCTGTGAAAGAGCGTGGTGGAAAACCATGTTTACGCCCTTATTGATGCTCTGAGTGTCATCTGAGGCAGAAAGATAATTTCCTTTATCACCTGTGCTGGAATCTGTGCAGTCTGCCTGTGTGGTTGACCACATAAGGTCTTGCTGGGCAGCTGCAGAAGAGTTGACGGTGAAGTCGGTAACGGTGAGAACCTTGGCGCTATTGTTATAGGCAACTGTTCCAGTGGTGTTCTTAGGAGAGTATCCAATGAAGGTCAGCGAACCGGAAAGAGGCCAATAGTAAGTTGTGGCAGTGGCATAGATACCGTTTGCGTCAACAGTGGTGTTGTAAGAAACAGTCTCATTGTCCATGTATAGCTGGCCAGAAGCGCTATTCGATGCCCATGTACCAGATGTGAGAGCATAACAGTATACTCCAAAAGGAATGTCTGTCGGATAGTAGGCAGACTCGATGGGAGCCTTTGTTGCTTTCCCAGCGACAGCAGTGAATTTGATTGCGCGATCCTTCTGGGCAGAGGGGTCGATCTCAGATTTTGAGCAGGCAGCAAGTGCTACAAGTGCTGCGACTGCGATGATGAAATACTTTTTCATTGTGGTTTTATTATTAAAAAAATTACTTAAAAAAATTACTTGTTATCTATTGATTAGATGACGTTGATCGCCTCTACGTCAACCTTTACCCAGTCGTTGACTGTAGGGTTGAAGAGAATCTCGTCGAGTTTGAAGTTCAGAGTGTAAAGATACTTCTTTCCTGCGACCCACTCCTGAGGAGCAGCGACTTCAACGGTACCGGAAATCTCGGCGTTGTTGCCCTGCTTCATGGTGTAGCCGATGGTGAGGGTAGTCTGGACATTGTCGTTTGCATCATATGCAGGATCTGCCTGATCAAGTTCAGAAGCCTTGTTGTTTTCAGGCTGAGGGACCATGACGAGTGCGCGTCCGTAGAGAGCCGCATTGTTATTCTTTTCAGTATCGTTCGCTCCCTGAGCGTAGGTCACGACCTGAGTTCCCTTGTAGTAAACCTTGAGGGTATCCTGATCTTCATTGTTGTTCCAGGTGATGACCTCGTCTTCATAGGCGACGTCGCCGGAAAGGTCGATGTTGTTGATCTTGACGCTGTCGATCTTGAACTCGACGTTGTCGACGGTGTAATCCTCATGGGTCCTGACGCGGAACTGGATCTGCGAAAGGGCGTGGTAGAACTTGAGAGGAAGAGCGGTCGCCCTTCTTGCATCCTCGGCGATACCGAACATAAGGTCGGTGGAATCCTTGCCTACTACGGTGTAATCGTCGATGGTAGCCTTAGGCTTATCGTTGGCGCCCCATTTTGCGGTAGTGGGAGCAACGGCAGAAGGATGGATTGCAAGGAAGCTGATCCTTCCGGTGAAGGGCCAGTAGTAGTAGTTCTGGGCATTCCTCCAGGCCTTTGCACGACTGTTGTCACGGCCCTTGGTGTACTCAATCTTCAGGTTGGTCATGAAGTTGGACTCGTCGTTGACGGAGAGGTCGGAATAGGCCTCGTTGCCGTCCTTCTCAGTAAGCCATCCCCACACCTTGAAAGTGTTGAGGGTGTCGTAGGTGGCGCCATTGATGATGGCGTTGTCGGCCTTTGTTGCCTTGCGGGTAACCGCCTGGAAGCCGATTTCGTTGTCGCCAAGGGAAGAAGGTCCGTTGATCTGGATGTTCTCCTTGGAACATGCTGCGAGCGCTACCAGCGCTGCTGCAAGAATCAATTGATTGGTTTTCATAAAATTTTGATTGTTTATAAAATGGTTTAACATATTGATTTTTAAATTGTTATCGGAATATCTTCCTGATCCCAGTCGTCAACGCCAGGCTGGAAGCCGCCGTTGCCGCCGGTAGGATTCTCGGGCGGGTCGATCTCGATCGTCTCATCGATGATCTCGATGGTCTGGTTCTCGATGTTCTCTTCCATCATGAACTCGTCTGTAATATCACGGGTCCAGGAGATGGTGTCGCCGCCCACGGTCTTTATAATAATGGTGAGGAGGAGACGGCTCTCGACGTTCGGGTTCTTTCCGAAGGTGTTGAACTGTCCCACTACGATGTCGTTGGAGTCGGAATCGAAGGCGGCGTTCATGTCGAACATGAGGGTAACGTCCGTGTCGGTCTTACCCTCTTCCTTCGGGAGTCCGATGAAGTTGGATGCGATCTGTCCGGTAAGGAGAGCGCGGGCCGAAGCCATGTACTGCTCGTTCTTGATGCGGACTGAGATCTGCCAGGTCTCGATAACCGTCTCGGCCTCGGCCTCGATGGTCTGGGTTCCCTGGATGTTGAGGACCTCGATGTCCTGGTGGCTCACGTAGAGGTGATCAGGCTCGTAGATAACCGCGCTTTCCTGCACCTTCCTGATTGCTGTCTCCCAGACGTCGGATTCGGGATCCGCCTTGGTCGCATGGGCGAGCTTGCCGTAACGCAGGGCGTTGAGCATGTTGGACTTGAGGGCCGAGGAGACTTCGTTGGTGTAAGCCTCGATAGTATCGTAGTTCTTGTCGCCGCGGATGAGGGTAGCCTCAGTATCGAAGTTGTAGGCGATGAACTTGTACTTACCAGGGGCGATAGTTACACGGCCACCCTTTGCAGGGAGGTAAGATTCGGTAACGAAGTCGTAACTGTAAGGATCGAAGAACATGACGCGCATCATTTCAGGATCGGGCATCTTCTCGATCCTTCCGTTGACGCGAACGTTGAGGTTGAGGTTGAGGTTGAGGTCAACGATCACGTTTTCGTACTGCAGCTCACGACGCTCACAGCCTGTAAGGACCGCGAGAATCGCAAATGCAAGTATGAACAGACGCCTTCTCATCTCTTATCTGTTGTTCTTCTTTCTGTTGACGTAAAACAAGTAAGTCAGCGACACCTTGGCCTCGGTAGGTCCGAAGTACTTGGAGTTGCCGCTGTATTTGTAGACCAGCGCCTGGCTGGTTGATTTCTTTTCGTAGTAGCGCCACTGGGTGAACATCGGGCCGAAACCGATGCCGAAGTTCAGGCTCCAGTGCTCGTTGAAGCAGAGGCTGTAGCCGAGGCCGAGGGATCCGAGAACCTCTTCGCCCTGGTATCCCTTGCCGTTGTGCTCGAAGTCATAATAACCGCCGCCGACAGAGAGAGAGGCGTACCAGCCTTCAAGTATCCTTTCGGTTCCGCCGGGAGTGAAAGGAGTGGCGAACTTGCTGCCGGGATACCATCTGGTTCCGAGGGTCCAGTGCAGGAGCTCAACGCAGTCTGCATTGCCGTTCCAGGCATGCCAGGGGGCGGTTCCGAGGTAATCGGCATAGATGCTCCACTGGTCGCCTACAGGGACCTCGATGCCGGCCTGGATCGGGACGGTATGGAAAGCTGTACCGACGGTGGCGAGGTTTGCGAGGAAGTTGTTGGCAACGGCCACGAAGGGGACTCTTTCGGTTGCGGTGGAGTCAGCATTGTCGAAGCGGGAGCCGCTTTCCGCGAAGGTAGTGTCGCGCTCAACGGGAGCGGACTCGCCGAGGACGGCGGCCTTGGTGCTGAGGCGGGCGAGACGGGGCAGACGAGGCAGAGTGTCGACGGGAACCACGGAGGTCGTATCGGCATTGCCCTGCTGATCGACTGCTGCGGGCTCATCGTTGGCGGGCTCTTCTGCAACGGGCTCATTGTTCACGGACGCGGACGTACGCGCGCACGAAGAATCGGCGGGAGCCACGGACTGGCAGCGGAGATTCTCAAAGCACCTGGTGCTGACGGTCTTGTATGCGGGGTGCTGCTTCAGGGCCGCCTTCTTGTCGGCTGAAGGAGCATCGCTGTCGATGATCGAGCAAATCAATGACTTCTGCTCTGGAGTAAGGCTCTCCTCGGCGCAGACGGCATCGCGAAGACCAGCCCAGTCCTCACCGGCGGACTTGATCTTAAGCTTTCCGCGAAGTTCGGGAACACGCTCGGCGATATAGTCGGCGAGAATCTTGGCGCGCATAAGGGCGAGCCTGTTGTTCAGCGAGGTCGGACCTTCGGGGGAAGCCGAGCCTACAATGACAAAGTCATCAGCAGCGCTGGGATTCTCACGGAAGAAAGCGACCATCTCTTCGAGATTGGTTTCATTATTCTTGTATCCCGGAACCACGTTGGAAGAGCCGACGGGGAAGTAAACCACAGGAGTCGAAGCGGCGGAATTCGCAGCAGTATACGCGAACACGGCCGATTTCTTAATTCTCAGCGAGATATCGGCATAACGGAGAGAGCGGAAGTACTTGGTATAGAGGCGCTTATAATCAGGATTGGCCTTGATGAGCTCTTCCTTCTCGTCGGCGGTAGCATCGGAATCGATTACAAAGAGTAATTCGGAACGGGACTCGGCAGAGAGTTTCTTGTCGCTGAGGACATACTTGCGGAACTGCTTCCAGGCCTCGGACTCAGGCATGACCATAATGGTCGGATTTGCTCCGGGGACTACGGAAAGGATATAATCCTTGACTGCAACGGCACGGCGATAAGACAGGCGCTTGTTATAAGATTCGTTTCCTTCAGGTGAAGAATAAGCGATGATCTGGACATCCACCTGAGAATCGGTCGCTTTAAGGAACTGATCGAGGGAAAGAATCGCAGATTCATTGGACATGTAGTCCTGGACAAGTTCAGAAGAGTCGAAACGGAAGTGCACCCTCATGCGGGCATCCACGTTCGCGTCAATACCATGCGCGCGTACAAAAAAAGCGTTTGAGAAAACGAGCAGGACAACCACCGCGAGCCGAGCTGCGATAGATTTCAAAATCTGCGCTGTAGTGCGTCCTGTCTGCATTTTAACTCAAAAATTTCTGTTTGCCACAGGCTAACCGGTTGCTAACAGTAGGTCCGATTTTCACCTATAATGGACGCAAAGGTAATACAAAGTTTTTATTTCCAAAAAGAATTTTCTTTATTTTTTTCAAAAATTTATGCTGATTCTTTAACCCCCCCCCATTTACATTTCGAAACATTAAAAGACCATCAGGAGGCCATTGTAGAGGGGTCTAAGTGTTTCGAAACGTTTCGAAAGTTGTCCTATAAGTCAAAATAATACCACAGAATACCCTCTGGTAGCCGTTTTATGTTTTAAAAAGTATTTGCTGATAGTAAATGTGTTTACAATTCTTTTAAAAGTATGAGAAAAAAACACTATATCAAGTATAAAAAATATGCTCGATAATGAATTACTAACAATATTATGCTTCAATTGTGGATAAACTGTAGCGGTCTGTATTGATTATTGTTTAATTTTGTACAGCGAAAACATCCATATAAATAATTGGAGCAAATGAATAGAATACGGAAAATTGCGACAATAATAGGCGTCATAACGCTTCTGGTGCCCTTTATACCCGTTCTCGCGCAGGATAAGGCCCCCGTGACCTGCACGGCTGAAAGCCCTGTAGACGGAGCTATATGGATGGGGACCCAGGGAGAGGGGGTGTACAGGCTCTCGAACAGCGGCATGAGACTCCGCTTTACAGCTGAAAGGGGAAACCTGGGATCCGATGTAATCAAAAACCTGTTCTTCGATGGGAATGGAGGTCTTTGGATACTTGACGACAGCAGCACTCTTACAAACTACACATCAAGCGAAGGATTCGAAAAAGTAGAGACCGGATTGGAGATAATTTCGAGTGCAATTTACTCGCCAAAAGAGTGCAAAATTATTCTTGCCTCTGTGACGAAATTATTTACTCTGGACCCTATCGAAAAAATCGTTGAGCCACGTTTCGACCTACCCTTCGAACCAGTTAGTTTAAAGCTCTCATCCGACTCGTCTTTCGTCTGGCTGTTCGGCGTGGACCAGGTCGCTAAACTCGATACAGAGGGTAAGTGCCTGCAGTGGGAGCAGAACGGAACACTTTCGGATTCGTTACCTTTAGAATTTGAAACATATGTGCGCGAGACTGGCCCTAGAGCCAGCATTTGGCTTATTATAGTGCTGGTATCGCTGGTCCTGGCTGGAGGTATAACTATAGTTTTAATGGCTTCGAAAAGACGCCCGACCAGTTCGGGCACGACCGAGAAATCTTCGGGAGTGCCATGGAAAGCTTTGAACGCGAACGAAGCAAAATCCGATTCTCAAGCCAAGCCGGAGGCAGCAGAAAAAGAGCTCCTGAAGAAGGAAAAAGAGGTCGAAAAGAGGTCTCCTTCTGTGACGAAATCCAGCGGGTTTACATTGAAGGTTCTGGCGCTGATCGATGACCATATCTCCGATCCTGATTTCGACGTGGAGACGATTGCCGCTCTGACCGGGATGAGCAGAATCCATGTCAACAGGAAACTCAAGGCAGAGGGCGCGCCCTCCCCTTCTTACATGATTAAAGACAAGCGCATGTCGATGGCGAAAGTCATGCTTCTCAAGGGAAATATTCCGATGGCGCAGATCGCTTCAGAATGCGGTTTTCGCTCGCCGTCGTACTTTACGACGTCATTTAAGGAGTATACGGGACTTACGCCGTCCGAATTTGTAGCCCGGGAAAAGGCCTAGACTACCTTCTGTCCGCGGTCAGGAGCCACGTTTTAGGGGTGGTTCCGGTTATCTTCCGGAAAATATTGTTGAACGATGAAGCGCTGAGAAAGCCGCTGGCAAGGGCGATCTCTTCCTGCTTGGCGTTCGGGTGGTTGCGTATATACTGCTGGGCATAGTCTACCCTAAGAGTGTTCAGGAACTCCGGGAAGCCCATGTTGTAGGTGTTGTTTACCAGCTTGGAAATATAGGTCTTGTTGGTGTGGAGACGTTCCGCTATGTCCTGCAGGCTAAGGCTGGGCTTAAGGAACAATTGTTCGCTTAGCATAATACTGCGGAACCTTGTAAGCAGGCTGTCGTCCCAGGCATTTCCTTGTGCATTGAAAAGAAGGTCCTTTACTGCATTCATGTCCTTAGGGGCGATCTCACCGCTGTCAAGCCTGTCCTTCACTTTGTCTCTGAGACGCAGCAGGATATCCGCGTCGGACTCCCCGATAAGTTCTTCCAACATGATTTCGATGATGGGCCCCTTGATGTCCGGATTGTAGTTGTACATCATAACATGCTTGGCCTGAGTGCGGGTAATAGTCTTTCGCTGGCTGAACCACTCACTTACATTGAACAGGAACACACCTATCGAACTGAGGGCGGCAAACAGCACGGAAACCCAAAGATGTGTGTCTATGTACTGTTTGGAAAGAATAACCTTGAAGAGGACGAAAGAAGCAGGGATAATGAGTATGAATAGCTGCAATTCAATAACCCTGATAGGAGCATCCTTACGGAAGTGGTCGATCAGATGCCTGAATCTGACATCCTGTTTGATAGCATAGCCGACGAGGTAGGCCACAGCGACGAGAAGTTCTCCACCGACTGCAAAACGGAATATAGTGTGGGACCAGGCATAATAATGGCCGAAAGTAGTGCGCCGGTAATTATCAAGGATCTCCGTTCCGTTGGCATGTATATTCGCGATGAAGGGGGAAAGCTGCTCAGCCCCGATAGTGTCTGTAAGGGAGATTGACGAAAGCGTAAGGGAAACGGGGATCAGAAGCCAGATAAAATGTGTAAAGCCCAGCCGGTTTCCGTAACGCACACGGTCGAAAATCAGCCAGATGAGCGGGATAACACAGGGTGCCGAGAAAACCGTGACAAGGTGTGAGTATACCAGGATTCTTGTGTTTATGCCAGGGACCGAATAAAGACCGTCTGCAGTGAAGAACAGCAACAGGTCAAGCATAAGCAGCTGGACCAATATATATGTACTGGTTCGTCTTGCAACAAGGCGGTTGAGAAGGAGCCAGCCAAGGACTGATGCCGAGGGCAGAAACAGCAGGAGAATCAAGAAATTAAAAGACATTGCCAAACGTGATTTTTACAAATATACAATTAAATTTTTAATTCTTGAATTTCGATTTTGATACAACTATGCCGTTATACGGAATAATTCCGTATATTTGTTTGCTTTTACTAAAACCGCAAACCGTGAATCCTATTCTCTTAGACCGTGAATCGTTGCAGAAAGCCCTCGGACTCAAGGGCTTTACGGGTAAGGTAATCACAGGAATAGTCTACCGCATGCTGGGTATGGACGCCCTTAACGCCCTGTACGGGCGCAACGCGTCCCACGACGGCCCGGCCTTCTCAAAAGCGGTTCTTGATGACCTTGAGATAACCATCGACATTCCGGAAGGACAGCTCGAACATATCCCCGC
The DNA here is from genome assembly GCA_017962165.1 of Bacteroidales bacterium. Lineage (GTDB taxonomy): Bacteria > Bacteroidota > Bacteroidia > Bacteroidales > UBA932 > Cryptobacteroides. The sequence continues at coordinate 29,633 of JAGCVW010000014.1, read as the reverse complement.
AGAAGGCGGCTTCATAACTGTATCAAACCACCATTTCGGAGGAATTGACGGCCTGCTGCTAAACTACCTCATCAGCGGCCGGCGTCCGGATTATAAGATTCTCACCACCTATTTCCTTTCCCTTATTCCGCAACTCAGGGAATGGTTCATCCCCGTCGACAATTTCGCAAGCGGCGGGGCGCGAAGCGTGAGCGGCATCCGCACGGCCCTCGGCCACATAGCGGGCGGAGGCGCTCTCGGTCTCTTCCCCGCCGGCGAGGTCGGAACATGGCAGAAAAAGAAGAACCGGACTGCGTTGGGCTGCAAACGTATAGTGGAAGACAAGCCCTGGGCGGACAACATGTCGAAGCTTATACGCAAATCCGGCCTTCCTGTCATCCCTATCTATTTTGACGGCGAAAATTCCGCAAAATTCCACAGGCTCGGCAAAATTCACCCGATATTCCGCACTCTCAGGCTGATACGCGAGATGATAGCATCGCAGGGCAAACATGTCAAGATCCGCATCGGACAGCCTATTCCCGCAAGCCATATAGCGCAGTTCAGCGTTGAGAATCTGGGCAAGTACCTGAGAAGCCGCTGCTACGCCCTGGAAGCGCAGTGCATGGCCGATTTCGAGCGCAATGCGACCTGCGCCCACGAGCAGGACATAGCCCAGCCCACCGATCCTGACCTTATCCGCAGCCAGATTGCCGGGATTGAGCCGTGTATCATTTTCGAAAGCGGCGACTATCGCGCCTACCTGATTGAAGCGGCCCAGGCTCCTGACCTTATGCGAGAGCTTTACAGGCTGCGCGAGGTGACTTTCCGCGCAGTAGGCGAAGGTACCGGCAAGGCCCTTGATACTGACGAATACGACAACTACTACCATCATCTCGTCCTCTGGAACATTCCTGACGGGCAGATCGTAGGCGCGTACCGCGTGGGCTATGGATCCGATATTATAGCGGCGCACGGCGGGGTAAACGGCTTCTACACCTCCACTCTTGTCCGTTTCGGCCCGGACGCCCCGAAACTTCTGGCCCATTCGCTCGAGCTCGGGCGTTCGTTCATAGTGGAGAAATACCAGCGCGAAGTGCTGCCCCTCAAGCTTCTGCTTGCGGGCCTGTGCGTTGCAAACGTAAGGGCGGGAACGGACAGTTGCTTCGGCCTCGTAACCATGAGCGCCGCGCTTCCGGATTTCTACAAGAGCCTTACATGGTACTTCATCCACCGCGATTTCGGGATGCCGGACGCGGATAGCTTCGCCTCCCCCACCACTCCGTTCAAGCCCTCTTACCTGAGGGTTAATCCCAAGGATCTGCTGCAGATTCCCGAAGGAGACATAGATGCATTCGACAGGCTGATCGGAGCGATGTCAGAAGGTCAGTACAGGCTTCCCGTGCTGTTCCGCAAATATTTCTCATGCGGCGCACGCGTAGCCTGCCTGAACGTGGATAAAGACTTCTCAGACTGCGTAGACGCCATGATTTATCTGCGCCTTGCAGATTTCCCGCCTGCCAGCATCAAGTCATTCGTACGCGGAATGCCCGAGGAAACCCAGAAGGAAATCCTCGAGCATTTCTATGGATCTAATACTGTCTAAAGCTTGCCGAAATACTCCAGGTACCTGTCGTAGAGGTGGCCTGCCTGCAGATATGCGCTCTGAGGGCTGATGAAGTGGGAGAATTCGAAGGTAATCGCCTTCTCAACACCGCAGCGCTTAGCAGCCTCCAGTTTCATGCGGAGTTTGTCGAACTTGATGGGGAGGAACTTGATGGGCATGTCGCGGTCGAAGCTCTCGCAGTTGGTCCAGCTGTGCATCCCCCATTTGTCGGCGAGCATCTTGTTGACAGAAATGTAGTCCTCTATCTCGTCGTAGTCGTTGTATCCGTCCTGGAAGGCGCATGCGTCCACGAATTCGTGGATTCCTTCGAAAATCTCGTCCCAGTCGCGCATGTGCTCCATGATGTCCGGCCTGTCTGCCCTGCGGAGCTGCGCGCTCTGGGCGCTTACGCCCTTGATGCCCTCGATGATGGGGCTGATGAAGGTAGGATAACCGTTAGGGTACTCGGCGCTCTTCGAGAGCTCCTTGCACTGGCGGCCGAGCTTCTGGTAGCCTTCGATAGCGCCCTTGGAGCGGCGTGAGATCTCATAGCTGAGATACCAGCCCTTGAAGCTCTTGTAGTGGCCGTAGCGTTCCCAGAGTTCGTCGATGATGAAGCGGTTGATTTCTATTTCGTTGTTGTACACGCCAGTGTACCAGTATTCGTCGGAGTCGTAAAGACCGATATAAAGCTTCATGTCGTACTTCTCCGCCAGACGGCAGAACATGTCCACAAGGTCGACGGAAGGATAGTAGTACCCTTTCTTCAGGAGGTAGGGCGACGGATAGGTCATCCATTTCCGGAGACCGCAGCGGATGATAATCACCGTGTCGATCCCGAAGTGCTTCATGTAGCGGAAATCGCGGTCCCATTCGGCTTCTCCCCAGTTCTGATGAGGGATATCGGTCGATATTTCATCAAGGAAAGTACCCGTGATGGGCACTGCATTTCCGTACTCGACGATCAGCTTGCTCTTGACGCTTTTGTCGAGGCCGATGCCGTATTTATCCTTACCAGTATTGCAGCCGCTAAGAAGCGGAGCTGCCGCAACCGCGGCGCCCGCAGCCGCCGTAGTCTTTAGGAAAGATCTTCTGTCTGTCATGGAGAATGTGGTATTAGTAATACAAATATAATTAAATTTGCTGACGTTATGAAGATACAGCTGATAGGATACGATTTCGAACTCAATCCCAACAACAAGATGGACATCCTAGTCGACGCGGTAAACGCCTCCGACGCGGACCTTATTCTGTTCCCGGGACACTCAATACGCGACCTCAACGACCTGCTCTACGCCGAGCAGGACATCAAGAACAAAAACGCTGTCGCAATCCTCGAACTGGAAGAATCAATGCCGACAAGCTGCATGTTCCAGCGCAATTCGCTGTTCATGCTCCACGGCGGACTGTTCTTCGATCTCTACACCGGCCAGATATTCGAGACCGAAGAAGACATAGACGGCAACGACGCCGTCATGGACAAGCTGATGGACGAGTTCAAAAGGCGCCAGTTCGCCTGCTGCGGAAACAGAATCACCGTCCTCCAGGGCGGCGAAACGGCCATGCTCGCAGGCACGGGCGTGAACCTCGACTTCCGCTTCAGCGGGAACGGCGTTTTGAACCGCCGCTACCAGAGCCTGCTTGCCGGAACCGACATTTTCCTCAACCCTGTCCATGAAGCCACGGACGCGCGCGGCCTGCTTCAGAAGATGGCAGCGCTGAGCGCCGACGGCCGCTGGTGCTTCTACACGGGCATGCTCGGCCGCGACCGCATGGGCAACTGGAGCGACAAACAGCTCCAGCACATCTTCCACGACGGTCGCGAGATCTCCGTCCGGCCTCAGGTCCACGACGAAGAGGGCTACATCAGCCGCACCGTCGAGGTCCCAGACAGGATAGCCCCATGGCCGGCTTCCACGCCATCATAAAAAATGATACTACTCTGCCGAATTCTCAGCAGAGTAGTATCATTTTTTCTGGATGCCCGATCAGGTCGGGCATGACGTGTTTAGAATTTGTAGGTAAATCCGATGCGGATAGCACCGAGGCCGCCGATGACGTTGTCGGCGTCGGCGCCAAGGTTGAAGGTAGTGGTGCTGTTGTCGGCGGTAGCGGTATCGCCGGCAGGGTTGTCGGTATGCCAGTTACCCTTGGTCTTGGTGGTCGTGAAGGCAACCCTGGCGACATTGAGGGCGGCTTCAAGGGTGATGTGGTCATCGAGAGGATAGGTGATCACAGGCTCGGCGTAGAGGCCGAAAGAGGTGTCAGTATCCTTCTGGTGGCCCACATTGGTGGTAATGACCTTGGTCGTAACGGTGTTGAAGTTGATGCCGCCTTCAGCAAGGATCGCGAAAGGTCCGATTTCCAGGAGGCGGTAACGGGCGTAAGGATTGAGGCCGAAGCCGAAATCAGTCTGGTTGATAGCCGGGCTGTTGCCTATCATCAGGTTCAGGCGGGCGCCGACCAGAAGGTCATCGCTGAGGATGAGGCCTGCGTTAGGTGACAGAGTGAATGCGCTGATTTTGGTGGTAGTCGCGGGATTGGTCATGTTGTTGGCCGTGCTGTTGGAATTAAGCACGACGCTGCCGCCCACGAAAATCTGTGCGGAGAGCGTAAAGCTCATCAGTGCAGCTGCTGCTGCGAGCAATAATTTCTTCATATCAATTAATAATTAGTGTTGTTTATTCTACTTTAAATACTGACATACCGGTCGAGGTCACACCCGAAAGGATGTAAATATCGTCGCCCCTGTAGGCTACGTCGCAGTAACCGGTCTTGTTGGTGGTTTCGTGGCCCACTGCGCTGAAATCGTCGGGGTCTCCGATAGGATAGCGCTGGAATGCGGAAGCATCGTCCTTTACCGCCCAGCAAACATCGAAGAGGGGCAGGCCTGAATTACCTGTCGCATCGGGGATTCTGACCATACGGAGATAGCCGGAAGACTTGCTTGCGCTATCGAGTTCCACTACAGTATAGACAAAATAACGGATTCCGTCGATAAACACAAGACGCGGATCAAGCGCGTTGGCATCGTAATACCCAACGTTTGTCAGAATCGAGCCTGGATCCTCGCCCCAGGAATGATTCTTATCCGTAAGGAAGTTGTAGTATCCTTCAAATTTGGAATACCAATAAGCGGATACGAAACGTATGTCAAAATTGGATGCGTATATTCCCTGACGGGTAGCATTATCTTCAGTAGTGGTAGATGCCCACAGATAAATTCCGCCTGTCTGAGCCCCAGCCTTGCCGGCAAGCGCGATGACATTGGCATTTGTAGCATTAATGTGCGGTTCCGGATTGATAACGTCTGCAGTCAATAGGAACTCTACAAAAGACCTGTACTGTTTGACCGAACTGTCGTGATAGAACGAAACAAATGTAAGAAGTCCGTCATTAGAACTGCCCCAGGCAGTCATCTTATCTCCGTAGCGCTCGCCATTCGGAACGGTGTAACGCATAGCAACCTCCGCCGCCGTGGGCACGCCCTCGGAGTCGGGCTCGATCAGACGATAGACGACCAGGTCTTCGGTCTTGCTGTCGTTGGTCATAGCCATATTGCAGACATAGATCACGTCGGCCTCTTCGCCCTGCATCTTCACGATGCCGCAGGTCCAGAAGGTACCTTCCTTTGTGAAACCGGTGGTGATGGTGCGGATGTATTCGCCGGTGAGGAGATCAAACACTGCCACACCGAACTTATCGTCCGAAGATCCGCATATGGTCACATAGACATAATCGCCGGAGATGATACCGTTGCGGTTCCAGTTTTCGTTGGACCTGGGCGAAACGATCTGGTCGTCCCACTCGCCCCTGGAGCCGTTGTAATAGCCCCACACGCGGGTGAGGGTGGCGGGAGCGTTGGGATCGATGATGGGAGTGACGACTCCGGCGGAATACTCTACCGGAGGAGCGAAGGTGTTCGCCGCCGCAGCTGCATTCACATCGGTACTTGCCTTGTAGGAAGCCTCGAAAGTGCCGTTGAACTTGTTGTTGTCCTTGGTGCCGTTGCCGAGCGTCACCGAAGTGCTCTCAAGATTGTTGAAGTGGACAGCGCAGCCGGATGCGCCCTCAAATTTGTTGCTTGCAAGGAGGATAGTGCCATCCTTGTCGCCGAAGCGCACGGCATAGCTCGAATAGGGGTTAAGGAAAGTATTTCCCGTGATGTTGGCCTTGGCGCCATATGCCTGCATCAGGCGGTGTCCGCCGTTTCCGCCGTCGATGGTGCTGTTGCGGACAACATCCGTCTTTGTGCCCTTGTCGCCCTCTGAGAGGAGGAAGATGCCTGTAGCGTCGGGATCAAGGTTCTTCATGTCGATACGGACATTCTCTATGCGGACGCCATAACCGGCGGAGTGGACGAAGATGCCGTGCTTGTAATTGTAGGCGGTAGTGAACTGAGGTGCCGTTCCTTCGCCGGAAGAAGCGATTGCGAGGTCCTTCACTGTCACTGCAACCTTGTTGATTTCGATTGAGCCGTCGAGAGTGGCGACGCCGTTGCCGTTGACGGTAAGTTCGGGTTTGCCCTCCGCAACGGCGATGACGCCGGCATGTGTTCCGCGGGCAAGGATAATCTCGGCAGGTCCTGCGGCAAGCTCGTTATAAGCAGCCATAGCCTCTGCGACAGTTCCAAAACCTGAAGCCTCGCCTGCGACATTCAGAATTACATTGGGCTCCATCTGGTGGAGATCAAGGAAACCTATCTTCTTGTCCGTGCCTGCACGGTAGAAATTCACCGTACCGTCGCGAGGCTCCACACTGCCGTTGGATGCGATTTCCAGTTCGGCGGTGGAAGCGGTAACGCTCTTTACGGTAATCCAGTCAACTTCCGAACGGGCCTCGAAAGGAACGTTGGAAGATACCGGGACTATGATTGTCTCTCCGTCGACGGAGATATCTTCGGCCCACTCGACTTCGAATTCGATGCCGCCTCCGGCTTTCTGGATGACGGTGATAGCCTTAAGCTGTTCGCCGGTATCGTCGAGGAACTTGACGCGAGCCTGGCGCATGGCGTCTTCCTCGTTAAGGTCGATCTCAAAGACGACCGACTTCTTCGCTACGGGAGCTGAAATCACCTCCGGGGCTTCTTCGGCCTTTGTCTCGATATAGCGCAGCCAGGCGACGTCATCGGGGACTTCAACTGTGAAGGGAATATTGGTTGTGACCCCTACAGTGAACGTACCGGCCTGGGCGGAGATAGCCTCGAGATCGTCGACCTCGAATACGGTAGTATCCTCGGGTTGAACGGGCTCTACCGGCTGTTTGCAGGAACCTGCGGCGAACACCGCCGCAGCTGCCATCAAAACGTAGATTAATCTTTTCATCGTGATATGTGGTTATTATTTGTTTTTCGATTTCAGGGGATCGTTCGCGATCAGGCGGCAGAACTCATTGAAAATAGCCCGCTCTTCGTAGTCGGTGCTGGCTTTCAGATGATTGAACGAGTCGTAGCCCATGTAGACCGCGAGCTGCTTGTAGCCGTAGACCTCGGCGTTCTGCATGCCGTCGATGTACTCGCGCCAGCGGCCGCGGTAGGTCATGTAGGTCTCTCCCTCCTTGTAGGAAGAGTCGGAGGAGTCGACAGGATTGCGCATCAGGCGGTCGTCGAACTCGAGCTCCATGTTGAGCCTGTAGGTCGAGATCTGGCCCCAGAAGGTCGACATGGGGTTGACGTTGTTCGTGTCCCAGAAACGGTTGGGCTGCATGTAGGCGTAGTCGATGCCGAAATCAGTCCAGTAGCGGAAACCTGCGGCGCAGCGGTACGGAATCCAGACCACCGCTTCATTGTAGAGATGGATGTAGTCCGAAACCGCCGGGAATATCTCATCCCAGGCCTTGGCCTGGACCTCCCAGCCGTCGCGGAGCTGGCCGTCGATGGTATCTCCTCCATGGCCACCTACTCCAGAGCGCATCGAGGCGATTTCCTCGCTCATGATGTAGAAGCCGCCGAGCTCGATGTTCCGGAAGCCGGCCTTTTCGAAGCGCGTCCGCACTTCGTCCACGAACCAGCAGTAGGCGGTCACACGGTCGGCCGGGTTGGAGAAATTCAGCGTGCGGCCGTCGACGGCGCCCCAATAGGTAGTCGAGGATTCCATGACGTTGTATCTTTCATGGGCGGGGATATCCGGCATCATCACTATGACCTTGGGGGCGACGGGCGGAGGACCGATGCGCGAAGCCGCATCCCCGACCGCCTCGTCGAGCGCGGTAAAACCGTTGCCTTCCTCGAACCAGAAGTCCAGCCATGCCTCGGCGTCGGCTTTGCCGGCAGACTTCATCGCCAGGGAGTTGTCGTACCAGTCTTTTATGCCTATTCCAAGGGCGCGGGGGTCTACATTGTCCGCAGTGCGCATTTCCAGCATCAGGAAGGCGTCGAAAAGCCATTTTTCCTCCTTCGTTTCCGGATCGGTCCAGGTAACATGGCTGGCGATGCGGGCTTTATCCCATTCCCTCGGGTTACGGTTGCCTCCGCCGTAGATCAGGGCGAGGTCGGCGAAGAACGGGATGCCGGTGCGGGATTTCTCCCAGGCATAGGGTTCGAGGGTAAGTGTGCGGAAGGCCTCATGGGAAACGCTGCCGAGAGTACCGTCCGGGCCTTCGGGGGTATAGTAGAGTATCTGGGACCTGCCGGGCTTAAGATCGCCTATGGTAGCCTTGCCGGCCGGATATGCGGTTCCTTCAGCCTTGACCGTTGCCGCATCGGGCGCATCGTCGTCGTCGCGCAGGATAAGTATCCATGCCTTTTCGGCGCGGACGAGCTTGATCTCCACTCCTATGGACGTGCTGCCGACGGTGCTCACCGCAATCTTGGCCACGGGCCGCTCTTTGGTGGGCGCAGCGGGTTTCTCGGGCCCACACGAGGAGAGCCCCAGCGCAATGGCTAAAAACAACTGTATCATCGGCTGCAGTCTCATGAACTGGTCTTTGTCCTGCGTACAAGTATCGACATGGTGTCGGATGTGACCGGGAGGCATGTCAGCACTTCGGCATCGGATTCGTCGGTGCGGGCCTTGTCCGGGTTGGTAGTCTTGCGAACCTCCACTTTCGTGATGGTAATGATGCCGCCGAGGTAGTCATCGGTGACACCTGTCATGTCCAGGTCGACCAGGAAGTCGATTTCGGACACGCCGGCCGGGATTACCACCTTCTGCTTGCGGAGTGTCACCGATCCTGCAGGGGCGGCCACATAGTCCTTGCCGCCGGAAGTGAATGCCTTGGGCATGAACAGGAGGCTGACCGTGACGTCCTTAGTGTCGATGGGAGCGCTGAGCACGAGCCCAAGCTTCACGGCTGCGGTGGATTCCTCCTTGCAGGTGACGGGGTTGGACGCGGCGCGGGGCTCGAGGGTGGCCATGATGGGCCTTACCAGCACCAGACGCTTTGCCTCCTGGATATCGACAGTGGAACTCTTGATCCAGAGCGGAATCACATATTTGTCGGGCGTGGAGCTGATCTCGGCCACCATTTCGGCAGGATCCCACTTGATCTCGACCAGCGCGCGGACGTCTTTTGCGGCGATGGTCACTTTCCTGCCGTTGATCTCATCGGCGTTGTAAAGGGACTTGGGAAGCGGGACGTAATCGGTTCCATGTTCGTAGTTGTAGTCGCCCACCAGGGAGTTGTCTATGGCAAGCTCGACCGTGCAGGCTTCCATCCCCTTTCCGGCCTTGATCACTCCGATACGGTTCACCGCATCGTAGACCGAATACTCGGCAATCAGCTTGTCGTCGGGGCTGCGGAGGTAAACCGAATCCTGCGGCAGGTTATTGTCGCGGTAGTCCTCGCAAGCCGTTGCGAAGAGGGCTAAGAAACCCAGTAGTATAATTGCTCTTTTCATAATCAGAATCCGGGGTTTTGGGTCATGTTGGTCATCTGGGCCAGGTGGCCGGAATAAATCGGGAAGAGGTAGTCCCTTTCGATGAAGGTGGGATCTCCCAGCGGACAATCGTCGGGAACCCTCTCCCATGACTCCTCATAGGTAGTGGCGCTGCATTTGAGCGTCCAGTTCCTGGTGGTGTACTCTTCGGGAGCTATCATCCATCGGACCGCATCGTAGTGGCGTACGGCCTCGCCGTTGAACTCGACCATGCGCTCCATCCTGAGGGCTTCGCGAAGGAGATCTTTATTGGTGTTGATTCCGGCGTAAGCCACCTCTATGTTGTTGAGTCCGGCGCGGTTGCGCACCTTGTTGATGTAGAAGCAGGCGGAATCGAGCTTGGGCGAACTCTGCTCTATCAAACATTCGGCGTAGTTGAGATAAATCTCGGCGAGACGTATCGAAGGATAGACGACGTTCATCTGGTAAGCCTGGAAGTTGTCCAGCTGCCGGTTGGTCGGATACCACTTGCGCCACATGTAGCCTGCGCGGTTGCTGTCGCCGGAGGTCCTGAACGGAGAAGTACATTCGCTGTTGTTGTAACAGGTGAAGAACTTCTTCTTGTTCTCGTTTGGCCAGGGGAAGCCGTTGGGGACTATGCACTGGTAGAAGCGGGCGTCGCGGCCGGTAGTGGAGACATGGGCCTTGAAGCCGGGAGCCCACGGTGCGTTGACCGGGACTTTATATCCTTCCTTCCAGCCTTCGGCCTGGTAGCCCGACAGCGGATCCACGTTGGGTTTTGAGTAGTCCAGGCGGCCGTCGGTCTTCTGGTACATGTTGCCGAGCTGGAGAGGGTAACGGCCGGTGGCCTGCATAGGGAACGCATCCACGAGCTTGAGCGAAGGGGTGATGCCGGCATAGCCTCCAACGCCCTCGATCTGAGGGGCGAGGGCGCAGCACATGATCTGGCCGGCGCCTGCGAGGTAAGAGCCGTACTCGGAGGACTCGCGTTTCCACCATCCCCAGATGGTCTCCTTGTTCCATGTTTTCTGGAAAATGGCCTGGTAGTTGTCGGCCGCGGCCTGCATGGGATCTTCCGATGTAGAGGCGTCGGTCACGAGGGCATACTCGCCGGTCTCGGCCAGCGCGATAAGCTCGCGGTGGGCCTTGGCGGCGACGTCCCATTTGGAAGCATCGTAGGTGGTCTCGAAGAACTTCTTGCCGTTGTACTTGCTCACGAAATCGTCGTAGAGGCCGGTGCCGTTCTGGCCGTTGTACAGGGGCGAAGCCTGCATAAGGGCCACACGGCACTTGACTGCCATCGCCGCGCCTTTGGTGGCACGGCCCATCCAGTCCTGGGATACCTCGCCGAAATCGCCGACATGGACGGGAAGTTCGGCTATGGCTTCGTCGAGCTGCGCGAGGATGAAGTCGAAGCACTCCTGCATGGTGTTGCGCTCGATCTTCGAACCGTCTATGCTGAGGTCAGGAGTCACGGGCTTTCCGTCGGAGTCCATCCAGATATAGACTGGGCCATACTGGCGGATAAGGCAGTAATAGTAGTAGGCGCGCAGGAATTTCGCCTCGGCCTTCATCTGCTTCTTGATTTTGGCGAGTTCTGCCGCGTCTTTGTTATTGTACTCCTTCATCAGGTCGATATTGTTGATGAAGATCGAGCACTGGGAAATCGCCTGATAGAACTTGTCCCAGGGGCGCATGGCCCTGTCGGCGTCGGTGCTGGCGACCGTAGTGGCAGAGGAGTAGTTACCCTCGCGGAAGATCAGATAATAGACCCACTGGGTCCACGAGAACTGGGCTTCGTCGGAACGGGCGACCACCCAGCCTTCGCGGTTGCTTATCGATTCTTCTTCAGGGATGAAGGAGTAAATGTGGCGGAGATATCTGTGGGCGTTTCCTCCCTGGGTGAACATCTCTTCAAGGGTGGCCTGATCGTGGAGTTTCACGTCCAGGAAATCGCTGCACGAAGCAAGGGTCAGCGCCGCAAGGGCAATCAGTATGTATGATGTTAACTTTTTCATTGCTTGATCCTCCCTAGAAATTAACGTTTGCTCCGAAGCAGAAGGTTCTCATCTGCGGGTAGATATTACCGTTGCTCGCCGAGAGCTCGGGATCCCAGAGCTTGAACTTTGAGAAAGTCAGCAGGTTGACACCCTGGGCGTAGAAGCGGACGGTACTCATGCCTATCTTGCGCGTAACGCGCTTGGGGATGGTGTAGCCGATTTCAGCGTTCTTGAGCCTGAGGAAACTCATGTCCCTCTGCCAGTAGGTAGACATGGCGCTCTGGCTGTCCATCAGATAGGTGAACTGGTTGTTCTCGCTCTTGTTGAGCATCAGGCGCGGGTAAGGAGCGGCCGAATTGCGGTTTTCCGGGGTCCAGCGGTTGAGGGCCACGTCTTCGTAGATCTGGCCGAGCTGGTCCATGTTGGTGGATGCGCCGTAGAGGTTGGCTCCGGAGATGAAGCGGGTGTAGTTGCCTACGCCGCTGAAGAAGATGGAGGCGTCGAAGCCCATCCACGAGGCGCTGAGTCCGAAACCGTAGTTGATTTCAGGAACATGCGTGTAACCGATGGGCACTACGTCAAAGACGTCGATCACGCCGTCGCCGTTGACGTCGCGGTATTTGATGTCACCGGGGCGGACGTCGCCGAAGGTCTGCCTGGGCCAGGTGTCGATGTCTTCCTGGCTCTCGAAAAGACCTTCGGCAATCAGGCCCCTCTGCTGGTAGACGGTGTAGCCGTAGGTGTTCTGGTACTCCCAGATCTGCGGCGGGATGTCGTCGTACATCTTGAGGTTGCGGTTCCAGCCGAAGTTGCCGCGGCCTGAAAGGTAAAGACCGTTGGAGAAGGACTTTTCGTACTCCATGTTGATTTCGAAGCCGCGGTTCAGGAGGCTGCCTATGTTGGCATACTGAGCCGTGTTCTCACCCACTACTGAAGGCGTCATCTGGCGGGCGACGTAGATACCGCCCCTCTTCTCCTGGAACACGTCCACATTGATCGAGAGCTGGTTGAAGAACTTGGTCTCCACGCCGACGTTGGCTTTGTGGGCCGTTTCCCAGCCCACGGAATCGTCTCCCCTCTTTGCGGTAGCGATACCGGCGGCCCAGTTCTTTTTGTTGGCCTCGCCGAAGGAGAAGCCGGCCGCGGAGGTGTTCATCTCGGTGTTGAAGGCGAAGCGGCCGGGGATCTGGTCGTTACCGACCTCGCCGTAGGAAGCCTTGAACTTGAGGAGGCTGAACACATCCGAGAGGTCTGCCCACCAGGGCTCGTTGCTGATTATGTAACCGAGGGCGACCGACGGGAACAGACCCATGCGATGCGACGGCGCGAAGTTCTCGGAGCCGTTGTAGCCGAAGTTCGCCTCGAAGAAGTAGCGGTCCTTGTAGGAATAAGTCGCACGACCGGCAAGACCTATGTACCTGTAGGGGAAAGCGTAGATGTAACTGCCCGGGTAGAGGCGCTGGTGGTTGCGGATGTTGAAGAGGAGCAGGCCGCTGACGCGGTGGGAGCCGGCGAAGATGCGCTCGTAGTTGACGGAGGCCTCGCCGTTGATGGTCATGGTTCCGTTGTGGCCAGTGCTGAGGCTCATGTAGTTGGAACCTTCCTGGACCTGCTCGAGGATCAGCGGGTATTCGCCGGCGTCGTTGGCTTCGGTCTCACGGCCGATGGCCCTGTAGATCGAAGGGTAGATGCCGCGCGTAAGGGTGGTGGACTCCCATGCGTCCCATGAGAACTTGACGTTTGCACTCAGGCCCTGAAGCCATGGGGCGAAGTCGTCGAAGTGCTGCGTCAGGGAAATCATCGACTGGGCGGTGATCTGGTCGTTGTTGGAGTAACCTACCGCATTGAGGTCGTTCCACGGGTTGTGGCCGACGAGGGCCCTCGACAGCGTCCCGTCCGAGAAGTGGGTCGGGATGGCGATCGGGGTCATAAGGAGCGTGTAGGTGTAGATGTCCTGCAGGGTCGAGGCCGGCTGGTTTTTAATGTTGTACTGGGTCGACAGCGAGATTCCGAGCTCGGTGCTGCGGGTGATGTTGATGTCCGTATTGGCCCTGAAGTTGAACTTCCGGTAGTTGAGCGAGGCGTCGTAGCGCTCGTCGTTCGCGTTGTTGAGGATGGAGTCCTCGAAGTAGTAGGAGCCGGCTACATAGTAACGCACCATCTTCGAGCCGCCGCTGACGCTGATGTTGTAGCGCCGGGTAGTCGCAAGGTCCTTGTAAATCGTCTTGACCCAGTCGACGCTCGGATAGAGGTCGGAGTCGTAGCCGGTGCGGGAATCGTAGCCCACCACTTCATTGGAGTGGAGATAGAGGTCTCTCTTGTAGTCGTCGATGGGGGCGAAACCGCCTGAATCGATGTTGACCTGGTTGAAGAAGTCTATCCACTGCTCGGTATTCGCCATCCTGGGGATCTTTATCGGCTGGGTTGCGCCGTATTCGACCTTGAGGTTGACCTTGGGGGCAGATTCGCCGCCGCGCTTGGTCGTGACGATAACGATGCCGTTAGCACCGCGCACACCGTAAAGCGCTGTAGCGGTCGCGTCCTTCAGGATGGAGAAGGAGGCGATGTCGTCGGGATCCACGAGGTCGAGGCTGCGTTCGACGCCGTCGACAAGGATCAGCGGGGTGTTGGTGCTGCCGCCGAAGGTGCTGATACCCCTGATCCAGAAGTCAGCGCCCGCGCCGGGCTCACCCGTTCTCTGGAGAACGACCAGACCGGCCATCTTTCCGGCGAGCGAGGAGGACACCTGGCCAACGCCGGTTTTCAGGAGTTCGGTATTCACGGTGCTGATGGCTCCAATAACGGAAGCCTTGCGCTGGGCGCCGTAGGCCACGACGGTGACTTCGTCGAGTGCGGAGGCGAGGGTGCGCATCTTCACGATGAGGCTCAGCTGGTCTCCCACTTTCACCTCTTCGTCCTCGAAACCGAGGAACTGGAAGATGAGGACGTCGTGGGGGCTGACGTCGATGGAGAATTCGCCGTTGTTGTCGGTAATCACACCGCGGGAACTTCCCCTCACCATAACCGCCGCTCCCGGGATGGGGAGCTCGGTGTCGTCGAGCACGACACCAGTGACGGTCACCTTTTTAGGAGGAGCGCCCCAGGCTTCCATGGCCAGGAACCCCAGCATCAAGGTCAGAATGACTAACAGTGTTTTTCGCATGGGTTATTGTTTTGGTATTATCTTCATTGCAAAGCCGCCTCCTTCAGATTCTTTTATCGAGATTCTGGTAAGGGAGGTTACTTCTTTGATTTCTGTTTCGTATTTATCTGCAAGAGAGTCTTTGTAGATTGTGCAGGTGTACTTGCGGTGTTTGTCGAGGAAGTTCAAGGGGACGATGGTCGCCCTTTCTTTTGCGGTTTTTCCTCCGACGAACCAGTTGTCGGTGTTTTTGGCCTTTCTGGCGACTGTTATGTACTCGCCGGGCTCCGCTTCAAGGTAGCGGCTGTCGTCCCAGTCGAGGGCGACGTCCTTTATGAACTGGAATGCCTGAGAGTATTGTTCATAGTGCTCGGGCAGGTCGGCCGCCATCTGCAGGGGTGATGGCATTATGAGGTAGAGGGCGAGCTGGCCCGGGATGGTGGTATGGATGCGGCAGGGGTTGCCGGCCCAGCTCAGGTCGGTTTCCAGGATGCCGGGCGTGTAGTCCATGGGGCCGCCATGGAGACGGGTGAATGGAAGGATCACAGTGTGCTCCGGCGGGTTGCCCCCCTTGGACGCGAAGGCTTCGTACTCCCCTCCCCGGGCGCTTTCCTGCGCAAGGAGGTTGGGCCATGTGCGGCTGAGGCCGGTGGGGCGGCTGGCTTCATGGGCGTTGACCATGATATGATTTTCGGCGGCCTGCTTTACGACGTTGAGGTAGTGACGGTTCATGTACTGGCCGTAGTGGTGTTCGCCGCGCGGGCGTATGTCTCCGCAGTAGCCGGTCTTGACGGCATCATAGCCATATTTTTTCATCAGTTTGAGCGCTTCGGGCAGCTGACGGTTGTAGTCCTCTATCGCTGAGGCCGTTTCGTGGTGCATCAGGAGCTTTACGCCCTTTTCATGCGCATATGCGTTCAACCAATTTATGTCGAAGTCGGGATAAGGTTCGGTGAAGCTGAAGACCTGCTCGAGGGAATTGTCCTCCCAGTGTTCCCAGCCCTTGTTCCAGCCTTCGACCAGGACTTCGTCTATCTTGTTGGCGGAGGCGAAGTCGATGTACTTCACGACGTTTTCGGTAGTGGCGCCGTGTTTCGGGCCCGTCTTCCAGGTTTTCGCGCCGGTTATCATTTCCCACCAGAGGCCGACGTATTTGACAGGGTGGATCCAGCTGACGTCTTCAATCGCGCAGGGCTCGTTGAGGTTGAGGATGAGTTTTTTGCCGAGCATGTCGCGGGCGTCGTCGCTGACCAGGACCGTGCGCCATGGAGTCTTGCATGGAGTTTTAAGGTCACCCTTGTAACCTTCCGCATCCGGGGTGAGGTGGGTTTTGAAGGTATATTCGCTGAGCTCGAGGCTCATCGTCGAATAGTCAACGCAGGCGGCTTCATGGATATTGATGTAGAGGCCGTCATCGGTTTTCAGCTGAATCGGGGTCTGGACTCCGGTCGGCGAGAAGGTTTTATCTGCCCAGTAGGTCTGTTTTGCTTCCGGCATCCTGTCACGAATCCGGCTTAGGCGCGTCTTCTGGGTGACGTATTCCTCCGAATCGTAGTCGCCGGGAATCCACCAGGCGATATGATCTCCCGTGAGTTTGAATTCGGTGAGTTCCTCTTCGATGACGAAATATATCAGGTCAGGTTGTTCGGGGAATTCGTAACGGAGGCCTGCGCCGTAGTCGTAGATGCGGAACCTGAGGATGATCGTGCGGGAGTCGGAAAGCCCGGGATTGGGATCCTGGTCGGGATCGTGGACTGCTTTGGGTTTCGCGCAGGCGGGACAGTCCTCGCGCACGCATGGTTTGTCGCAAGTGCAACCCTTGCGGCAGGGGTGGAGCTGGACCAGTGTCACTTCCAGTTCAGTGTAGTTGTTGCGTATGGTTTTAGTCTCGCCCCAGACGGGAGTCCAGGTTTCATCCTTGGAGGAGGTGTTTACGCTTTTAAGCTCAAAGCCGTCTTTAAGGTCGGATTCGTCGTCGAATTTGGTGGCGCGGGAGGTCTGGGCCAGTTCGAAACCAAGCCTCGAGGGCTCTATAACCACTTTGTTTTTATAGCTGAGGGCCCACATCGGCTCGCCTTTTCCGGTCAGTCCGAACTCCACTTTTACTGTTTTGCCGGGAGACACTGCGGTCGCGACACACTGAGCCTCGCCCTGGGGAAAAGCGCTCCCGGACTTCTTGCAGGAAGATAACACACTAAGTGTCAGGAAGATAACGGTTACTACCTTCGTCAGTGTCATGCGCGGCTAGTGTATAGTCACGTAAAGGTAATCAAAATCTATTGATTTTGTGCCTCCCCTCTCCTAATCAGGCGTTATATTTCTTTCCGGGGAAGAATTTGGAGACCTGCGCGCAGTAGCGGGCGTACTCGGGGTACTTGCCGCCGCTGATTTGCTCGGCGAGGGCGGAACTGCCGATGAAGAGGACTATCAGAAGGAGGGCGCCGATGACACTCCAGTTGAATATTCCGACTCCGGCGCCGATTGAGAAGATGTAGAAACTTACCCAGATGGACTGCTCGGCAAGGTAGTTGGGATGGCGGCTGACTCCCCAGAGGCCGCAGGTATTGAAGCCCTTGTTGTAAGGCTCCGGCAGGTCCTCCAGCTTGCGGCCTTCGTTGATCATTGCCCATTTGCGGGTCTGGAAGGACCACTGCTGCTCGTCGGCGACGGTCTCGTAAACGATGAAGCCGGCCATGAGCACGGCAGCGACAATATCTATCCAGCCGAAGGGCACGTCAGAACGCATGCTAACCAGAGCCGGGAAGGTAGTCATCAGTATCAGGGCATTCTGATAGATGGAGATGAAGAACAGGTCGAAGAACATCCAGCCCAGGCGTTTGCCGTTGAAAGGAGCGCCGCCCCGAACCACACTCCACCGGTAGTCTTCCGCACCTTCCCAGAACTTCCACTTGTATGCGCCTTTGCGCGCGAAGTTGTAGGTAAGACGCGCTCCCCACAAAGTGGCGAGCACGGCCATGACGACCAGCCTGGCCGACATTCCGCCATGGACCGCTATCACCCAGGTATAGACCACCGGGAGTATGCTCCAAAGCTTGTCCATCTGGGAATTGTTGCCGGTGAGTTCGCCGGCGACGAAGCAGAACAGCGCGCTGCAGCCGGCGATAAGGCCGAGGATTTTCAGCACAGATATCTGTTCCGCGTCGAGGGCGGGGCCGACGTTAATATAGAGGATTGGACATACGACGATGGAAACGATCAGCAGTGTTGCGATCAGGGGGATGTTCATCTTTTTCATACCATGCAAAGATAAGCCTTTCGACAAATTATTGCTAATTTTGGGAAGAATTTGAATCAAGCGCAATGAAGAGAATAGTCGAATGTGTTCCCAACTTCAGCGAAGGAAGGGATATGAGTGTCATTGAAAGGATAGTTGGGGCGATTTCATCCGTAA
The DNA here is from genome assembly GCA_017962165.1 of Bacteroidales bacterium. GTDB lineage: Bacteria > Bacteroidota > Bacteroidia > Bacteroidales > UBA932 > Cryptobacteroides. The sequence goes on along the minus strand of JAGCVW010000014.1, from coordinate 11,657 downwards.
AGGAAGTCAAGGTGCTGAACGTCGATCCCGGCGAGGCGACGAACCGGACGGTAGTGACGTTCGTCGGCGAGCCGGAGGCCGTGGTGGAGGCGGCGTTCCGGGGAGCAGCAAAGGCCGCGGAGCTGATCGACATGCGCCTCCACCACGGCGCGCATCCGCGCAGCGGAGCGACCGACGTGCTGCCGCTGATTCCGGTAAGCGGCATTACCCTCGAAGAGTGCGCCGAACTTGCCCGTGGTCTTGCAAAACGCATGTGGGAGGAGCTCGGAATACCGTGCTACTGCTACGAAGCGGCGGCCTACAAGCCCGAGCGCAGGAACCTGGCCGTTTGCCGCGCGGGCGAGTATGAGGCACTGCCTGAGAAGATGGCGGACCCTCAGAGAAAGCCCGACTGGGGCGGCGTCTGGGACGACCGTGCTGCCAGGTCCGGGGCCAGCAATGTCGGCGCAAGAGGCTTTCTGGTGGCGGTGAACTTCAATCTGAATACGACTTCTACACGGCGCGCGATGGCGGTCGCCTTCGACGTGCGCGAGAAGGGACGCAAGGCCCGCGAAGGCGGCTCGCTCACTGGCGCGCTGCTGAAAGACGAAAACGGAGAGCAGATCTGGATACCCGGAACCTTGAAAGGTTGCAAGGCAATAGGCTGGTACATAGACGAATACGGCATTGCCCAGGTGTCGATGAACATAACGGACATCGAGGCGACTCCTCTTCATATCGCCTTCGAAGAAGTCTGCAGAGCCGCCGCAGCCCGCGGTCTGAGAGTTACGGGCGCAGAGATAGTCGGGCTGGTACCGAAAAAGGTACTTATCGATGCCGGTAAGTTCTATCTGGAGCGCCAGCAGCGTTCGCTCGGAATCTCCGAAGAAGAAATTATCAAGATAGCAGTCAAGTCGATGTCCCTCGATGACCTTAAGCCCTTCGATCCGAAAGAAAAAGTAATAGAATATCTGATGATAAATCCTGAAGAACAGGCCCGCAAGGAGCGTCTTGTCAGCATGACGCTCAAGGACTTCGCCTCGCTGGCGGCCTCGGAGGCGCCCGCCCCCGGCGGCGGCTCGGTCGCCGCCTACATGGGCGCGCTCGGCGCCGCCCTCGCTACTATGGTCGCGAATCTCAGCGCCCACAAGCGCGGCTGGGACGACCGCTGGAAAGAATTCTCCGACATAGCCGAGCGCGGCCAGGCGCTGGTTTCAGAACTCACCGCGCTTGTCGACGAAGACACTGCCGCTTTCGACGGAATTATGGCCGCGTTCGCCCTTCCGAAAGACTCTCCGGAAGACAAGGCGGCGCGCGCGGCGGCCATCGAGGCGGCGACGCTTAACGCTGCCAGCGTGCCCCTGCGCACGATGGAGGCGGCGGCAAAAGTTTTGCCGCTCGCCCTTGAGGTCGCGCAGAAGGGCCTTAGCGCCAGCGCGTCCGATGCCGGCGTCGCGGCTCTCGCCGCCCTGGCCGGCATCCGCGGCGCCGCCCTCAACGTCCGCATCAACGCCGCCGGCCTGAAAGACAAGTCCGCCGCCGAGCCCCTGCTGACCCGCGCCGACGAAATCATCGCCGAAGGTCAAAAGCTTCAGGACGAAGTCCTCGCCGAGGTCGCCAGCCACATCGGCTAAGCCTCTCGGGTCCTTCAACCATTTTCGTACGAAAATAGGCCCTCTACCGTACCAAACTGACATTTCCGGCAAATTGGTACGAAATAGGGGGCTATATCGTACGAAAACCTTATATTTGTTTTCAGATAAAAACTTTAAAGCTATGAGAACTTTTTCACAAGCGGAAAGGGCCTGCGAGGCCTCTTTTTCAAAAGCAGGGCCGTACTGGCACGCTTATACCTCGGGGAAGAACACCCCGATTATTTTCGCCACCGAGGCCGACTTGAAATTCGTGATGAACGTTATCGCGCAGGCAGCTATTTTATTCAAGCCGATATGCGACGCTTACGGTTGTCATATTGGAGGACTTCTGATTATCACATTTGAGGTAATGAACAATCATCTCCACTTTGTTGTTTCAGGCGAGGAGGAAATCATACGGGCTTTTTTCGATTATATCCGGAAACGCTTGAAACGAACGATTCCGAATGCCAATCTACTTGATCTTCAACTCAAACCGATAGAAACACTTACCGCTTTGAGAAATCAGATAGTTTATACCAACCGAAATGGCTATGTGGCTTTCAGCGATTATACCCCTTTCAGTTATCCTTGGGGAAGCGGGCGTTATTACTACAACGAGATTCCTCTGAATACGAAGTCTTCTGATTATTCAGTGACACAGATGCGAGATCTTTTTCGCGGAAGAGCGCCGGAGATTCCCGAAAATTATCTGATGATAGACGATTATGTCGCACCGTCGTCATACTGCGCAATCAATTTTGGGATGTCAATGTTTCGGGATGCGCACCACTATTTCTACTCTTTAACCAAGAATGTGGAAGCATACAGCGGAGTGTCCGCTGATATTGATGATGATGAATTCCTCACAGATGCCGAGTTGTTCGGAAAAGTGATAGCGATTATTCGTGAACGATATAAAACCGATTCTTTAAACAATCTATCAAAAGCGCAGAAAATTGAACTAGCCAAAGTCTTACGCTACGAATTCCATTCTTCAAATGGGCAAATTCGACGCACACTCGGCCTCACACAATACGAAGTGGATTCGTTATTTCCGCTGCGCGTAAACAGCAGATAGGATTCCGTACGAAAATCGGCCCTTTCCCGTACAAAATAGCCTCAAATCACATTTTCGTACGAAAATAGGGGTGTTTTCGTACGAATCGGGAGAGAGTGTCAACAACGCAGGGTTAGGCGATGTAAGTAACACCCGCGAGGAAGACCTGGCGGATAAAGGGAGTGGTGTAATTGTACGCGAGGCGGGTGAGGGACCAGCCGGGGGCGGAAAGGATGAGGTCGGCGCGCTTGCCGCGGGAGATCGAGCCGGTCTCGGCGCTGAGGCCCATGGCGTAAGCGCCGTTGAGCGTGACCGCGGCAAGCGCCTCCGCCGGTGAAAGTTTCATCTTGATGCATCCCAGGGCCATCACGAAACGCATGTCTCCGGAAGGGGACGAGCCCGGATTGTAGTCGGAGGCGAGGGCGAGGGGGAGGCCGGCGCCCACGAAGTCGCGCGCCCGGCCGTACGGCAGCCCGAGGAAGAACGACGAGCCGGGAAGCATCACCGGCATGGTGTCAGTGCCTTTCAGGGCAGCGACTTCTGCATCAGTCGTCCTTTCCAGATGGTCAACAGACAAAGCTTTATGCTTAACGCCCACCTGAACCCCGCCGCTGACGGCGAGTTCGTTGGCGTGGATCTTCGGGCGCAGTCCATACTTCAAGCCTTCAGCCAGAATACGGTCGGTATCCTCCACAGTAAAAAATCCCTCGTCGCAGAAAACGTCAATAAAATCCGCGAGTTCCGAGGCCGCAGGTATCATTTTCAAAACTTCATCGACATATTCGGAGTGGGAATATCCCCTGCCGACGGCGTGTGCTCCAAGGAATGTCGCTCTGACGAGCGCCGGCACGGCCGCCCTGATGCGCGCTATCACGCGAAGCATCTTCAGCTCGTCTTCCGGCCTAAGCCCGTAACCGCTCTTTATCTCCAGGGCAGCCGTGCCCATGGCGAGCACCTCGCGCACCCTGACCATACTTTGTTCGAAAAGCTCGTCTGCGGAAGTCTCGTGCAGCAAATCTGCGGAATTGAGTATACCGCCGCCGCGGGCTGCGATTTCCTCGTACGACAGCCCTGCGAGCTTGTCGAGGAACTCGCCTTCGCGGCTCCCCGCATAAACCAGATGCGTGTGCGAGTCGCAGAACGCCGGAAGGACCATGCCGCCTCGCGCATCTATTACTTCTCCTCCAGGTGGAGGAGTTCCAATCCCGAAATCGACTATCCTGCCGCCGTCAATCTGCAGCCAGGCATTGTGCAGCACTCCCATCGACGCCATTTCAGCCCCGCTCAGCCGAAGGACTCCGGACGGCACTATTCCGACCAGTTCACCTATGTTTACGATGGTCTTCATACGTAAAGGTTGTTGCGGATAAACTCGACTGATTTCTCTATGTGGGGATGCATGTAGGTATCGTTCTCGATAAAGGGAACCACCTTGCGGTAATCTGCGAAAATACGCTCGATCAAAGGGGAGGACTTAAGCGGCCTGCGGAACTCGAGAGCCTGGGCGGCGTTGAACAGTTCGATGGCAAGCACGGTCTCGACATTATCCACGATGCGGGCGAGTTTTGTCGCTGAATTCGAGCCCATCGAGACATGGTCTTCCTGACCCTGCGACGAGGGGATCGAGTCGCACGAAGCCGGCCAGCAAAGGCCCTTGTTCTGCGAAACGATCGAGGCGGCGGTATACTGCGGGATCATGAAACCGCTGTTGACACCCGGGTTGGCCACAAGGTATTTGGGCAGGCCGCGAAGGCCATGGATCAGCTGGTAGGTACGGCGCTCGGAAATCGAGGCAAGCTCCGACATGGCGATAGCCAGGGCGTCCATCGGAATAGCGATAGGCTCGCCGTGGAAGTTGCCGGCAGAGATGATCATGTCCTCGTCAGGGAAGATGTTCGGGTTGTCGGAGGTCGAGTTGATTTCGTTCTCGATGACCGAATTGACGTAGAGGATGTTGTCCTTGACGGCGCCATGGACCTGGGGGATGCAGCGGAAACTGTACGGGTCCTGGACATGCTCCTTGAGGCGGCCGATAAGCTCGCTGCCCTCGAGTATCTGCATGAAATGTTTGCCGGTCAGAATCTGCCCGACATGGGGCCGGATCTGGTGGGTTAGCGGGAGGAACGGTTCGATGCGGCCGTCGTAGGCGTCGAGCGACATGGCGCCGATAAGGTCGGCCCACCACGACAGGCGTGCGCTCTTGATGAGGGCCCAAACGGCATGGGCGCTCATGAACTGGGTTCCGTTCAGCAGCGCCAGACCCTCCTTGGACTGGAGGGTAATCGGCTCCCAGCCTTTTTCGGCCCAGACTTCCGCCGACGGACGGATGCGTCCCTTGTAGAGCACCTCGCCAAGGCCGATGAGCGGCAGGCTGAGGTGCGCCAGCGGCGCAAGATCGCCCGAAGCGCCGAGCGAGCCCTGCTGGTAGACCACCGGCAGGATGTCCTCGTTGTACATGTCGATTAGTCGCTGGACGGTCGCGAGCTGCACTCCAGAGTGACCGTACGACAAGCTCTGGGCCTTGAGGAAAAGCATCAGCTTGACGATCTCCGGCCGGACCGTCTCGCCCGAACCGCACGCGTGAGAAACCACCAGATTGTACTGGAGCTGCGATAGTTCGTCGGGTTTGATGGTGACGTTGTACAGCGAACCGAATCCGGTGGTGATGCCGTAAATGGGCCTGGTAGGATCGGTCATCTTTTCGTCGAGGTAACGGCGGCATTTCTGCACCGCAGCAACAGATTCCTTGCTGAGTTCTAGCCTGGCATGGCTGTCAATAATGTCCTTGAGCTGCTCGAGAGTCAGGCGTTCGTTTGAAATATAATGGGTCATAGCGCTTTATTTATCAGTTCTTCATCAGCTTCATTGGGGAGGGTTATTTTCAGCCCGGGGGTGCGGGCCATTTCGCGCTCGGCGGCGAAACGGGCGCCGGCGTTGCGGGCCCAGCTGCGGCGGGCTATTCCGTTGTTGACGTCCCAGAAGAGCATCTCGCGGATGTGGCGGGCGCTGTCGTCAGAGCCGTCTATGACCATCCCGAAGCCGCCGTTGATCACCTCGCCCCAGCCTACGCCGCCGCCGTTGTGGATTGAAACCCAGGTGGCGCCGCGGAACGAATCACCGATGACGTTCTGGACGGCCATGTCAGCGGTAAAGCGCGAGCCATCGTAGATATTGGAAGTCTCGCGGAAGGGGGAATCGGTGCCGGAGACGTCGTGGTGGTCGCGGCCGAGCACGACGGGGCCCTTGAGGCGGCCGTCGCGGATGGCCTCGTTGAAGGCGAGCGCGATCTCGGTGCGGCCCTGGCAGTCGGCGTAAAGGATGCGCGCCTGCGAGCCGACGACGAGGCGGTTGCGGCCGGCCTCCTCGATCCAGTGGATATTGTCGCGCATCTGACCGGCTATCTCTTCAGGCGCACCGGCGGCAATGCGGCTGAGCACCTCCACGGCGAGCGCGTCGGTGGCAGCAAGGTCTGCCGGATCCTCGCTCAGGCACACCCAGCGGAACGGCCCGAAGCCATAGTCGAAGTACAGCGGGCCCATGATATCCTGGACGTAGGAAGGGTAGCGGAACGAGCCGTCTTCACGAAGGACGTCGGCGCCCGCGCGGCTGCTTTCGAGCAGAAATGCGTTGCCATAATCGAAGAAGTACATGCCTCCGGCGGCAAGTCGGTTGATTGCGGCTACATGGCGCCTGAGCGAAGCCTGGACCGCCTCCTTGAAGCGCGCGGGCTCTTCGGCCATCATGCGCTTGGACTCCTCGAGGCTGTAGCCGACAGGGTAATAGCCTCCTGCCCAAGGGTTGTGGAGCGAAGTCTGGTCGGAACCAAGGTCTACATGGATGCCCTCATCTGCCAGACGCTCCCAAAGGTCCACGACATTGCCGACGTACGCGAGCGAGACGACCTCCTTTGCGGCCACGGCTTTGCGTATGCGGGGAATGAGTTCGTCCAGTGAGTCGTGGAGTTCGTCGACCCAGCCCTGATCGTAGCGCTTGCGCGCCGCGAGGGGATTGATTTCGGCGGTTACGGAGACCACCCCTGCGATGTTGCCGGCTTTTGGCTGAGCGCCGCTCATGCCGCCTAATCCGGCAGTTACGAACAGCAGTTGCCGTTCGTAACCGCCGGCTCGCGACATGCTGCGCATGTCTTCGCTACCATCCCCCTGCACCCCCAGGGGACTGTGGGGCGTACCCCCCAGACCCCCTGCCTTGTTAAGCACTTTGCGAGCGGCGTTCATGACCGTGATCGTGGTGCCGTGGACTATGCCCTGAGGCCCGATGTACATGTAGGAGCCGGCGGTCATCTGGCCATACTGCGAAACTCCGAGGGCGTTGAAGCGCTCCCAGTCGTCGGGCTTCGAGTAGTTGGGAATGACCATGCCGTTGGTGACGATTACGCGCGGGGCGTCCTTATGAGAGGGGAAAAGGCCGAGCGGGTGACCCGAGTACATGACCAGCGTCTGCTCGTCGGTCATCGTCGCAAGATACTGCATGACCAGCCTGTACTGCGCCCAGTTCTGGAAGATGGCGCCGTTGCCGCCGTAGATGATCAGTTCGTGCGGATGCTGGGCCACGCGGGGGTCCAGATTGTTCTGGATCATGGCCATGATGCCGGCGGCCTGCTTACTGCGGGCGGGGTACTCATCGACCGGCCGCGCGTACATCTCGTACGAAGGGCGGAAACGGTACATGTAGATTCGGCCGTAGTCCTTCAGCTCCTGCGCGAACTCCTTCGTGAGAACTGCGTGGTGCTTTTGAGGGAAGTAGCGAAGGGCGTTGCGGACAGCCAGCACCTTTTCTTCCTTTGTCAGAATGTCTTTGCGTCGCGGGGCGTGGTTGACCGACGGGTCGTAGGGTTTAGGCTCCGGAAGGATATCCGGAATGCCCTGAAGTATTTCTTCTTTCAGTGTCATGTGGTTTCGTACGATATGGGGTGGTTTTTCGTACCAAATTGGCTATTTATGTGGTTTTGTACGGTAAAGGGCCTTACTTCGTACCAAATACTATAATAATTCTACAATTTGTTCGAGGTATTCGCGGTCGGTTTCGTCGAAGGTTCCTATTGAGCGGGAGTCGATATCAAGTACCGCTATGATTTCAGCATTGTGGCGTATCGGGACCACTATCTCACTGCGGGACTCCGATGAGCAGGCTATGTGTCCGGGAAACTGCTCCACGTCAGGGACGATGACCGTGCGGTCCTCCTTCCAGGCGGTTCCGCAGACGCCGCGACCGTACTGGATGCGGGTGCAGGCAATAGGGCCCTGGAACGGGCCGAGCAGGAGTTCGGAGCCCTCGACGCGGTAGAAACCCGTCCACCAGAAGCCCATCTCGACATGGATCAGGGCGGCGAGGTTCGCCATACGGGCTATAGTGTCCGACTCCCCTTCTACCAGGGCTTCGCATTGCTTAACCAGAAGCTTGTATTTGTCTTCCTTTGCTGTCATACTATAAAGTTACGATTATTTTCGTTTAAGCAGTTGCCAGGAGTTGAAGAGATTGTGCCAGATGGCATAGAGGCCGCCGGCCACGGAGGTCACAGGCGTTAAGTAATTGATGCCCAGCCAGATGATGAAGCCGGTATTCTTCTGGCCGAGGGCCTGGCCGGCGGTAAGGGATTCGGCGGGGCCGTAGCGGCGGGCAGCACGGCGGCCGAGGGCGAACTGCAGCAGGCAGCACACCAGCGACACTCCCGCGATTCCGAGCCCAAGCCCAAGGCCGATGCCGCTGCCCGCAAGTGAATCAGTGGCGAGCGAAATCGACAGCATCAGGCAGATGCCCCAGATGTAGAAGGCCCAGCCGGCATACCGTTCGAGCAAGCGCTGGACGCCCGGGAGGCAATAGCGAATCAGCCATGCCGCCAGGCACGGGAGCACCAGGATCGAGAATACCCTGCGGACCACAGCCCAGAACAGCGGCCAGAAGCCCATGTCCACGGCGGGGTGGACAATCGGCACCATCACAGGAATGAGGACCGAGGCCAGCGCGTTCGCGAGCACGGTGTAGGTCATGATCCCGGGCAGGTCGCCGCCGAGCTTGGAGGTGATCACACCCGCTGCCGCAGCCGTAGGGCAGACAAAACAGAGCATGGCACATTCGAGCAGCAGCTTGACTCCCCCGTCGCTGACGAGCGTCGCCATGGCCATGGCCACGAAAAACAGGGCCTGGATGGCCAGCAGGATGAGGTGCCAGCGGCGGAAACGGAGCTCGCGCGGGGCCACTATATTCAGCTGCAGGAACAGCATCAGGGCCACAAGCACCGGCTGCACCCTGGAGCAGAACGTCAGGTATCCTGCCTCCGCCGGCGAGCCGCCCAGATGCAGCGCCAGATACACGCCCACGCCCGCGGTCATGGACACGGGCAGCATCCAGTTCCTCAGGGTCATTTGATCAGGTTTAGGAATTCGTTGCGGGTCTTCTCCGAATTGAGGAAGGCGCCGCTGAAGGCGGAGGTAGTGGTAATGGCGTTGGACTTCTCCACCCCGCGTATCTGCATGCAGGTATGGTTGGCTTCAATCACGACCGCGACGCCGAGCGGATGCAGGGCTTCCTGGATACAGTCGCGGATCTGGACGGTCAGGCGCTCCTGGACCTGCAGCCTGCGGGCGTATGTCTCCACGACGCGGGCTATCTTGCTGAGGCCGGTGATCCAGCCGTTGGGTATATACGCTACATGGCACTTCCCGATGAACGGAAGCATGTGGTGTTCGCAGATGCTGTAGAGTTCGATGTCCTTTACGAGAACCATCTGGCTGTAGTCTTCCTCGAACATCGCGCTGCGGATGATCTCGATACCGTCTTCCGCATAGCCCTTGGTCATGAACTGCATCGCTTTCGCGACACGCTCGGGAGTCTTCTGAAGGCCTTCCCGACCGTCGTCTTCGCCTAACAGATTGAGTATTGCCTTGACGTGAACGGCCAGTTCTTCAGTGACTTTCCGGTCGTATTTTTCTTCTTTAATGTATGCCATAGTCTAAATGTCATACAAAAATAGTTATGATTCTTTGATTTTTTGTATATCTTTGCCGCCAAATCGGAAATTATAAAAAAGACTATACTATGTTTTGGACACTGGAACTTGCAGGAAGCCTCGACGATGCACCGTGGCCCGCAACCAAAGACGAACTTATCGACTACGCGAACCGCTCAGGCGCTCCTGAGGATGTGATCGAGAACCTTGAAGAACTTGAGGACGACGGAGAGATCTACGAGTCCATCGAGGACATCTGGCCCGATTACCCCACCAAAGAAGACTTCTTCTTTAACGAGGAGGAGTACTAACAGGTAGTTAGAATATAATCTTTTGATAATCAATAGATTAAGAATTAAGCAGTGGATAGTTCCACTGCTTTTTTCATGCCCAAAACAGGTCAAAGTTGGGGCAAAAATGGCCGTTTTGAGGCCTTTACTACCCAATTATTACCCTATGAAAGAAGAAGTCCTCCTGGAGAAGGAAGAGGAATAGTAAATGAGGGATGATTAAAAATACTTATCTTTGTAAAAACCATTAATATCTTAGGTGATGCATAAGATAGTCCTTACACTTGTTCTATTATTGTTGTCCTCTGTTATGGCCTTAGGTCAATATGCTAATACCGCCACTACAGATGTTACCACAACAAGGGAATACAAAATGGCCAATACGGCATTATATGGTGGTGTAATAACTGCCGGAGTAGGTGCTATTGCCTGGCTTGGTGGCAATGTTGTTTGTATGATTGAACAAAACAAATATACTAACAGTCATTCCACTACAGGTACAATAGAAGAAATCTACAATTTGAATCAGGAAGCCAAAAAGCAACCGGCATATAAAACAGGAGAAGCATTTGAGATAGGTGGATTTCTGACTATACTTGCAGGAGCAGGTGTTGCTTGGTTCGGCAATAGTAGAATTAAGAAAATTAAAAATGCTTCCGGGCAAACCGTAGCTGCAATTGGTTATTCTCCAACAGTGAATGGAATAGCAATAGCAATGAGGTTTTAACCATTATGATTTGTAGACTATGAAATCATTGAAACTCATAGTTATAATGCTGGTAGCACTAGCAACTATAACATCATGTGATTACGGTTTTTCGCTTGATCTGGAGAATCAATATAGTGAGGGCATATACATCTGGTCTCAGAAAACAGGCTTAGAAACAGGGAATGATCCTCAAAGTATTGATGAAATAAATAGCAAATGGTACTTAAACTACGTAGAGCCGGGGCAAATGGGATCTTTTGCAGATGTTATAACCAATTTTGAAGCAGATCCCCAATGGGTTGTCGATGATGTGTTCTGGGAGACAGATGTATTGCTGGTAGCCATATTTGACGCAAAGAGATTAGACGATAATTGGGGCGTCGGGAAAATGTCGGATTATGTCATTCAAAAGTATTGGTTAAGGAAGGAGGATGTCATCGAAAAAGACGGAAAAACCTATAAAAAGATTTCCTTCCCCCCAAATGAAGGCATGAAGGATGTTGAAATGGAGCCCGCCTATGGCACATACAACTGATTTTGGGATAGTAAAAAAAGGAGTTGTTATGTCAGTTAGGGGCTAGTCGTCTTCCTCAAACTCCCTACACTATTTCACATTTTGCGTTTCGCATCTTGCGAAATGAGAATCTTTTAACCTTGCAAAGATTTGCATTAGGTTTCCGTCTGGATTATATTTGTAGAAAACGTTGAGACCATGTCCGATATTGAAAAAATACAGTTGTTTGAGAACAAAAAAGTCCGTACGGCTTGGGATGAGGAGAAACAGGAATGGTTCTTCTCCATAGTTGATGTATGTGGAATCCTTACCAACCAACCAACCCATGATAGGGCGAGAAATTATTGGAAGGTATTGAAAAATAGGCTGGTAAAGGAAGGAAGTGAAGTGGTTACAAAATGTAACCGGTTGAAATTAATTGCGGAGGATGGCAAGCCGAGATTCACCGATGTGGCAGATATGGCCACGATGTTTCGCGTCATTGAATCCATCCCATCCAAGAAG
>JAGCVW010000013.1 GCA_017962165.1 Bacteroidales bacterium | reverse complement strand
CGAACGGTTTTCAGTACCGCCGGACATATTGGATTCAAGAGAATTCTGGCGCACGCCTTTGACGGTCATTGCGGTGGAGCCGCCTCCGTCGAAGTTGCAGGCGCCCTCGCAGCCGAGTCCGAGCATTATCTGGGCAAGTTCAACTATAGAAGCGCCCTTGCTGGAAGGAATGCGGCCGTCGCAGACGTAGAGGATGATCTTACCGTCCTTGGTGTAACCCACCGCCGTACGGTCGGGAGTAGTGGAACTGTTGGTGAAGATATCCAGAGCTATCTGCTCGTAATTGCGCACGAAATCCGAACCTTTCTGGGTCACGTCCGTCATAATCTTTCCGTCTTTGACGAGCAATGGTCCTGCGCACATGGCGTAGTAAGGTTCGAACACGAAGTTGTCGGAAGGATAGTTCTGCTTCACCGTCCCGTAATCGGTTACGTTGAGAATGTAAGGCACGGGCTCGTTGAAGAAGTATGTCACCTTGTCAGTTCCCTTGGCAGTCCAGAAAGCATAAGGTTTCTGGTCGCGGTCCACGGCAAATGCGCCGTGGGTTATTCCAGCATACTGGCAGGGAGTGATTATGCCCTTGTCCGCTGAGAAGTCGCCGGTTTCGTGGGTGGTCATGTTGAAATAACCGGCATTGGTCATGACGATATTGCCTTCGTCCTTGCTGCCCCCGCTGTACCATCCTTCGAGCGTCTGGAACTTTCCGAATTCGAATCGGAACTCGACTTTGCCTGTTGTCACGTCAGCTATTGCGTACCATGAATTGACGGTCCTGTCGTTCACGAGGCCGGTAGTCTTGTAGACCTTGACTTCGGCGGGAAAATCAGAGGGAGTAATATCTGTCCAGTCGAACACTATGGGCTCGGGCTCATCGCCGAGATACACGCTCTTGGGCTCAGAATACGAGATACCAATCTCCGTCTCCACGAATCCGCAGACATTGTAGGTCTTGCCATGGTCCAGAGAGGCTGCGGTAATCGCCTGGGTGATGTTCTTGCCGTCGCTGGTCCTGGGGCCGTGCTGGTGACCGTCCTCGACTGTGGGAGCCATAGACATGTTCGCACCGTTCCAGCAAAGGCCGTAGCGTTTGATTTCGTACTGCGACTTGTAGTTCTCTATAGTGTAGGTAAGAGCTACCGAGGTCGGGGTGTTTGTCCATTCGGTGTCAAGCACTATGCGCGGCAGCGAGCTGTAATCGAACAACTCGACGTTCTTGTAGATGATTTGCGAACTGAGCTTTAGTTCCGGGCCCTTTGCCTGCACGCCGAGGTTGTATTTTACGCCGGGCTCAAGGCCTTCCGTAAAGGTATACGAGGTAGTATTGGGATCCAGCGTCACGAGCTCGCTCTGTACCAGGCCGTCTCTTTTCCAGATTACATAGCCCAGCTCCTTTTCGCTGTTGTCCTGCCATGTGACATCGACAATGTTGGTGAAAGGCCTCTGGGTAAAAGTCACCTGGGTGGGGTTTTCCAGGGGCTTTTCATACACCTCCCCGGACGGCTTTTCCGTGCAGCCCGCCAGGGCGGCGAGGGTGCATGCCAGTACAAGAACGTTCGTTTTCATGTGTTATCTTCTGTTGCGGTTTTTCATCTGCTGCTCCTGGAGCTTCTGGGCTTCCTCAAGCCTCTGCTGCCACTTGCTCTTGGGAAGCGGCTTGCCCTTGCTGGCTTCGACCTTGGCCCTGACGGCATCGGGATTCACGACCCACTTGCGGATCACGAAGGTCTCGATGATGGCTATGAGCTGCGACAGGAGGTAGTAGTAACTGAGGCCGGACGAGAGGCTGTTGCAGATGAAGAACATCATTATAGGCATCATCCAGACGCTCATGAACTGCATGGACTTCGCGCTGGGATCGTTGCCGGCGCTCTGCTGCGACATGGTCATCTTGCTGTAGCCCCACATCACCACCGCCATCAGCAGGGCGAAGAGGCTGAGGTGGTCGCCGATAAGCGGCACGCGGGTGCCGAAATCGACTATGGAGTCATATGCGCTGAGGTCCTCGGCCCAGAGGAAACTCTGCTGACGAAGCTCGATCGAGGCCGGGAAGAAACGGAACATGGCCCACAGCACCGGGAAGGTAAGCAGGGTCGGAAGGCAGCCGCCGAGGGTATTCACCCCCGCCCGTTTATACAGGTCCATGGTCGCCTGCTGCTTTTTCATCTGGTCAGACTCCCCTGCGTACTTTTTGTTGATTTCCTCGATGTACGGCTTCAGGGCCGCCATCTTCGCCGACGATGCGAACGACTTGTAGGTCAGTGGCAGGGTCACGAGCTTGATGACGAGCGTCATGATCAGGATGATCAGGCCGAAGTTAGCTATGGATCTGTGGAGCCAGTCGAACATGGGGATGATGAAGTAGCGGGTGAACCAGCCTACGAGCCATCCTCCCAGAGGGATGATCTTCTCGTATTTGTGGCCCATGTCCTTGAGGGTCTTGAAGTGGTTGGGGCCGAAATAGTACTCCAGAGGGATAGTGATGTCCCGTCCGGGAAGGATGTCGACCCTCATCGCGGCCTCGCAGGCCATCAGGTTATGGTCGGGATCATCCTCGCCCTGGTATGCGACCGAGATGTCACCGGAGCTGAACTCCCCGGGAGCGCGCACTATCATCGAGAAGAACTGCTGCTGGAACGCGAACCATTCGAGCTTGGACGCGATCTTCTTGCTCTGGTTGCGGCCGCGGCCCATCTCAGCCGGCTTCTTCTCGCCGTCGAAGTAGTAATTGACCTTGGAGTACTGCGATTCGTTCTTGTAGCCCTTCTCCATTCGCGGGATCATGGTCGAGAAGTCGATGTCGACCGAACCGACGTTGCGCGGGATCTGCACTCCCACGAACGAGAGCATGTTGTCAACAGTATAGGCGCCCGGCTTGATCGAGTAGGACTGCTCTATGTAGCCGCCGTTCTCGAACGGGAGCCGCATCACGACGCTGGTATCCGTCTTTTCGGCCAGCTGGAAGATAAAATCGCTGGTCTTTATCTGCTCGCCCACATAGGCGCTTAGTTCGAACTTGTTCTGCCCCTCCTTGAAGATGTAGAGGTCAGATCCGCCGTAGTTCGTGAAGTCCTTCAGGCGGACGGACGCAATCTGGGCGCCCTTGGTCGTGAATTTGACCTCAAAGAGGTCGTTTTCGAGGGTCAGGATCTGCTCCTCGCCTTTGCGGGCTGCGTCCAGCCCTGCATCTTTGTAGATGCGCTCCTGCCTCGCGGCAGGAACGGCCGCCGCGGGTGCCTGTTCGGGCGCGGCTGCCTCCTGCTCCACCGCCGCCATTTCGGCCGCACGGGCCGCCTCGACGCGCGCTATTGAATCCTGATAAGCCTGCTGGATGGCATACTGCTCCTTTGCCTTACGGTTCTGGATGAACGTAAAGCCGAAAAGGACTGCCGCCATCAGTATAAAACCGATGATAGAATTTTTGTCCATGTATTATTCTGCTTCTTCTTTGCGGATTTGTTCCTCTATCTCTTTCAACTCTGCCTTCGCGGCCTCTATCCTTTCCTGCATCTGGCGGATCAGAGGCTCCGAATTCTTGGAATTCGAGAAGAAACCAATATTGTTTTCATAGGTCACGATGTCCTGCTGGAGGGCATTGTAACGGCGTATAAGGTCTGACTTGCGGGTGTGCTCCTTCTGGGGGAACGCCTCGGCCATGGCTTCCTTGTAGGCCTTGGCGACAGCGTCCTTTTCCTTGAAGGGGACGAAGCCGATCGCTTTGTAGCGCTCCTCGAACTCCGCCCTTGCCTTCTCGCGGCTCTCGCCTTCGGCGGGCTTGTAGGCCTTGATCTCGGCGATGAGGGCTTTCTTGGCCCTGAGGTTTGCGTAGAAGTCGTTTTCGGGTTTTGCGTTCTGGTCCCTCTGGGCGAAGAATTCGTCGCAGGCGGCGCGGAAACGCTTCCAGAGCTGCTCCCCTTTCTTACGCGGCACGGCGGGAAGTTCCTTCCACTGCTTCTGCAGCGAAATGAACTGGTCGGTGGTCTTCTTCCAGTCAGTGCTGGTCTTCAGGGCTTCGGCCTGGGCGATGATATCCTCCCTGGCGGAGATTGCCGCGTCTATTCCGCCCTTGATTTCCTGGAAGAACTCCTTCTTCCTGTCGTAGAATTTATTGCAGGCGGCGCGGAAACGCTCGTAGATCTTCTGGTTGTCTTTTCTGGTGGCGAAGCCTATCTTCTTCCAGTCGGCCTGGATAAGCTCTATTTCCTTTGAGAGGGCGTTCCACTGGCCGGCGTCCTTGATATCCTCCCTGTTCGCTATCTCTTCAACCTTCACGCAGAGCGCTTCCTTGGCTTCCAGATTGGCGGCGAAGGCTTTCTTGATATCCTCGAAATGGGCCTGGTAGCGCTTGTTGATGATGGCGGTTGCTGCCTTGAAGCGCTCCCAGATGGACTCGCGGTATTCCTTGGCTACCGGGCCGAGCTCCTTCCACTGCTCGTGCAGCTTCTGCAGTTCGGCGAAGGCGCCGACCACATCCTCCGACTCGGCCAGCCTCTCCGCGTCTTCGCAGAAGCGCTCCTTCGCCTCAAGGTTCTTCTTGAAGTCGAGGTCGCGGAGGTCGTGGTTGATCTGGACCATGTCGTAGAACCTCTCGACAAGGAACTGGTAGGTATCGTTGATGTCCCTGAAATCGGCGGCAGGCACAGGGCCTATCGCTCGCCATTTCGCCTGTATCTCGCGCAGGGCCGGGAATGCTGTCTGGACATCGTTGAGGTTATCCACGAGGTCTTTCAGCTCGGCTATGACGGCTTTCTTCTTCTCGAGATTCTCCGAACGCTGGGCGTCCTGCTCCCGGTTGTAGACGGCCTTCTCCTTCTTGTAGTCGGAGTAAACCATCTTGAAAGCTTCCTCCTGGGCGGCGAACTTCTCTTCCACGTTCTCGCCTGCGGCTTCCGCTTCAGCTTTGAGCTTGCCCAAAAGCTTGTAGAATGCGGACTTCACCGCTTCGACTTCCTTTCCTCTCTCCATACGGTCTTCGCTCGCTCCGATCTGGCGCAGCGAGACTATGAGTTCGTCCAGCGAAAGGTTCTCAAGTTCTGTAATAGTCATATCAAATGATTTATAAAGCCTACAAATATAACAAAATTTAGGTATTTTTGCAGTATGAGAATAGATATCCTTTCGGTAGTGCCTGAACTCCTTGAAAGCCCCCTGGGACACAGCATAGTCGGCCGGGCGATCAAGAAGGGCCTGGTCGAGATCCATGTCCACAATCTCCGCAAGTACGGAATCGGTCCGCGCAAGAATGTGGACGACTATTCATATGGCGGCGACGCCGGCATGGTGATGATGGTGGAGCCCGTCTTCAGGATGATAGAGGAACTTAAGGCCGAGCGCGACTACGACGAAATCATCTACATGTCCCCCGACGGAGAGATACTTGACCAGGGCATAGCCAATTCCCTGTCGCTCCTCGGGAACATCATCATTCTCTGCGGCCACTACAAGGGTATCGACCACCGCATCCGAGAACATCTTATTACGCGCGAAATCTCTGTAGGCAATTATGTGGTGAGCGGAGGAGAAATCCCCGCCGCCCGTCTGGCAGACGCCATCGTCCGCCTGATTCCCGGAGCCCTTACCGACGAAACCTCGGCGCTTTCCGATTCTTTCCAGGACGATCTCCTGTCTCCTCCAGTGTATACAAGACCCGCGGAATTCAACGGCTGGAAGGTTCCCGAAGTGCTCCTCAGCGGCAATCCCAAGCTGATTCAGGCCTGGCAGGACGAGCAGGCTCTTGCCCGCACCCGCGAGCTAAGGCCCGAATTACTCGACAAATAGCTTACGTTTTTAAATATTTTTAAAATCCACAGCGTAAAAAATCAACTTTTTTGCAAAAATATTTTGCGGATATGAAAAGTTGATGTATATTTGTCGTCGGAAATGATAAACAACTCAACTTACTCACGTAAGGATTCTAACCAACAATAATTAACCTTCTTAAGGTAATACACTACTAACTAATCGTTAAGGCCCGCTGTGAAGCGGGCCTTAGTCGTTATTTTATTCTTACCGGCGGATCGTCGTAGAGGACGTACCTCTTGGCTTTGCGTATCCACTTCTGCTCTTCGGCTTTGACGTGTTCCTGGACTATGTCGAAGGTGATTCCGCCGCGGAGGTATTCGCTGATCACCGGGTCGGCGACCTTGACGTGGAGCTGCGGGAGCATCTCGAACTGGGAATAATGGTCGGCCAAGTAGCGCATCAGTTCCAGAGTGTGCAGCAAAGAGTGATATCTTGCTTCGGGCTTGAGGATGATCTGGTACCCCAGACATCTTTCGCCGGCATAACGTCCGGCGGAGGGGGTGAAGGAACACGGGCGCATGATCACGCCGTCGGGGCACGGCGGCGCGGCGACCGAATCCGGCCGGAGCCATGGGGCTCCTATGTATTCATACGGCCGCGCCGTACCGATTGCCGGCGTGACAGTAGTGTTGTTCCACAGGCCTCCGCCGCTGTACATGTATGCAGAGAACAGGCTCGGAAGGTCGGATGACGGGGCGATGGTCCACGGCATGATGTCGGCCGACGAGCGGTTGGTCTCCGCCGAAATCACATGGAGGGGGAAACGGGCCCCGATTTCGTCGACATAAAGGCTGCAGAGTTCGCCCAGCGTAAGGCCATGGCGGTGCGCCACTTTGGGCGTCCAGATATCCGAGTCGACTGCCGGGATCGTTCCCTCGACGCTGCGCCCTGCGGGATTGAAATGGTCGACTATGTATATCGACGGGCCTTCTTCCATGCGAGCACGGGTAGAGAGCAGACGCATCACGTCGCGCGTGAAATTGAAGTAGCGGGTCCCGACATCCTGAATCTCGACTACCAGCGCATCAAGTTCTTCCAGATCCTCCTGGCCGAACTCTATGTGGTTGGTTCCCGGGGTAAGTTCGGTCCCGGAAGGCTGGAACAGCCTGACAAGGTTGCCTCTCTGCCTGAATATATCGTAGAGATACTTGCCGGTCGAGGTGTCGAAGCAGTTCTGGGTGCACAGACAACCCACGCGGCCCTGTAAAAGGCCGCGGTCGAGTTGTTCTTCTATCGGGGTTGTCCTGAAACTGAACATTATTATTTTGCCAGGAGTTCCAGGGCGAATTTGACTATTTCTTCGCCAAGGGCTACGGCATCTGCCTCAGTAGGAGCTTCGCTGTAGACCCTGATGATGGGCTCGGTGTTGGACTTGCGGAGATGGACCCACTTCTTCTGGGCCTCGAAATCGATCTTCACGCCGTCTATGGTGTTGATCTTCTCGTTCTTGAACTTCTCCTTGAGGGCCTCAAGCACTGGCACGACTGCTGATGCGTCGGGCAGATCGATCCTGTTCTTTGCGATGAAGTAAGGATGAAGGGTCTTCTTATACTCGCTGACTTTCATGCCCTTGTGGGCTATGTGGCTGAGGAAGAGGGCTACGCCGACCATGGCGTCGCGTCCGCAGTGGGAAGCGGGATAGATCACGCCTCCGTTGCCTTCGCCGCCGATAAGGGCGTTAACCGCATGCATCTTGGTAGTGACGTTTACCTCGCCAACGGCAGCTGCATAATAGGTGCCGCCATGGGCTTCGGTCACATCGCGCAAGGCGCGGCTCGAGCTGAGGTTGGAAACGGTGTTGCGCGGCATCACGCCCGCCTTTTCCGCTCTCTCGAGCAGGTAATCGGCCACACTGACGAGGGTGTACTCCTCCACGAACGGGTCTCCGGTCTCGCAGATCAGGGCAAGACGGTCCACATCCGGGTCAACGCTGATTCCAAGGTCGGCCTTCTCGCGCACTACGGTCTCGCGCAGTTCGATCAGGTTCGCCGGGAGTGGCTCAGGGTTGTGCGCGAAATCGCCGGTCGGGTCTCCGTTGATGGTGATGCACTCCACTCCGAGGCGCTCGAGCAGGCGCGGCATGATGATGCTGCCGACACTGTTGACCGCATCCAGGACTACCTTGAAGCCCGCTTTCTTGATCGCGGGGACGTCCACCGCCTCAAGGGCCAGGACGGAGTCGATATGTTCGTCGGTATAGTCGTGCTCGGTAATCGTTCCGATCTTGTCCACCGGGGCGAAGTCGAAATCCTCGCTCGCCGCAAGGTCGAGTATAGCCTGGCCTTCCGCTGCGGTAAGGAACTCGCCCTTGTCGTTCAGGAGCTTCAGGGCGTTCCACTGACGGGGGTTGTGCGAGGCGGTGAGGATGATTCCCCCGTCTGCGCCGGCAAACCTCACTGCAAGTTCGGTTGTGGGGGTGCTGGCAAAACCGCATTTCACTACATCCACTCCGCAGGAAATGAGGGTTCCGCAGACGAGCTGCTCGACCATCTGTCCGCTGATGCGGGCGTCGCGGCCGACTACTACTTTATAGCGTCCGCCGTTGTTGGGCGCCGGCTTGCGGCTCGGGAGAGTCTTGCAATAAGCGTAAGTGAACTTGACGATGTCGATAGGGGTGAGGCCTTCGCCTGCCGGGCCGCCGATTGTTCCGCGGATGCCGGAGATGGATTTAATCAGTGTCATAATACGCAAATTTAGTAAATAATCTTTGGTTTGATGAAATATCTTTCTATATTTGCAGCCGCTTAAGTAAACACTAGTGTAAAATGAAAAAA
Organism: Bacteroidales bacterium; assembly: GCA_017962165.1. Taxonomy (GTDB): domain Bacteria; phylum Bacteroidota; class Bacteroidia; order Bacteroidales; family UBA932; genus Cryptobacteroides. The sequence goes on along the minus strand of JAGCVW010000013.1, from coordinate 51,054 downwards.
GGAATCCATCCCGAAACCTACCGTCTTGTAGCTTTCAAGGATATGTCAAACGAAGATGTATTCATCACCCGCTCGTGTGTCAACACCAAGGAGACCATCGAGATCGAAGGCGTTGAGTACCCCCTCGTGAAGGTCGAGATTTCCAACACTTCTCATCCCTTCTACACCGGCAAAACGAAGATCATCGACACCGCCGGACGCGTTGACCAGTTCTATCAGAGATACAAGGCCCGCAAGAAATAAGTTCTTGCGTTTAGGATGCAAAAGAGTCGTCACAAGGTGGCGATTCTTTTTTTGTATGCCGTGAACTAGGATTTGGTACGAAAACAGGCCCTCTGGTGTACGAACCGAGTAATTTCGGGCATTTGGTACACGAAACGGCCCTCTGGTGTACGAAAAAAGGGATGACCGATTGGCCATCCCTTATGTACTGGGTAGGAGAATCGAACTCCTATTGCGAGATTGAGAATCTCGAGTACTAACCGTTATACGAACCCAGCAGTTAGTCCCGATTGGGACTGCAAAGATAGATAAAATAATTTACGCACCAAATTTTTTTGCCCAGGGAGGGCAAATATTTACAGCGGATCCACGTCGAAAGCGTAAAGCGCGCCGTACTTGAGCTTCAGTTCGGCCTTGCGCGCGGCGAGTTTTGAGTCGCGTTGGAGGACTTCCCTTTTGACCAGGCCGTGTTTGTCGTGGATATCCACGAGACGGGTGAAAGGAGGCAATTTATATGTCTTTCGCTCGGAGAGCAAATCTGCGATAGCCGCATCCTGGGCAGCGCGGTCACCGGCCAGGGCCCTGTAGACGGGATGGGCCGCAGCGCCGCATTGTACGATGAGTTTATCGGTATGGGCGCGAATAGAGCACAGCATCTGCAGCGCCTTCTCGTCGGCCCTGAAGTCTGTCCGGTCAAACAGCGAGTCTGCCTGAAGTACAAGTGTTAACGCGCTGTGCGACGAGGACTTGCGCGCGGCGGCCGGAGTCAGCAGCTGGGGATCGCGTCCGGGCAGCACCTCCTTCAATTCTGCCGCAGCATCGTCTTCAGTCTGATAGCAGCGGACTATGGTCACCAGGGCATCTGCAGGCAGTGCGGCAATCTCTTCCAGCGCACGGCGTGAGTAGTTCCCTACCATCCCGCGTTTGCGGCGCTCGGCCGGGATGTCGATTATCTCCACTTCCGGCAGGACCTCGCCCACACGGACCATCTCATACTTGCCGCTGAGGCAGTTGCTGAGGCTCTCCAGCGAGGGGCAGGAAGACCCGAGTATAAGGCGGGCGCCGTGGATACGGGCAAGCATGGCGGCCACATCGCGGCCGTTGTAATGCGGCACCTGTTCGTTCTGCTTGAAGGAGGCGTCCTGCTCTTCGTCCACAATCACCAAGCCCAGGTTCTGCCATGGCAGGAACACGGTCGAACGCACTCCGATCACGGCAACCGGACCGGCGCCTCCGCGAACTGCAGCCATCACTTCCCTCTTTTCCTTCTGCCCGGAGGTGGCGCCGTAAAACATGAGCTGGTCTCGAAGCGCGCGCGAAAGCGCATCCCGAAGGCTGAAGCCGAAATCAGTCTCGGGCTCCAGTATAAGGACATGGCGACCGGAAGCAAGCGTCCTGCGTATTTCGTCGAGATAATACGGCACGCGGTCCGTCCCGCGCAGCAAAACCGGCTTGTCCCCAAAGTCAATCGCTTCCTGGAACGCCTTCGGCTCCACGGCGGGTGCAGCCTTTTTCCTGGCCGCAATCCTGGCGGTGGTCTGCTCGAAACGAAGTTTCCCGGCAGTATAGGCCGCCTTGTACACCTCGCCCAGCGTACACATATAATATGAAGAAACGAACTCCCAGAGCCGGAGTTCTTCTTCGCTGATGTCGGCAAGGCCAGTCTCGGCTGAGTCGATCGCATAGACGGCGGCAACATCCGGCTGGCCGCCTATGGAAACCACCACTCCCACATAGGCCCTCCGGGCAAAATGCACGCTTACCCTCTGCCCGATCCGGACCTCCTCCCGGGTGCTGTACCATGGAAGGAAATCCAGCCTGAGCGGAAGGCAAACCTGTATGTAGAGCTTCGCGGCCATTCAGAACAAAGATAATGATTTTCGCGCCAGAATTCATATATTTGTGTAATATGATACTGAGCATTCTGATTGCCCTCGCCCTGGGCAGCGTCATCGAAGTAAGACCGGAGACAAATCCGCAGGGAAGGATCCTCACCATGACCGAGGCCACCATCGACCGCAGCGTCTATCCCGTGTTTCCGAGGATAGACATGCCAGACGTACAGGAACCCCGCTACAGGGTCGAGGAAGGCCGGGGAGTGTTCTTTCTCGAAGGAGCCGATACGGTGTGGATAGCCCAAGACAGTGAAGACATCCACTACGGAATAAGCGTAAGCCGCAACGAATTCGGCATCGACGGCGGACTGTTTCCCTCGCCCGACGGCAGGCGCCTCGCCTACTATTCCAAGGACGAATCCCTGGTGCCCGTGTTCCCTCTTCTCGATATCAGCACAGGCAGTCTCCTGCCCCTCAGATACCCCATGAACGGCAGTGCATCCGAGAGGGTTAAGCTCCATGTCTACGACCCCGGAACCCGCCAGTCCACAGAGCTGAAAATCAACGACTTCGGACCCGACAGGTATATCGCCGCTGTAAGTTGGCTGGGCTCAGACAAACTGCTCGCCCAGGTGCTTGACCGCACCCAGCACCACATGCACCTTAACCTTTATGACTCGGCTACTGGAGATCTGATAAAGACAGTCCTGGAAGAGCATAATGAAGCCTGGGTTGAGCCCTACGACCCGCAGGTCTGCGTCTCCGACAATCTTTTCCTCTATTTCACTGATAACCGCCATGGTTTCAAAAGCATCTACCTGGCCGATCTCGACGGAGGCCTGAAACGCCTCACCCCCGTGCAGGCCGATGTACAGTTCATAACCATCAAGGGCGGCTACGTCTACTACTATTCGGCCGAAGTCTCCCCCGCAGAGCGTCACCTGTTCAGGGTCAAGCTCACTCCCGGCAATACAGCATCGAAATCCAAGATCGGCAAGCCCGAACGCATCACCAAAGAGCGCGGCTGGCACAACGTCCTCATAAAGGAAAACGGCATCACAGACTGCTACACCAGCTTTTCAATGCCCGGCGCGGTCCAACGTTACAGCGCGAAGGGCAAAACTGCCGGAGCCCCGCAGACAGTCGACGATCCCCTTGAAAACTACGCCGTCCCCGAAATCGAATTCGGCACCGTCCCCTCGGCCGACGGACAGTTCGAAAACCACTACTGCCTCTACAAACCGCTGGGCTTCGACCCCTCGAAGAAATACCCCCTGATAATATACGTCTACGGCGGACCGCACTCCCAGATGGTCAAGGACAGCTGGCTGGGCGGCGTGCGCATGTGGGAACTCCTCATGGCACAGAAAGGCTACGTAGTCTACGTCCAGGACAACCGCGGGACCCAGAACCATGGCGCGGCCTACGAAAAGGCCATCAACCGCCTCTGCGGTCAGGCCGAAATGGCAGACCAGATGGTCGGGATCAACCGCCTTCTCGACCAGCCGTGGGTAGACCGCGAGCGCGTCGGAATCCACGGCTGGAGCTATGGCGGCTTCATGACCATCACCATGGCCCTGACCTACCCCGACTTATTCAAGGTCGCTGTCGCAGGCGGTCCGGTAATCGACTGGAGCTGGTATGAAGTCATGTACGGCGAGCGCTACATGGACACGGAAAAGACTAATCCCGACGGCTTCGCTCTTACCCGCCTTCAGGACAAGGCCGACAGGCTGAAGGCTAAACTTCTAATATGCCAGGGTGCAGTGGATAATACCGTAGTCTGGCAGCACTCCCTGAGCTTCGTGCAGGCCTGCATCAATGCCGGAAAACAGGTCGACTACTTCCCCTTCCCTTCGGCCGAGCACAATATGATGGGCTTCGAGCGCGTCTACCTCTACCAGAAAATAACCGACTATTTCGATACCAATCTATGAAACAGTACATCCAGCAGAACAAGGAGCGCTTCTTCGAAGAACTCTTCAGCCTCCTGAGGATTCCTTCGATAAGCGCCAAAGCAGAACATAAACCCGACATGAAACGCTGCGCCGAAAGGCTTGCCGAGCTTCTGATTGAAGCCGGCGCCGACGAGGCGGCTATCTACCCCAGCAAGGGCAACCCTGTCGTCTTCGGCCAGAAAATCATCGACCCCAGAGCAAAGACCGTCCTGGTCTACGGCCACTACGACGTCCAGCCGCCGGAGCCCCTTGAGAAATGGCTTACGGACCCATTCGAGCCCGTAATCCACGACGATGCCATCTGGTGCCGCGGCGCCAACGACGACAAGGGCCAGCTCTTCATGCACATCAAGGCCTTCGAATTCCTGGTCCGCAGCGGCAAGCTCCGCCACAACGTCAAGTTCATCTTCGAGGGCGAGGAGGAAATCGGCAGCCCCAGCCTTCCCGACTGGATGAAAGAACACAAGGACATGCTCAAGGCAGACATCTGCCTGGTCTCCGACACGACCATGATAAGCGAGAAAGTCCCCAGCATCAACTGCGGAATGCGCGGCCTGAGTTACCTCGAAGTCAAGGTCACCGGCCCCAACAAAGACCTCCACAGCGGCCACTACGGCGGCGCTGTCGCCAACCCCATCACGGTTCTCTGCGAGATGATCGCAAAACTCCACGACGAGAACCAGCGCGTAGCGGTTCCCGGATTTTACGACAAGGTAGTGGAACTCAGCAAGGAAGACCGCGAATTACTGGCAAAGGCTCCCTTCGACCTCGGCGAATACAAGCAGTTCCTCGGAATCGACGAAGTTCGCGGCGAAAAGGGCTACACTACCCTCGAGCGCACCGGCATCAGGCCCTGCCTCGATGTCTGCGGCATATGGGGCGGCTACACCGGCGAAGGCGCCAAGACCGTGCTTCCGAGCGAAGCCCACGCCAAGATCTCCATGCGCCTGGTTCCCAACCAGTTAAGCCGCGAGATCACGCCCCTCTTCAAGAAGTATTTCGAGAGCATCGCCCCGCGCGACGTCCATGTAGAAGTAAAGGAATGCGAAGGCGGCGACGGTTTCCTCATCCCCATCGGCTCGGACGCTTACAAAGCCGCCTCCCGCGCCATTGGCGAGGTCTACGGAATCGAGCCCGTCCCCAGCCGCGGCGGCGGCTCTATAGCCGTCCTCGCCGAAATGCAGCAGATTCTCGGAATCGACCCGCTCCTGATGGGCTTCGGCCTGGAACGTGACACGATCCACTCCCCCAACGAAAGTTACCTTCTGAAGCAGCTCTTCGGCGGCATGGAATCCATTGCCCTGTTCTACCAATACTACTAGAATCAGCGTAGCAGAAGCAAACTGCACCCCTGAGCCGCTTTTTGTCCGATTTCGTCGCATGAGCGGAGCGACAGTTTCGGTCTGAGAGGCGTGCCCACCCCCGGGCACGGGAAGGGGCCGGAACTCAGACCGAACTGTCGTCCGCTTATCTCAGAATAGTTTTACCAGCTAGATTGAGGCGGATTTTGGCCATCGAACTGCCCTTGTAATAGATCATTGCAAGGGTTGTTTCATTTTCGAAATAGAAGTTTTTCAGATACCACTGGGTAGCGCGGTTGGTGCAGGCAGGAACGGCCCATACCAGCATGTAGTTTCCGGACGAGGTGTTACGGACAACCAGACTTGTGTAACCGCGAGTGTCGACTGCTGCGCACTGATACTTGCCTTTGGCCTCCTTGCGCGCAGTCTTGAAGGCCGCCGCGAGCGAGCTCTCAGCCGGGACCGAGCCAATCTCGAAGCGCTTTGCGGAGCCCATCGCCCCGGGATTGTTCTCCAGCCACCACTCGATGGCCTTGTCGGTCATATAGACATCTTCAGGCAGAACGACAAGCCTGGAATCGGAGGCAATCAGGGCTGAGAGCCAGTCCAGGGCCGGAGACGGATTCACGGCGAAGCCAAGACTGGACATGCCCTCGATCTTGAAGTCAGGTAAAACGGAAGGATCGAGCAAATTGCGGCCGTCGAAACCGACGGTTTCCACAGACGCATCGGCAAGCCCGATGAGGGAAACCGCATAGCTGAGCTCCTTCCCGCCGTCGAAACTTCTCAAATACGAGATCAAAGCATACTTCTGTCCGTCGATGGTGACCAATCCCAGGGAATCAGTCGTGAAAAGCTGGTCTGAGGGGTCAATCCCCAGGATGATAGGATCGCCCATCGCAAGCCACTTCCTGCCCGCAAGCCGGAAATGCGTGATAGCAGCCTCTCCCTCACCGTAGGTCAGGCCCACCGTATAAAGCTTCTTCCCTTCCTGATACTCAACCTTATACTGACAGCCCTCGCGGGGATCGGCGACGGGTTTCTTCGCCGCCATGGCGGGAAGACACAGCGCGGCGAGCGCGAGGGCTGCAAACAGTCGGTTCAGCATTACTTGAGCTCCCTGAACTTTTCGGAAGTGATCTTCTTGGCCTTGAGGGTAATGGTTTCCTTGATCTTCGCAAGGACCTTCTGATCCTCGACCTGCTCTGCAAGGCGGTCGATCTGCTTCTGGTCGTTAAGGACGTTCTTGACGGCCTCCGCAATCATGTCCTCCGGGACGTTGCCGATGCCGTACATCGCATACTGGTAGGTCACGAAAGCCTTTGCGGCCTCCTCGATGTCCTGTTTGGTGATCTCGAAGCCGAATTTCTTCATCAGGTATCCGCGGACGAGCTGCCACTTGAAGTCCTCGAGGAATGAGGGGAACTCCTTCTCGAGCTGCTCTTCGGTAACCTTACCCTCATTTGCATGGAGCAGCCACCTGCGAAGGAATGCCTCGGGCAGTTCGATGCCGGCCTTCGCGACATAGAAATCGCGAATGTCCTTGTTCAGGCGCCATGCCGCTTCGTCCTTGTTGGACGCCTCGAAACGCTCCTCAACTTCCTTCTCAATATCCGCGTCGCTCTTCTCCTCTTTCTTGCCCTCGTAGTACTTCTTCATCGAAGCAGCCATGTCGGCCTTTTCCTTGGCGGAAACGCTGATGGCATAGCTGGGAACGCTGTCTTCCTTCACTACGTCCACCTTGACTTCGGGCGAAAGGGCGATGTCGAACACGAAATCAAAATCGTTTCCGCTCTGCCACTCTACCTCGGGCTGGTTCTCGCTGCCGAGAGGCTCGCCGAGGATGTGGAGTTTCTCATCCTCGATGAATTTGTTGAGGCCCTCGGAGATCACCTGGTTGACGGCGTCCGCGAGGACCTGTCCGCCATAGACCTTCTGGATGAGGGACAGAGGGACATTGCCTTTACGGAAGCCCTTGAAATCGGCGTTGCGCCTTACTTCGGCGAGTTTTTTCCTTTCGGTTTCGGCATAGTCGGCCGCTTCTACATGCATGGTAAGCTCGATGTTGAGCTTGTCTACCTGTTTCTTAGTAAGTTTCATATATCGTTTGTATTATTTTTTGCGTCTTGAGGGGTACTTGATCCTTTCGTGGTGGATCTGGGCTATGTAGCCCTTGATCACCTGCTTTGCCGTAGTCAGTTCCTTGACCGTAATATCGGCCTCCTCCAGCTGCCCGTCGTCAATCTTATCCTGGACAAGCCTTTCCACAAGATTCGAGATAGCTTCAGGAGAATAGTCCCTGAGGGTCCTTGAGGCTGCTTCTATAGTATCGCAGATCATCAGGATTACCTGCTCCTTCGTATGTGGCTTACGGCCGGGATAGCAGAACTCAGACTTCTGCTCCGGATCTCCTCCCTCCCTGATGAATTTATCGTAGAAATACGACACGCAGTTGGTCCCGTGGTGGGTCAGGATGAAGTCCGAGACTACGGTCGGCAGGTGGTGGTCATGGGCCAGCTCCATGCCGTCCGTGACATGCTTGATAATGTCCTGGGCGCTCTGCAGAGGGGTAAGTTCCGAATGATATCTGGCCTCGTCCGTGGTAATCAGCGATTCGTTCTCTACGAAGCAGAGGGGGTTGGTCATCTTTCCTATGTCGTGGTAAAGGGCGCCGACCTTCAGGAGCGACTCGTCCGCGCCTATTGCGCGGGCTATCGACTGGGCGAGGGCCGAGACCTGGAGCGAATGCTGGAAGGTCCCCGGGGCCTTTTTCTCAAGGTCGCGCAGAAGTTCGTTGGAATTCTCCGCGAGTTCGTCGAGGCGCGAATTGGATACCAGATTGAAGATCCTTTCCAGCAGGTAGATGAAGGGATAGGTCGCAATCTGGAGCAGGGCCGCGATGAAGAGGAATATCAGGTCGTTGGGGAAATTCAGGATCACGAGGCCGGTAAAGCTGCATGCCAGATGCACCAGCGCACTGATCACGAAGGTCACAATAGCCAGCAAGAACTGTTTTACCCCGCGTGAGAAATAGTTGAATACGTAGAGGGTAACGGTTCCCGAAGCCACATACATCAGGAACAGCGCCGGGCCGCTTGATGAGAAGAGAAGCAGCGGCAGCAGCGATACGATATAGACCGGATAGATGACCCTGGTCCTGAAGAAGGCCTTAAGGTAGAGCGCGAATACCGGGAACGGCACGAGCAGCAGCCATCTGGGCCAGAACCTGATGCAGGCCATCTGGAGAGCCGCCATGAGGGCGAACATGGTAAGGATATACAGATAGCGGTTGTAATCCTTGAAGACCAGCGGATTTGAAAAATGGATGGCGAAGTAGAAGCAGACCAGCACTGCAAGGCAGATGAGGATGTTGGCCAGCCACAACTGCCAGTCCTTCCCTCCCGAAAGCACGCTGTGTTCATATTCCGCCTTGTAGGAATCCAGCACCTGGGCAAGTTCTTCCGTAACTATGTCGCCTTTGGAGATGATGACATCTCCGGCCTTTACGAATCCGGCCGTCTCCGAAACGGAATTGTCGGCCTGGCTGTTCACAAGCGAAGTGAGCTGCTCGTCATAGACAAGATTGGGGACGATCAGAGAGTAAGCGCCGCTGGATCGGAGCAGCGAATCAGCCATCATATCAGGGAATGACTCGGAAACTCTTGCAAGCAGTGCGGAACGGGCCGATGCGAGGCTAAAAAGCTCGGTAGAGGGCACTTTCTGGGCACGCTTGCCTTTCTGGATATAGGCTATTTCCTGGCCTTCCAGCGCGGCGAGTCCGGCGTCGTCGACTACTCCCTTGGAATAGATGGCGCGCAGCGAGGATATGACCGCCGGCACGAACCCTGGATACGACTGACAGTCAAGCCCGGAGGCTCCTGAAAGGGATTCAACGCCGACCGACTCCGAAAGCTTGAAATACGGAGTGCGCACAGAAGAGTTCCTAAGAGCTTCCTCAGCCTTCTGAGCCTCGGTTTTGAGGATGGGGAAATCCAACCTGGCGCGGCAGGTTTCATACTGCCACACCGAGCCTTTCCTGTATTCATAGTTCCACTTCGCTGTCCTGGGCGTAAAGGCCAGCAGGACGGCGAACAGGAAGATTAAAGGCAAAAAGACCTTGAGTCTGAAGGGTATGTTCATCGGGCTATGCGTCGATGTTTGCGTAGTGGGCGTTCTCCTCGATAAACTGGCGGCGGGGCGGGACGTCGTCGCCCATCAGCATCGAGAAAGTACGCTCGGCCTGGGCCGCGTTCTCGATAGTGATCTGGCGCAGGCGCCTCTTCTCCGGGTTCATGGTCGTATCCCAGAGCTGTTCGTCGGACATTTCACCGAGACCTTTGTAGCGCTGGACGGTGTAACCCTTGTCGGAGCCCTTGCCAAGGGCGAGGGCTGCCTGCTCGCGCTGCTCTTCAGTCCAGCAGTAGATCTCTTCCTTGCCCTTCTTCACGAGGTAGAGGGGCGGAGTCGCGAGATAGACGTAACCGTTCTTGATGAGGTCGAACATGTAGCGGAAGAAGAAGGTCAGGATAAGGCAGGCGATATGGGAACCGTCCACATCGGCATCGGTCATGATGATGACTTTGTGGTAGCGGAGCTTGCTCAGGTCCATGTGCTTCTCGCCGGTCTCGTCTTCCTGGGCCACGGTAACGCCGAGGGCGGTATAAATGTTCTGGATTTCCTGGCTGTCGAACGCACGGTCAACCGCAGCTTTCTCGACATTGAGGATCTTACCGCGAAGCGGCAGAATCGCCTGGGTCTTACGGTCGCGGCCCTGTTTTGCGGTACCGCCTGCGGAGTCTCCCTCGACGAGGAAGAGTTCGCACTTCTCGGGATCCCTCTCGGAGCAGTCCGCAAGCTTGCCGGGCATTCCGGCTCCGCCGAGGTAAGTCTTTCTCTGGACCATCTCGCGGGCCTTGCGGGCAGCGTTGCGGGCCGTAGCCGCGAGGACTATCTTCTCGATGATGACCTTCGCGATTTTGGGATTCTCCTCAAGGAAATTGCTCATGGCGGCGTCTGTCGCCTGGGAAACTGCGGAGGTCACCTCGGGATTTCCGAGCTTGGTCTTGGTCTGGCCCTCGAACTGGGGCTCGGCCACCTTCACGGAAATAACGGCGGTAAGGCCTTCGCGGAAGTCTTCGGGAGCCAGCGGATCCTTGAGCTTCGCCAGGAGGTTGTTCTTCTCGGCGTAGTTCTTAAGAGAACGCGAAAGGCCCATCTTGAAGCCCTGGAGGTGTGTTCCGCCCTCGATCGTATTGATGTTGTTCACATACGAGTAGATCTTCTCGCTGTAGCCGGTATTGTACTGAAGCGCAATATCGATAGGGATGATCTTATCGGAAGCGATACCCACCGGTTCGGGCATGAGGGTGTCGGCTCCGGCGTCCAGATAACCGATGAACTGCTTAAGTCCCAGTTCGGAGTAGAACTTCTCGCTGCGGAAGACCTGCCTTCCGGTCGGTTTAGTGTTGCCGTTCTCGTCCTCGGCGTATTCGTCGATGAGCTCGCGTTCGTCGGTAAGGACGATGCTGATTCCCTTGTTCAGGTACGAGAGCTCGCGCAGACGCGCGGCAAGCGTGTCGTACTTGTAGACGATGGTCTGGGTGAAGATGGTGGCATCCGGGTGGAAGGTTATAGTGGTTCCCGTGTCTTCGCAGGTACCGATAACCTCTACCGGGGATGTAGGCTTGCCTTTGGAATAGGTCTGCCTGAATATCTTTCCCTCGCGGTGGACTTCGGCGACAAGGAGGTCCGAAAGGGCGTTGACGCAGCTTACGCCCACGCCATGGAGTCCGCCGGACACCTTGTAGCTGTCTTTGTTGAACTTTCCTCCGGCGTGGAGAACGGTAAGGACGACCTCAAGGGCCGAACGTCCTTCCTTTTCATGGATATCCGTAGGGATACCGCGGCCGTTGTCGACGACCTTGATCGAATTGTCGGGAAGGATATTCACCGTAATAGTGTCGCAGAACCCGGCCATCGCTTCGTCGATACAGTTGTCGACGACCTCGTAGACGAGGTGGTGGAGTCCCCTTTCGGAGACGTCTCCGATATACATCGAAGGCCTTTTGCGTACTGCCTCAAGACCTTCAAGGACCTGGATACTGCTCGCGGAATACTGTTCTTCCGCCTTCTTCATCTCTTCTGAATCTACCATCTTGTGTTGCTTATTAAAAAGTGCGCGAATATACTGAAAATTATCTGAAATTAAGGCATAGGCCGGCGGTGAAATGCACGCCGTGCTCCGCTATGAACGGAACCTTCTCTATAGTCTGGTTGAGGAGATTTCCTCCGCGGGCCCACACCGACAGGACCTGATTGAACCGGTACTCTCCGAAGAGCCCGAGATCCGTCCACGCTGGAAGGGTGTATGTAATCGGAGTCGCGGCCGAGGATGTCATCACGCGGGCCGTGGACATGTCCAGCGACGCACCGATGAAAAGACGCCTGCGCAGGTTATAAGTCACGCTGAGGTCTGCGGAAAGCGACGGGAGAGTAAATACGTCCGTCTGCTTCGATATGTCGGTCTGCCTGTAATGGAGGCCGGCCTCCACCTCCACCGAACGGAGGTCGAGGACAGTGGAGAAATCAGCATAAGTCATTCCGTAGTCGACGAACTTGACCACAGCCGAATTCGCCGTGCTGGAAATACCGTCAAGGGGCGAATCTGCCAGTTCTGAATGGCCGAAGCGCAGGTCATACTCGAACAGCGAACTGATGCTTCCGGTCAGGCCTACGAAGGCGTTGTACTTCTCGCGGGAGAAATTGAGGTCGTCGTAGGACTCATCCGCATCGTAGTGGAAGTGGTGGTTGCGTATCTTGAGCCTCGAGTAGGAATTGAGTTCGTCTCCTCCGGTAATGCCGGCGAAGAGGTCCAGCTTGTCCCCTATCATCTTGAGATCCACCTTGAAGTGAGGGTAGATGTACAGCCGGTTGTTGGCCATCTTGTTGATGAAGGAGAATTTCGGGCCAACGGTGAAATGGGCCATCCCGAGGTCGAAATCGACCTTGGGGGTCACCGCGATATTGTAGACTGCGGAACTGAGGACACCGTAGTAGCCGGTATAGCCGGTGTTGAAGTCCATGGCAAAGCCCACGGTATTGTCCGTTACGGGAGCCAGGCTTCCCCGGATGACGAACTTGCTCTCCTTCAGGGCGGCGAAAGCGTTCTCTACAGCCATGTCGTACCTGGCCTCGACATCGTAGGCCATGAAGTTCTCTGCCCACTGGGCCGAAGCTATCCTGATACTGCCCCCGAAATCGTGGTATGCGCCGGCAGTCAGTATCTCATCCCTTACGAACAGGCCGTTGTAGGCGAGGTTGAAAGTAAGGTCTGTCTTTGCGAGCCTCAGGGTCCCCTGGATTCCGGCGACTTCGGAAAGGTCCATGCCCGAATAAGTCGTTCCGTCCCACCTCAGGGTATTGTCGAAATGCCTGTAAGGGCCCAGATAGCCCTGCAGGTCCTGGTAAGCGGTGATCGCGAACTTGCCCTTCGTGCGCGGCGAGAACACTGCGGTAGCCACCGGGTGCAGAGTGTAGCCGGCGCCCAGGTTCAGGAAGAAAACGGATTGCTTCTGACGGGTGCTCTGCGGGACGAACATTATATTGTACGGGGTGAAATCGTAGGAGCCTTTATAGGGCTTTGCGAACACGTCGTAATCGAAATTGAGGTCGAACCTCGCCACTGAATCGGGAATCGCCGGGGCAAGTTCGACTTTGTTGTAATCGTCCACCGACGAGAGGAAGTCGTTTGTTACCTCGACGCTCGGGTTGAAGGTCTGGGCGAACGACAAACTGCAGGCAAAGGCGAAGGCCGTGCTAAGTATGATGTGTCTGGTTTTCATTCTGGTCAGAGTGTTGCAAGTTTGTGTTCGACAGTATCGAGGATGTCATCCCCTTCCTCAGAAGGAGTGTAGCCGTCGCGCACGCTTTCGTATGTCACGACAGCCTGTTCTATGTTGCCCCTTTCCACGAAGGAGTCTCCCAGCACGATGAAGGCCTTGGCGAGCCAGTAAGACTGGTCTCCGGCCTTCGCGGCGAAATCGTAGACGAGGTTTTCCACTTCGGCGAAGTCTCCTCCGTCGAAACTCGACTGTATAATGAGGTAACGCGCCTCCGCGCCTTCGGCAGTCGAAGGCTCGGAGGCAAGCTTGCGGAGTATCTTAAAAGCTTCGTCGCGGCGTCCGGTCACGAGATTGGACTTGGCCTGTACATACTGGGCTTCCCTGCGCAGTGCCGGGGTATCCGCCGATGTTTCGAGTTTCCCGGCTGCGGCAAGGGCTTCCTGATACATCCTCGCGCGGTAGGCCGAGCGCATCTGCCCGGACAGGGCCTCAACCTTGCTGGAGAGCATCTCCGGCTGGGCAAGGAGGCTGGAGTAAGCAGTGTAGGCATCTTCGAAATGCTCCAGCGAATAGGACAGGGCGGCGTAGTTGACGAGGGCCAGCTCGGCGTACGAGCCCTTCAGACCTTCGTCCAGGCTCCTGCGGTAATGCTCGCAGGCCTTTTCCTTCTGGCCTATGTTCTTGTAAGATTCAGCCAGGTAGTAATACGCTGTAGGGACGTTTTTGGCGTCCGGATACTGACTGATATACCGCACGAATGAAGTAACTGCGCCGGAATAATTGCCTGCGAGGAACACCTGCTCCGCGGTATTGTAATAGAGCTGCATCCTGTCGGCCTCGCTGGAGCCTATGCTCAGGTTATTGGCCTCTAGATACTCTATGTATTTTTCGGGCTGTTTCTTGGCATTGTAAATCGACTGGATTGAGAGCAGGGCGTCGTTGGAGTACTCGGTCCCGGGCATCTGGGAGACCACCTGCTTATAGCAGTCAAGGGCTTCGTCGAACTTGGAGGAATTCCTGAGCACCATGCCCTTGCCCATCTTCGCCCTTGCGATGAACTCCTTGTCGGTAGTGTTGTCTTCCAGAAGTTCGAAGGCGTTGATGGCCATTTCGGGGTCTCCCACTTCGTTGTACCCGCGACCAAGCTCGTAGAGGGCCTGGTTGTAATACTTGCTGCCAGGAACTGCGCCCTTTACCATCGAAAGGGACTTGACCTTGCGGGCCTTGTCCCCTACCAGGCCGTACGCCACGCCCATATGGTAGTACGGGTAGATATCCGTCGATGAAGGGAACTCTCCGACATAAGCCTGGTAGCCGGCGGCGGCGTTAGCATAGTCCTTGCGGGCGAAATCGCAGTCGGCGCGCCTAAGCATCGCGTCCGCCCTGGCATAGACGTCCCGGGACTTGATGTATGTGTCGAACCACTTCGCCGCTCCGGAATAATCTCCCTGCTTGAAATAGGTATAGGCGATGCCGTAGGGTATCATTTTACCTTCCTGGCGGCCGTCGAGGGCCGAGAGGTTGTAAAGGTCCGTATAGATTTTCCTTGCCTCCGCATAAGACTCCGTGCGATAATAAGTCTCGGCGAGGGTGTAGCGGCAGAGCTGGTTGAAACGGTCGCTCTTGGGGAAATAGTAGGCTGAGGCCGCCTTGAGGTAGCGCACCGCGTCCTTGTATGCTCCCCCGCGGATAAGCTGCTCGGCGCGGAGATAGTTCGCCTTGACGTAGTTGATCTTCTGGGCGTCAGTAAGCTCGTCTATATTGTCGTAGGCTTCCACCGCGGCGGCATAGTCGCGCTTTTTGAGCGAAGACATGGCAAGATAGTCGTAGATCATCTCGCCCTTGCGGGAAGTATTGTACTTCGCGATATAGTCGGCGAAGACCGAATCGTCGCCGTTGAGGTCGAAGGCGAGTTTAGCGTAGTTGAAGAACGCGTCCTCCTTGATGACGTCGTCGAAATCCTTATCGCAGGCCTGCCCAAAGCAGTTCATCGCCTTGACCTTGTTCTTGAGTTTAATGTATGAATGGCCGAGCTGATAGGAGGCGATCTGGCCGATTGAGTCCGACCTGTCTGTCATCTGCTCGAAGTACCTCACGGCATTCGTATAGTCTCCGAGGGCATAATAGACGGAGCCGGCGTGGAAATAATCGGAGTTCGACCCGCCCGAGATTTTCTCCCAGCCAAGATATTCCTTTGCTTTAGCGGCGTTTCCGACAACCAGGTAGGATTCCGACAGGAGCCTCGACATATGCTGCTTGCTCTCCGGGGTCAGTTCACTGAATATCCTTTCGCCGTTGGTCACCACATAGTCATGGTCCTTCATCATGAAGTGGCAGTCGACCAGGTAGAACTCGCTCATAAGGCGGAAACGTTCGTCCGTCTTAGTCAGCTCGAACCATGAAGCCGCCTTCTCAAAATCCGACTTCCCGTATGCTATGCTGCCGAGGGCAAAGCGCGAAGGGTTGAGATACTGCGATTCGCGGTCCGTGCATTCGAGGAAGCAGTCCGCCGCTTCGTCCATGTTCCCTACGTTGTAGGCGGCGAAGCCCTTCTTGTACCAGTACTCGCTGAGTTCCGCCCTCGTGAGCCTTGTCCGGCTCACCTTGGCGAACTCTTCGGTAGCCTTCGCATACTCGCCCTCGTCGAAAAGAAGGAGCGCATACTCGAAGTGGACCGCGGAGTTGATCATGGTCTTGGGGTGTGCGGCGTCCATGGCCTCCACCCTGCGGCCGCAGTTGCGGCTGCGGAGCTTCACGGCGCACAGCAGCGCATAGTCTTCGCACAAGTCGTCTCCAGCCTGCTGTTCGAACAGGGCCATGGCCCTTTCGTACATGCCGTGACGGTACATGTCCAGCGCATTTTTGTATGCTTTGGTATCCCTGGACAAGGCCAGAGGCATACTTAGCAGAGTAAGGAGCGTAGCCGTAAAGGCAAGCTTCAGAATCGGGGAAACCCTCATATGTTTGAGTTAATTTTTATTATCGTTTGCAATCTTACAAATTTACTAAAAATCTCGCTATATTTGTAGTGTTTCACTACAAAAAATTCAATTTTTTGATGGCCCAGGACAAGGAACCCCTGATCTCTCTCAGGAAAGCCCACATTAAGGGAGGAGAAGACACCGTCCTCTACGATGTCGACATGGAAATCTACCCCGGCGATTTCGTCTACATAGTAGGCAAAGTGGGATCCGGAAAGACCTCCATAATCAAGACCTTCATAGCCGAATACCCCCTGGAGGAAGGCCGCTGCGAGGTATGCGGCTTCAGGGTCCACAACATCAGGTCCAGGGACATCCCCGCCCTGCGCCGTAAGTGCGGCGTCGTATTCCAGGATTTCATGCTCCTGACAGACAGGAGCGTCCACGACAACCTGGAGTTCGTCCTCAAGGCCACCGGTTGGAAGGACACTTCCGCTATCGAGAAACGCATATCCGAAGTCCTCGAAGCAGTGGGCATGGAGACCAAGGACCACAAAATGCCCCACCAGCTTTCGGGCGGCGAGCAGCAGCGCATCGCAATCGCGCGCGCCATCCTCAACAGGCCCGAGGTGATCCTGGCCGACGAACCCACGGGCAACCTCGACGCCGAGACCGCCGGCGGAATCATGAAACTCTTCCAAAAGATCAATGAATCCGAAGGGACTGCGGTGGTCATAGTCACCCACGACCGCCATATTTTCGAGAACTACCCCGGCAGGGTCTTCGTCTGCGCCGACGAGCGCTGCCGCGAGCTCAAGAGCCCCGGCGAGGTTATCGACCTGAGCATTACGATATGACGCGCAAAGCCCGCTACGAGCAGATAGTTCGCTGGTTCGCCGAGAACAGGCCGGAAGCGCAGTCGGAACTAGACTTCGACTCCCCTTTCCAGCTCATCTGCGCAGTAGTCCTGTCGGCCCAGTGCACGGACAAGCGGGTGAACATGGTCACCCCCGCGCTGTTCGAGCGTTTTCCTACCGTAGAAGCGCTGGCCGCCGCCGAACCGGGCGAAGTCTACCAGCTCATCAAGTCCGTCTCCTATCCGAATTCCAAGGCCGCCCACCTTGTCGGCATGGCCCGCAAACTGCTGGAAGTCCACGGCGGCTCTGTTCCTTCCGACATCGACGAGCTCATGGCCCTTCCCGGAGTGGGCCGTAAAACCGCGAACGTAGTCGCCTCAATCGTCTACGACAAACCCGTCATAGCCGTCGACACCCATGTTTTCAGGGTATCGCACAGACTTGGTCTGTCGGATGGGAAGACCCCGGAAGCCGTGGAACGCGACCTGGAAGGCCACATAGCCGAAGACCTGAGGCCCGTCGCACACCACTGGCTGATTCTCCACGGCCGCTATATATGCACCGCACGCACCCCCCGTTGCGGAGAGTGCGCACTGAAAGAGTGGTGCAAATCTTACGGTAAGTTCTAGCTGCAGAACTGCGCCTTCAGGGCCGCTATCTTCTCGTCTGCATCGTTGCCCTTAGCTCCGAAATAGAACTTGATCTTCGGTTCAGTGCCGGACGGGCGTACACTGACGACATCTCCCGCTTCATCGAAGAACTGAAGGACGTTTGACTTCGGTTGGCCCGTCTTTTCCGGCTCCAGGTAGTCAATGACCTTAGTGACCAGACTTCCGCACAGTTCCTTGGGAGGATTGGCCCTCAGGCCGGCCATGATAGCGGCGATCTCTTCAGCGCCGGACTTGCCCTTGCGGACAACTGAGACCAGGCCCTCCTTTCGGTAGCCGTACTCCTTGTATATTTTCTGCATGAGCTGGTAGAGTGTCAGACCCTGCTCGGCTGCCCATGCTGCTGCTTCAGCCACCATCGCGGAAGCGATCTGCGCGTCCTTGTCGCGGACGAACTGGCCCACGTTGAAGCCGTAGCTCTCTTCGCCGCCGCAGATGAATTCGCCGTCCTTTTCGTTGCGCTTTACGACCTCTGCAATGTACTTGAAGCCGGTCAGGACGTTGTAAACCGGAATTCCGAAGCCCTCGCAGATCTCCCTTATGAGCTCGGTCGTAACTATGGTCTTCACCACATACTGGCCGGGTTTCTGGAGGCCCAGTTCCCTGCGGCGGTTCAGGATGTAGTAAGTCATCAGGGATGCGGTCTGGTTACCGTTGAACAGCACCATCTTCCCTTCGGGATCACGTACGGCTATGCCCATGCGGTCTGCATCAGGATCGGTGGCGATGACGATATCAGCCCCGGTCTCGTCGGCCTTGGCGATAGCCATCTTAAGGGCCGACGGTTCTTCCGGATTCGGGGACATCACGGTCGGGAAATTTCCGTCGCTGACGTCCTGCTCGGGGACATGGATGACATTCTCGAAGCCCAGGCGCCTGAGAGTCTCGGGCACGAGCCTTACACCGCAGCCGTGGAGCGGCGTATAGACGAACTTGAAGCCGGAGTGCTTGCGGCAGATATCCTTGCTGAGGGTCAGCGAGAGGATGTCGCGAAGGTAGCATTCATCCTCTGCGGCGCCCATCATCTCGATCTTCCCCGCTCCTGCGCCGGGAACGAACTTCACCTGCGAAGGAGAGGTAATCTTAGCCACCTCGGCTACTATATCCTTGTCTACCGGCGAAGTAATCTGCCCGCCGTCGGACCAGAAGACCTTGTAACCGTTGTACTCCTTCGGATTGTGCGAAGCAGTCACCATCACGCCGGCGGTAGCCCCTTTGAGGCGTATGCTGTAGCTGAGTTCCGGAGTCGGGCGGATGTCGTCGAACAGGAATACATGGAGGCCGTTTGCGCTCAGGACGTCCGCTGTAATGCGGGCGAATTCACGGCTGTGGTTACGGCTGTCGAAGGAGATGCAGACTTTGATGTCTTCTCCCTTCACATTGGCCAGAATGTAGTTCGCAAGGCCCTGGGTAGCCATACCGACCGTGTACTTGTTCATTCGGTTGGTTCCTGCGCCCATGATGCCGCGAAGGCCGCCCGTACCGAATTCAAGATTGCGGTAGAAAGCGTCTTCGAGGGCGACAGGGTCGCCGGCCATCAGTTCCTTAACTTCATTGCGGGTTTGCTCGTCGAACTCTTGCGAGAGCCACGACTGCGCGACAGACTTGTAATCAGACATATCGTTATGTGGTTTTAGTTTCTTTCTTTCAAATTTACAATTTTTTTGTGAACTGTATATCTTTTTTTCATTTCTGCGCCTTCGGACGGGATGTCCCCCACGGGGGCGTGGCCACCCCGGTCCACGGGAAGAGGGTAGGTGTCCGTCCTAGACAAGTTATCGCGCAGCGATGACGCAGGATAGGATGGAAGGGTACGAAGGAGCGAAGCGACTGAGCCCCCCGTGGGGGATATCCCGTCCGAAGGCGTCGAGGTTCCGGTTGTTTTTTGTATTTTTGCGAAGATGAAACAATCCTTTGCGGAAATAATTGCCGCGGAGCGGAGGGAAGCGACAGAGAAAGTGCTGGCCAAGGTGCCGGAATGGGCGGGCATAGAATTGACTGTGCCGTCCAGACTGGCTTCCGAGCAGTGTTCTTCGGCCGCTACTGCCCAATATAAGGCCAAGCTTCTGAATGGCTGCAAGACAGTCGCGGACCTTACCGGCGGCCTCGGCGTGGACAGCTGGGCTTTCGCGCAGAAGGCCGTCAGGGTTTACCACAACGAACTGAACGCGGAACTCTCGGCGGCCGTGCGGCACAATTTCGGCAAATTGGGCGTGAGCAATGTCGAATTCAGTTCGCAGGACGCCGCCGAAATGCTGGAAAGCCTGCCTCCGGTGGATGCAATCTACATGGACCCGTCGCGACGGGACGGCGCCGGAAAGAAGGTCTTCCTGGTAGAAGACTGCAGGCCGGACGTACTCGGGCTGCTCCCGGCTTTGCTCGGGAAGGCTCCCCTGCTTCTTGTTAAGCTCTCGCCCATGGCTGACCTGACCATGCTGCGCGAGCGCTTCAGCCCGAATCTCAAGGAGTTACATGTCGTCAGCTCGGGCGGCGAAGTAAAGGAACTGCTGCTCCTTCTCACCCGCGAGCCCAACCGGAACGTAAGGATCGTCGCCACCGACCTGCGGGACAGGCTTGAATTCACTCCGGAGGAGGAACTCAGCGCGCTGGCGGTCTGCCCCCGGGATGAGGCTGGACTCCGCGGCAAACTGCTGTTTGAGCCCGATCCTGCCATCACCAAAGCCGGAGCGTTCAAACTCCCCTGCGTTCGCTATGGACTTACAAAACTGGCCCGATTCACACACCTCTATATTGCGGAGACAAAGGAGGCGTTCGGGAAATATTACACCATCCTGGACGTGTTCGACTGGGGCCGCGCCGGCATGAAGGAGTGTGCCTCCAAATACCCGTTCGCAGAGGTCTCGGCCCGCAATGTGCCCATGAGCTCGGACGAGCTGCGCTCGCGTCTGAAAGTCCGCCCGGACGCGGACATCCACATTTTCGGGGTGGCGCTTGACCTCCCTGAGGGGCCGGTTCGCAGGCTTATTGCTGCAAAGAGAGATTCCTGATCCAGAATTCCCTGTCTGC
Organism: Bacteroidales bacterium; assembly: GCA_017962165.1. Lineage (GTDB taxonomy): Bacteria > Bacteroidota > Bacteroidia > Bacteroidales > UBA932 > Cryptobacteroides. Next base: position 30,424 of record JAGCVW010000013.1, on the reverse strand, counting down.
TTCGTTGTCGTGGAGGGCCTGCTCTGAGCGGTAGCCGTGCATGCCGTCGGGATAGAGCATCAGGTCGAACTGCTTGCCGTTCCTTTGGAGCGAATCCACAAGCAGCAGGGTGTTCTGAAGATGGACGTTGTCGTCGCCCGTCCCGTGGGTCAGCTTGAGACGGGAGCGCGCAGGGTCGTAGTTGCGGACATAGTTCAGCACGCGCGCCCTGGCATAGCCTTCAGGGTTGCGCTGGGGAGTGTCCATGAACCTTTCGGTATAATGGCTGTCGTAGAGTTCCCAGTCGTAGACTCCCCCGCCGGCGACTCCGCAGCGGAACAGTTCAGGATGGTTCATTACCAGCATAGCGGTCATCGTGCCTCCGAAAGAAAAGCCCTCTACGCCTATCCGGGATGCGTCCACATATGGAAGCGCCCCTAGCCAGCGGGCCCAGGTGCAGGCATCTTCGACCGGCACGCTCACCACATCGCGGTAAACGAGGTCCGTGCCCTTGCGGCCATTGTGGCCGGCGGCGCGGGTATCGACGATTGCCCGGATGACGCCCGTTTCCCAGAACCAGCGCACCATAGGGCTTGCCCTGCGTTTTGAATCCCTGACATAGGGATTGTCGGGGCCTCCGTATATTTCCATCACCACGGGATACTGCTTCGAAGAGTCGAAATCGCGCGGCAGGGCTATCGCGGCAGGCACTTTCTGCCCGTCGGACATTTCGGCGTAGACTATGTCGAAATGTGGGCCTTCCACCTTTGAAGGGGCGGGGGCGTCCGGCACAGACCGAGCCTTGCGAAGATCGACGGTATACGGCATCCAGTCCGAATTGATATCGGAATAATAGACTTTCGCTTGCTTTCTGCTCAGGTCCAGATCCGCCACGCTCACTGCGTAGCCGGGATCGGAGAGCAACTTCTGACGGCCCTTACGATCGACGGAATAGAGGCAGGGATGGACATCGGAATCGCGGTATGAAGTGAAATAAACTGTCCCTGAATCCACAGCCAGCAACCCTATTCTCCAGTTAACCCCGGAAGTCAGGCGCCTGAGGACCTTTCCGTCGTAGGACAGGAAATAAATCTGCTGCCAGCCCGTTTCGAAAGCCCTGGCCATGTAAAGACCGTCCTTAGTGAAGAGCATGTCCTGCATCCAGTCCAGCCATGTGGGGCAGGTCTCACGATAGATTGAAGTCTTTGAACCAGACGCAGCGTCTACTGCGAACAGTTCAAGTTCCTGCTGGACCCTCGGCTCCCTCTGGACGAACAGTTTCCTGCTGTCGGCGCCCCAGAAAGGGGTGCCGAAATACTGGTCGTCATCCTCGTCAAAATCGGCCCAGACTATCCTGTCGGGCGATTCAAGGTCGACGATTCCTATACGCACCTTAGGGTTCAGATCGCCGGCCAGCGGATAGCGAGTCTCGCTCAGGCTGCCTCCCTTGGACCCGTAAGGCGAATAGATGGGAAACATCTCCACCACCGAGTTGTCGAAACGGTAGAATGCCAGTTTGCGCGAATCCGGACTCCACCAGAAGGCCCTGTAGCGTGAGGGCCGGCCGAATATCTCTTCATAGTAGACCCATGAGGCATAACCGTTCAGGATCACATCGCTGCCGTCATTCGTCAGGCGCAGGACCTCCCCTCCGGCTGCGGAGCGTACGTAAAGATCACCTCCGGACGTATATGCGATATAGGTGGAATCGGGAGAAGGAGTCGGATTGACTTCCTCAGCGTGAAGGCCGGCGCAGAGCGCTATGCAAACCAGCAGTATTGTAATACGTTTCATTTCACGAAAAACCTGTCGGGGAAATTGACCAGATACACTTTCTCCACGGCCCTGGTCAGTGCCGTGTAGAGCCACTTAAGATCATCGGGAGTCTGTTCATCCTGCCAGAACGGGCAGTCGATGAACACGCACTTCCACTGGCCGCCCTGGGATTTATGGCAGGTCACGGCCTGGGCGTATTTGAGCTGAAGGGCGTTGTAGTATGGATCCTCGCGCACCGCCATCCAACGTTTCTGCTTGGACTTGATGTCCGAATAGTCCTCGTTGACTCCCTGGTAGAGGGCATTCTGCTGTTCGTAAGTCAAAGAGGCCGATTCCGACTCCAGAGTATCCAGGCAGACCTTGGCAGTAACCTCTTCGTCGTCGTAATCCGGGAAGCGGAGGGTGGCCTCTGCGAAATGGAGCCCGTAGCGGTCTTCATAGCCGCGTATGCGCTTGAGCTCGGCAGTGTCGCCATTGGCTATGTAGCCCATCTTCGAGTCCTCGTCCAGGAACTGGTAACAGTTCTTCACTATCATCAGTTTGTCGCCGCGGATCAGCCTCTCTTCCTTGAATTGGACCGTACCGCGTATACCCAGATTGTATCGTATAGCCCTTTTGTTGGAGCGGCACAGGATAATGGTTTCATCTTCGCCGTAGTGGTCGTAGGCCCAGCCTATCTTTTCGATAAGTTCCTCTCCGCCTATCCTCTCGATATCCGTATAGCCTCCCAGATTCAGGCAGAGCTTCCCCGCCTCGAGGTTGCTGCGCAGGGCTGTCGCGTTCATTAGGATACCGGAACTCTGAGCCTGGCGCACAACGGTCGTCATGGAGGCAAAACGCACACCTCCGAAGCCGGCCATGTAATCCGGAGACAGCGCGGGACTCGCGTCCATGCCTACCGGGGGCAGCTGGGCGGCGTCGCCGACCAGAATCAGGCGGCAGTCCAGCCCGGCCCTGACGTACGCCACGAGATCTTCGAGAAGATTCCCCGTGCCGAACATGCCGGGCCCCTCGCCGCCGTCGATTCCTATCAGAGAGGCCTCGTCTACTACGAACAGCGTGCTTTTGAGTTTGTTTGGGGCCAGCGAGAACTGGCCGAAGCCGTCGGTTCCTACGCCCTTCTGGCGGTATATTGCCTTGTGAATGGTCTGAGCCGGTGCGCCAGCGAAAGACGCAAAGACTTTGGCCGCGCGGCCGGTCGGGGCAAGCAGGACCGAAGGTACTTCCAGGGAACGTAGCGCGCCGACTACCGCGGCCATGGCGGCCGTCTTGCCGGTTCCAGCATAGCCGTTGACGACCATGATGTCGCCTTCGTCAGAAGTCAGGAACTCACCCACCTCGCGGAAAAGGTTTTCCTGGCATGAAGTAGGTTCGTAACCGAAATTCTTGAGGAATTCGCCCGAAAGAAAAGCCGCCCTGTCGCGCATGCTACCTCCTGTGACGGTCGAAGATCATCGCGATGACCGCGACTATGGGGTAGATTTCCACACGTCCGAAGAACATGTCGAGCGAGAACAGGAACTTGGCCGGGCCGCTCAGGGCTCCGTAATTGCCCATCGAGCCTATATCTCCGATTGCCGGTCCTACGTTGCCCAGGGAGCAGACCGAACCGGAGAAAGCACTTTCGGCCCCGATACCGAGACAGAGGGCTGTTACGGTCGAAATCAGGAGGACAAGTCCGTAGAAAGCTATATACAGGAGATACTGCGTGACTTCTTCTTCGTGGAGGACGCGCGGCCCCACCTTGACTTCGTTGACCAGGTTGGGATGCAGAGTCTTGCCTATCTGTCGGCCTATGGTCTTGAGAAGTATGAACACACGGTCGGCCTTGATACCGCCGGAGGTGGATCCCGCGCAGCCGCACATCACCGCCATTCCGAGCAGCAGGACATTTGTCCACATCGGGAACGCGGAATTGTCTGCGATGGCAAAACCAGTAGTCGTGACAGTACTTATAGTCTGGAAGGCGCCGCACCACATTGCCCTGCCAAGGGTGGGGATGGTGCCGCTGAACCTGAGCGAGAGGCCGGTAATGAGCGAAACGGCCAGAACCGTGCACAGATAGAACTTAAGCACCGGGCTGTTCAGCGGCTTGAGCGAACGGTTAACCACCGCAAGGAACAGCAGGCCGAAATGCAGCGAGGACAGCAGCATGAACAGCATCGTCAGGCCCTCGACCGTGGTCGAGTGGAAGCCCAGGATAGAGTCGTTGCGGGTGCTGAATCCGCCCGTCGCACTGACGCTGAAGGCCTGGCACACGGCATCCAGCGGGCCCATGCCGGCGAGCAGGTAACTCACGCTCGAGAGCACGAAAATGCCCAGATACACGTATGTGAAGATGAAGACCGTCTTGCCGGAACGGGCAGCATAGCCCGATTTCGAGAGCGAGGACAGTTCCATATTGGTAAGGCGCGAACGTATGGGGCTCGCGGACGGGATGAGCAGCAGAAGGAACACGGTGACTCCCAAGCCCCCGATGAAATGGGTGGCGGAGCGCCAGAACAGCAGGCTGGGCGGCAGGGATTCCACGTCGGAGATGACCGTAGCTCCGGTGGCCGTGAATCCGGAAACGCTCTCGAACCATGCGTTGGCCAGGGTGAACGGGTCGCCCCAGAGGGCATACGGCAGCATTCCGAAAATGAACGAGAGCAGCCACGAGATCACGATGATCATGTAGCCGTCCTTGATGGTGATCGGCTGGGCTCCCCTGACGAAAATGAAGGGGAAAAAGCCCGATATGAAGGTGATCAGGAAGCTGATGAAAAGGCCTGTCTGCGCTCCGTCGTGCGTCCCCCACGAGACGAACAGAGCGAGAAGCATGAACAGTGCGCTGACGAGCAACGCATAGCCCACATTCCTACTGATTGCCTTTAGGTTCATTCTTCAGATCCACTATCCTTTTGCGAAGAGTCTGGTTCTCGGCCGTCAGTTCGGCTATGCCGTCGTTGATTTCCCTGAGCTGGTCGTCGCCGTCGAAACTGACGTTGTATTTCTTGTTGTAGGAGCGATAGGCGCTCAGGCCTGCCACCATCCTGTAGGTAGGCTTCACGTAATACGAGAGCATGAAGAGCAGAAGCATCACGACCAGAAGCAGTCCTACTCCCACCGCCACGATGCCGGGGATGATGCTGCGGTAAAGGCTGCTGTCCATGTTCTCGGAATTGGAGCGCAGGTCATCGTAGATGGCGAGGCTCAGGTTGTCGATATCCCTGCGGAGCCTGCCGAAACGGGGCTGCAGGCGGTCGAAATACCAGTCGCGGGTGTTGATGAAATCGGCCTTGATGACATACCCCAGTTCCAGGGAAGTAAGCATATAGGCCGAATAGGCATATTTGACCGAGTCCGCCAGTTCGGAGGTACCGGTAAATGCCTTGCTAAGGCTGTCGCACTTCTGCATGAAGGCCATGGCGTCGAAGTCCGGGAGTTCCGTCACGGAGCCGTCTCCGATTGCCGCCAGAATAGCCAGGTTGTATTCCTCGGCCGCTTCGCCAAGGCGGCGTGCGTCGTTGATACTGTTGATGTCTTTGGCGATGAGGTCCGAAACATACGAACTCATCTTGCTGTACTCCAGCACGGAGATAACGCTGGAGAGGAGCAGGACGGCCGCGATCGCGCCAAGGCTGAGGATCAGCTTGCCGCGCATGCCGATGCGCGCCCCCTTAATGATTTTTCTTACTTTCCCCTTCGCCATTATTAAAAATATTCAAAAAATTTTTAAACAACCTCCAAATATACGCATTTTATTTTATAAATTTGTCAGAAAATCGACAGATATGACAGCACGACTCGTTACGGAAGACAGCAAGAATGCGCAGCTCAAGAAAGAGATACTGCGCCTCTGCATCGACCACGGCACATACAGCATTTCAGATTTCAGCCGCGATCTCGACACCAGCGTCCCGACTATCACCAAGATCATTTCCGAGATGATCGAGGATGGCCTCGTCCAGGACGAAGGCAAGGTCGGAACCAAGGGCGGACGCCGCCCCAGCACCTACGGGCTCAATCCCGGAGCCGGTTATTTCGTAGGCGTAGACGTGGCGCGCCAGCACTTCCATATAGCCATCTGCGATTTCAAGGGAAGCCTCATACGCTTCATCCAGGACATCCCCTTCGTCCTTGAAGCGAACGCCGAATCCTTCAAGAACATCTGCCTCCGCATCAGGGAGGAAGTCTCCGGAGCCAATATCGGCTGGGACGACGTACTCGGAGTCGGAGTGTCCCTGTCGGGGCGCGTAAATCCTGAAAAGGGTTATTCCCTTACCTACTTCGTCAGCGACGACATCCCCATGAAAGACCTCTTCGAGCAACAACTCGGAGTGCCGGTCACCATCGAACACGACTCCAGGGCCATGACCTACGGCGAGTACATGAACCTCGGTCCCGACCGCGAAAAGGACGTCATCTTCGTAAATCTCAGCTGGGGCCTCGGAATGGGAATGATACTCGAAGGAAAGCTGTTCTACGGCAAATCCGGCTTCTCCGGAGAGATAGGCCACTTCCCCGTCCTTACCAATAACCTCATCTGCCGCTGCGGCAAGGTCGGCTGTCTCGAGACGGGAGCCTCCGGCAGCGCCCTCCACAGGATGATAATCGAACGTCTGCGCGAAGGACGCAAATCCTCCCTTGCCACCATCTACGACAACCATGGCGACCTCCACCTCAAAGACATCCTCAAAGCCGTCGAGGAAGAAGACGTGCTTGCCATCGAAGGCATAGAGGAGGTGGGAGCGACCCTCGGGCGCGGAATCGCGGGCGTGATCAACATCTTCAACCCCGGGCTCGTTATCATCGGCGGCCGCCTGATAGTCGGCAAAGACTACCTCATGCTGCCCGTCAAGACCGCGGTTAACCGCTTCTCCCTTACCAAGGTAAGTTCCGACACAAAGTTCCGGTTCTCCAAACTCGGCAACAAAGCTGCCGGAATCGGAAACTGCCTGCTCAGCCGCGACAAACTTCTCGGACTCATTTAGAATATGAATACGGGTATCCGCTTCAGACTCGCAGCCCCGCTGATTGCGGGTCTGCTGCTCGCTTCGTGTGCGGGCAATTCGATAACCGTCCGCACCGGTGACGGCACAAAAGTAAGGCTCACCGCCGAATCCGCAGACATAATCAGGGTGCAGGCAGTCCCCCGCGGCGCGTTTTTTCCCCGCAGGCACAGCCTGTGCGTAGCGCTTCATGCCGGCCCAGGCAATCTACAACGGCACCGGCCAGGTTACCGAAGACCTGCTGGAATGGCGCGAGATGCAAGCCCGCTGGCACGAGTGGGGCGTCTTCTGCCCTCTCTACCGGGCCCATGGCCAATGGCCGGAGCGCGAGCCGTGGAACATCGACTCCGAAGGCAGCCCTGCCTACGAAGCAATCCTGGCCGCCGACCGCCTGCGCTACGAACTCATGCCCTACATCTACACGATGGCCGCCCGCGTCCATTTCGACGACTATACGATCATGAGGCCGCTGGTGATGGATTTCACCGATGACCCGAAGGCCCGCTCGATAAGCGACGAGTTCATGTTCGGCGATGCCATCCTCGTATGCCCAGTGTACACCTACAAGGCCCGCAGCCGCGAAGTCTACCTCCCCGAAGGCTCGGGCTGGTACGACGCCCACGACGACTTCCGCTACTACCGCGGCGGCCAGACCCTGAAGGCATGGGCTCCCTACGACCACAGCCCCCGCTACTGGCGTTCAGGGCAGATAGTACCCACCGGCGCGGCAGTCGAGAGCACGGCCGAACTCCAGACCGATCTCACCCTTACGATCTTTACCGGCAGCGATGCTTCATACTGCCTGTATGAAGACGAAGGCACGAATTACAATTACGAAAAGGGCAGGTTCAGCCGCATAGGGATGACCTGGAACGAGTATGCCCGGACTTTTACCCTCGCAGAACGCGAAGGAAAGTTCAAGGGTATGCCGAAAAAACGTAACTTTACAGTCAGGATAGTCTCTCCGGACGGAGTCCGGCAGCAAAGCGCAGTCTACGACGGGACTTCCGCCACATTGTATTTCTAGCACATGATGAAACGCATAATCACCGCAGCCGCGCTGCTGCTTCTCTGTCTCAGCGCATTTGCAAAACTTACGGTCAAGGAGCCCTGCTCCGACAGGATGGTCCTTCAGCAACAGAGCGAGGCCTTGGTCTGGGGCCATGCCTCTCCGGGGGCGGCCGTCAAGGTAACCACCGGCTGGGACCGTAAAGCCTACAAGGCGACTACGGACGGCAACGGAGTCTGGAAAGTAAAAGTTCACACCCCTGAAGCCTCATACAACCAGTATGACATCAGGATCGAAGGAGACGGAGGAAAGCTCACGATCAGGAATGTTCTGATAGGCGAAGTCTGGATAGCCAGCGGCCAGTCTAATATGGAGATGCCCGTGCGTGGTTACTTCAGCTGCCCGGTCGAAGGCTCCTCCGAGATCATTGCAAACGTGAAGCTGCAGGGCAAGGTCAGGATGTTCTCGGTCTCGCAGGACCAGTCAGACGAGCCTCTGGACGATGTCCGCAAATGCAGCGGCTGGCTCGACGCCGACCCGAGGGGCGTGCAGTGGATGAGCGCCACCGCATTCTTCTTCGCCCGCCAGCTCAACGCCGTACTCGACATCCCGGTCGGAATCGTCGCTTTCCCCTACGGCGGGACCCGCGTCGAGAGCTGGCTTCCCAGGGAAATTCTCGAGGCATACGGCGAACCCCTTGAACGCATAGAACAGAACCATTACCACAACCCGTTCAGGATGTATAATTCCATGCAACACCCCATGCAGGGCTACACCGCAAAGGGATTCATCTGGTATCAGGGCTGCTCCAACGTGGGCCACGACGACGTCCTGGTCGAAAGGATGGGCGCGCTGGTCAGGCGCTGGCGCGAAGACTGGGGCGACACTGTCGCCGCCATGCCCTTCTACCAGTGCGAAATCGCGCCCTGGGAGGGCTACGGCGGAAGCGCCCCCGCCTTCAGGCGCGCCCAGCATCTGGCTGCCGCCACCATCCCCAACGGGGGCATAGTGGTCACCAACGACCTCGTTTATCCTTATGAGACCGGCCAGATCCACCCCTGCCAGAAAAGGCAGGTCGGCGAGAGGCTCGCTTATCTGGCCCTCAACCGCGACTATGGTTACGAGACTATCGCCTGCTACTCCCCCGAAGCCCTCGAACTCCGGAAGTCTGAAACGAATCCAGGCGAACTGCTGCTCAAGGTTTCCAACTGCACCAACGGCATCGACCGCGAAAAAGGCATAGAAGGTCTTGAGATCTGCGGCCCCGACGGCGTTTACGTACCCGTCACCCAGGCATGGATGGAATGGGGTTCAGGCACTCTGCGCGTCAGCAGCGACCAGGTTCCCGACCCCGTCGGCCTCCGCTACGGCTGGGCCGACTTCCGCCCCGGCAACCTCCACTCCTGCGAAGGCCTCCCCTTCTCCCCGTTCGATATGAAACTCTAATCGTCACCCCCAACCTAGTCTAATCGTCACCCCCGACCTGATCGGGGGTTTTTTTGTCATAGTAAGATTTGTTAAGTGTTAAGATGCCCGATCAGGTCAGGCATGACAGGGATTATTTCTTCAGCTGGTTAAACAGAGAGTCGAGGGGATTGGAGGGCTCGTCCGGTTCCGGATCGGACTCTTTTTTGGACTCGACGACGAAACCGCCGCTGAGGCCGTATTTGGTCCGTGCGATATGCGACATTCTTTCGACGAAAGTCTGGACGTCGTAGCCCATCTTCTGAGCATAGAGGCTGGCACGCAGGACTGAGTCATACAAGACGGGGGTGTGACAGAGCAGCATCTCTATGTAATCGTCGACAAAGTCATCCTTGAGACTGTCTTCGCTCGGGATATGCACCATAGTGGAGTCTTCGTTCTCCATCGTCCTCTTATAATCCTCGCTGTCCAGGCCTATCCTTTCGGAAATTTCGGTATGGAGATCAAACCTCTCGCTCTCGGGATCGAGCATAATGAGAGTCCAGAGATTCTGCATATGGTTAATCGCCAAGTCAAAGGAGAACGGGCAGGAATAAGCAACCAGACCGTAGGCAAACCCATTATCCGTCCCGCGGGGGATAAAACGGCGCTTCTTTGTCGAAACAAACAGTGAGACCAGGCCTAAAAGCGTCACAGGCAGGCCCACGCCCATATACATGCCTATGTTGTCCGCCGTATAGGCAATGAACGGGAACCACAGCCAGGTGACGGCCAGAATCAGGACGATACCGAGTATTCTCGCCGTCCAACCGCCGGATTTCTTCACTAAGAGTGTGACCAGAGGCCAGACGATGAAAAAGCCGCCTGCAGACAGAAGAAGCAGGAACAGGAGGCCGAAGGCAAGGATGAGGTATTTCTTGAATCCTTCCGGAGTACCTTTCAGTACTGCAACTTCCCTGGTCCCGAATTCGGAATCTATCATCTTGAACGCCAAAGGATTGAGGTTCAGGACCTTTGCTGAAAGTCTCTCCTTTTCATCCGGCTTGTCCGGCTTGATTGAAGCGGCGATGCCGTTCTTGAACTGAACGGTCATACCTCTTACTATGTGATCCTCACCCCTGGTGAATATCTGCAGGTTAGTATAATGAGCGGAGAAATAACCGCTTTTCTTCTTTCCTGTAATCATCTCAGCGGGTTCGTAGCGTTTGGAGATTTCGTCGTAAGGAAGCCCGATAATCTTCTGTTCGAGTGTAGCGGCATTGAAAACGACGCTGTACTCAATCTTCTGATCCTTTCCGGCCTCTTTGTCCAGCGCATCGTCCATGCGCGTGTAGCCTACTATTCCAATGGTCAGCAGGCAGAAAAACAGCGACAGCCAGTAACTCTTGTACATTATTCAGGCTTATAGGAATCCTTGAGGGCGACGGTTTTGTTGAAGACCGGATGCTCCGGAGTACTGTCTTTGTCGGCGATGTAGTAGCCGACGCGCTCGAACTGTACGGCTATTCCGGACTTGTCTTCGAGCAGGGCGGGCTCGGCGAAGCCTTTTTCGATAACGAGGCTCTGGGGGTTCAGAAAATCCTTATAGTCCTTGTCCTCAGGCACCTGGCTCATGTCGGCAAGGGTGAAGAGGCGGTCGTACTGCCTGAGCTCGATCTCCTTCATGAAGGCGGTCGACACCCAGTGGATCGTTCCCTTGACCGAGCGCCACTCGCCTCCGCCCGGACGGGTCGCAGGATCGTAGGTGCACTTCAGTTCCACAACCTTTCCGTCGGCGTCCTTGACCAGTTCGTTGCACTTGATGATGTAAGTGTACTTGAGGCGCACTTCTCCGCCGGGCTTGAGCCTGAAGAACTTGTTGGGCGCGTCCTCCATGAAGTCCGCCCTGTCTATGAGCAGTTCGCCCGTGAACGGGACCTTGCGGGTTGCGCCTTCAGGTTCCGCCGGATTAAGCGGGCACTCGAACCACTCCACTTTGCCTTCCGGCCAGTTTGTGAGGGTAATCTTGATGGGATCGTCGGAGACGACCATGTAGCGGTTGCTGCGGGCATTGAGGTCCTGCCTTACGCACCACTCAAGGAGCTGGATGTCCATGAGCTGGTCGCGCTTCGTCACACCTATCTTGTCGCAGAACATCTTAAGCGCCTCGGGAGTGTAGCCCCTGCGCCTTACGCCGCAGAGCGTAGGCATTCGGGGATCGTCCCAGCCGGACACGAATCCCTTCTGGACAAGCTCGAGGAGCTTGCGCTTCGACATCAGGGTATAAGTGAGGTTGAGCCTGGCGAACTCATACTGATGAGAAGGGAATATACCCAGTGTCTGGATGTACCAGTCATAAAGGGGACGGTGGACGTCGAATTCGAGCGTGCATATGGAATGGGTGATATGCTCTATTGAGTCGCACTGGCCGTGGGTGAAGTCATACATGGGGTAGATGCACCATTTGTCGCCTGTTCTGTGATGGTGTGCATGCTTGATGCGGTACATCAGCGGGTCGCGGAACATCATGTTGGGGTGGGCCATGTCAATCTTTGCGCGAAGCACCTTCTCGCCGTCGGCATACTTCCCTGCCTTCATCTCGCGGAACAGCCTGAGATTCTCTTCCACGCTGCGGTTGCGGTAAGGGCTCTCGATGCCCGGTTTGTCCACCGTACCGCGGTGCTCAGAAATCTCTTCCTGAGTCTCGTCGTCGACGTAGGCCAGCCCTCGCTTGATCATGTCTTCGGCCCACTCGTAGAGCTGGTCGAAATAATCGGAAGCGTAGAGTTCCTTCTCCCACTGGAAACCGAGCCACTTGATGTCTTCCTTGATGGCGTCCACATACTCCGTATCTTCCTTGGTAGGGTTGGTGTCGTCGTAGCGGAGGTTGGTCTTCCCTCCGTATTTCTGCGCAAGGCCGAAATTGATGCAAAGGCTCTTGGCATGGCCCAGATGCAGATATCCGTTGGGCTCCGGAGGGAAACGGGTCAGGATTGAATCCACTTTCCCGGTTCTGAGATCTTCCTCGATTATTTCCTCAAGAAAATTGAGTTTCCTGCTTTCTTCTTCCATATGCTTATAGTATGTTCATTGATTGCTCACGTATCTTTTCCAGTTCGTCCTTGCAACGGACCACGCATTTCTGGATTCCGGCGTGGGAGGCTTTCGAGCCCGTAGTATTGATTTCGCGGCCCATTTCCTGGATGATGAAGCCCAGTTTCTTTCCCGGATAGGGTTCGCTGTCCATCGTGTCCAGGAAGTACTTGCAGTGCTGGCGGAGCCGGACTTTCTCTTCGTTTATGTCCATCTTCTCCAGATACAGTATCATCTCTTGCTCGAAACGTTCTCCGCCCATGTTAATGCTAAGTTCCTGGGCCGCCTTGAGGATTTTCGCCCTTACAGCCTCTATCCTCTCGCCTTCGAGGGCTTCGATTTCATCGTACAGGTCAAGGATGAGCTGCACCCTGCCGGTAATATCCTTGCGGAGAGCCTCTCCTTCATGGATGCGGTACTGGTCAACCATGGCGAGGCATTCGTCGAACGCAGCCTCGACAACGGGCCAGTTTTCCTCGGTGATGAAATCCTTCTTCCCGCTGTCCACGACATCGGGGAAACGGAGAATTGCAGCAAGGATGCTGTCGTCGCTCCCGCCGGCTCCCATATCGGCCCGGACGGCGGAAATCTGTCTGTAATACTCCCTGACCAGTTCAGCGTTGACGGTTCCGGCCGAAGCCGCAGCCGTGGGCTCCCAGGTCAGGAAGACGTCGATGGTCCCGCGTACCAGGGCGTCGGCTATCCTGCGCCTGACGGCTATGTCCTTGTCCTTGGGGATGAGGGAGGTTTTAAGGCTCACGTCCGCGCTTTTGGCGTTGAGGCTCCGTATCTCTACCGTGAGGTTCCCCCCTGCAAGCTGCGCCACGGCCTTGCCGTAGCCTGTCATCGACCTTATCATATGTTACCTGACGATTACTTCTCCCATATCATAGCCCCAGCAGCCGTCCGTAATGACGGGGACCTGCTTTCCGTCGGCATCAGCCACATAGACGAAACCGTCCACGAAGGTATGGCTGTGGCCGCCGATCACGATATCCACTCCATGGAGACTCGGGACTATATCCTGATCCTCCTGATATCCCAGGTGGGAGAGGAAAATCACCATGTCGCAGCTTTCATTGCTGCGGAGGTACTTGCTCCAGTAATTGACCGTTTCTACATTGTCCAGCTGGGTAAGCCTGGCAGCTATCGAGGCGGAGACCATCTTGGCAAGGTCGGATGTGGCTCCGACCACGCCTATCTTAAGGCCTCCCCTCCTGAAAGTGGCGTAAGGCTTGATAAGCCCGTCGAGAGGCGTCCCGGAGAAGTCTACATTGGCGCAGAGCACCGGGCACTTGATCTTCTTTACGCGCGCCGCAAGGTCTTCAAGGCCGTTGTCGAATTCGTGGTTGCCAAGCGTGATGCAGTCGTAGCCCATGGCATTGACCAGATCTACCTCGAGCAGGCCGCCGAAGGTGGTGTAATAGGACGTTCCCTGGTTGAAGTCGCCGGCGTGGACCAGAAGGACGTTGCTCTGGCCGCGGGCATTGCGGACGCTGTCGATGATGGCGGTGCGTTCTATAACTCCGCCCTGGCCCTTGCGGGCTCCGCTTCTCATCGCTTCGTGGTGGGAATGGGTATCGTTCACATGGAGGATTACAAGGCTGGTCGAGGTCGTCCCGCATGAGACAGCCATCAGGGCGGCTACCGCCAAAACAAATACATTCTTTTTCATCGCCTTCCCTCCTTATTTGATTATGGTTACACGGCCGTCTGTTGCATAATCGACCGTCTTGCCTTCAGAGTCGAGTTTGAGGACTTTGGGCAGTATTACATCAATGACAAGGACATCCGTAACTACCGTCTGAATAGCCTCCTCGCCCAGCTTGAGGCCGTCTCCTCCGTTGAGAAGGAAATTGATTGTAGCCAGGTTGTACGACTTCGTATCGTTGAGGGGCTCTCCCCCTACCAGGGCGCTCTCAATCTGTTTGTCCTTAATCACCAGTTTCACTCCTCCTAAGGCCTGAACGCCTTCCTGGGCCATCTGGTTGAAGATCTCCCTTACCCTCCAGCCGGGAAGGGTAACCACCGCAAGATAATTCTTGAAGGGGAACATCGAGACTATATCGTCCTTGAGGATTTCGCCTTGGGGGATGTCGGCCCGGATTCCGCCGAAATTGGTGATTCCGAGGTCGATCTTCATCCCTGTATAGTTCTCAGCAGCCTCCATAATGGCGTCGACAGTCCAGTTGGAAAGGGCGCTCTCAGGCCGCCTTGCCTTCATTCCGTTCAGGGAGTGGCCGACGACCGTCTTCAGGTCCGCCATCTCTTCCTGGGCGCCGTAGAGTATCCTGGCGACCTCGGGGGTGGCTCCACCGATGATGATCTTGCCGCCCGGGGTCATGTAGAATTCGCCGTTGCTTACTCCGAGGGCCTCTTCGGGGTTATCCGCATTGGGAGCCGTCACTCCGGTACGGTGACCGTCCGCGGGAATCTTTTTCCACTCGAACGAAGACCACACTACCGTCCCGCAGGACGAAAGCAGCGCGGCAGCCGTTAACAACATTAGGAGTTTCTTCATATCTCTATTTCATTTTGAGCCATTTCCAAAGATCCTTGAAGGTCGACTTCTTGCCGAACATCAGGATACCGACTTTGTATATCTTGGCCGAAAGCCATGCGCAGCCGAAAGTAGTCAGGGCCAGAAGCGCTATCGAAAGGATGATCTGCCAGGCCGGGACATGGAACGGGATGCGCGCAAGCATCACTATAGGCGAGGTGAACGGGATCAGCGAGCCCCAGACCGCTATACTGCTGTCGGGCGCGTTGAAGGCATACAGCGCAATAAAGTAGGCCAGCATCAGGGGGATAGTCACCGGCAGCTGGAGCTGCTGGGTATCCCCTTCATTCTCCACTGCCGAACCTATTGCTGCATAGAGTGAAGCGTAGAGGAAGTAGCCGAGGATGAAGAAAATGACGAAATACAGGGCTATGCTTCCGAGGTTCAGACCCTGGAGAGTTCCGATTACCGCGTCGATTTCGGCGTTGCCGGTCGCAAACGGGAGGTTGACCATATCTGGATTCATGCCGGACATGGCTTCGACCATCTCCATCGGATCCTTGTCGGCCGTCATCTTCGGGAGGATGATGCCCATGGCCGCACCTACGATTGCTCCGGTCAGGAGTATCCACAGCAGGAACTGGGTGAAGGCGACAAGGGCGATGCCGATGATCTTGCCGAACATGAGCTCGGTAGCCTTGACCGAACTGATGAGGACTTCTACCACACGGCTGGACTTCTCTTCGATCACGGCGGACATGACCATCGCGCCGAACATGGTGATGAAGATGAAAATGAAAATGCCGAGCACCATGCTGAGGATGGAGTTGACGCTTGCGTCGCTTATCTTTTCCTTGCCCTCTTCGTCGCGGGTGAAGGAGTTGATCCTTACGTTGGACTTTATCTCCTTCATTATCTTGTCGAGGTCCTTTATACCGTAGGTGCTTACCCTGTAGGCCTCGACCGCGGCGTTGATCCTGCCGTTCATCATCTCCGTAGTACTCATTCCTACGGGCTTCTGGGAGGTAAAGTCTGCCGAGACGCTCTTTTCGTCGTTGAGCTCCGAAATATGGAGCACGCCGTCGAAACCGCGGGCCGCCATGTAAGCCTTGACCGAATCAAGGGGCTCCGCGCTGCAGTCAGTGTAATTCAGGACGTCGTTGTCCTCCAGATAAGGCATTACGATGCCGGACTGGTCGACCACGGCTATCTTCTTTGTCTTCTCCTTGCTGTTCATCATCAGGACAACGGGCACTATGCACAGGGCCGCCATCAGGATGGGAACGACGAAAGTAGTGACGAGGAAACTCTTTTTCTTGACGCGGTTCAGATATTCGCGCCTTATGACTATTCCTATTGTATGCAGTTTCATGGCTTACTTCCCTTCCGTTACGAGTTTGATGAATATGTCGTTCATTCTGGGCATCAGCTCCTTGTAGGAATTGATGGCGACTCCCTTTTCGATGTAGGCCTCCAGGGTCGAAGCACCGTCCGTCTCGCGCGGAAGGACCTCGGTGTGGCGGCCGTCGGCGTCGGTATAGACCAGCTCGACGTTGTTGTTTCCATATTTGCGGCGGATTTCGTCGACGCCTCCGGTGATGACCAGTCTGGCCTGATTGATCAGGGCGATGTTGTCGCAGAGTTCCTCGACGCTCTCCATGTTGTGCGTGGAGAGAATAATAGTAGCGCCTTCGTCCTTGAGACGGAGAATCTCCTTGCGGATAATATCCGCGTTGACGGGATCGAAACCTGAGAACGGCTCGTCCAGGATCATCAGCTTCGGTTTATGGACCACAGTAGTGATAAACTGGAGTTTCTGGGCCATGCCCTTCGAGAGCTCCTCCACTTTTTTGTCCCACCAGCCCTGGATCTCGAAGCGGACGAACCATTTCTTGAGTTCGCGCTGGGCGTCGGCCGAGCTCATGCCCTTCAGCTGGGCAAGGTACATGGCCTGGTCGCCGACCTTCATCTTGCGGTAAAGGCCGCGCTCCTCGGGCATGTAGCCTATCTTCTCGACGTCGCTCTGGGTGATAGGGCGGCCCTGGAAAAAGACCTGGCCCCCGGTAGGTATGGTTATGCGGTTAATGATACGTATGAGGGTGGTCTTGCCGGCTCCGTTGGGGCCCAGCAGACCGAAAATTCCGCCTTCCGGGATGTCGAGGCTCACATTGTCCAGAGCCACTTTCTCCCCGAAAGTCTTGGTGACGTTCTTAATCTCGATTATTGCCATTTTTTCACGTAAAGATTATATCGTGTAAATATACAAATTATTATCTTTGTATGGAATGGCTAAGCAAGGAATTAATGTCGCTTCCCAGTGCCGGGAGCTTATTGACGAGATCAAAAACGGTCAGTTCAAGCCCGTCTACCTTCTGATGGGCGAGGAGGCCTATTATCCCGACCTTGTCTGCGAAGCTATACTGGCCAACTGCATAGACGAATTCTCCAAGGACTTCAACGAAACTGTCTGCTACGGCGCAGACGTTACCGCCGAGCAGGTCATCTCCGCCGCCCGCCAGTTCCCGATGATGTCGGACAGGGTGCTTGTGGTGGTGCGCGAAGCCCAGCTTATGAAAACCCTCGAGCAGCTTAGTATCTACTGCGAAGACCCGCTGGATACTACCGTTCTGGTAATCCTGATGCACGGCGCTTCCGCCGACAAGCGCAAATCCCTCTACAAGGAAGCGCTGAAAATCGGCGCGGTGGTTGACAGCCAGCCCGTAAGGGACTACGAAATCCCATCCTGGATCAGTTCCTACTATGAATCAAGAGGCCTGCGCATAGATCCCGATGCGGCCGCGCTGCTGGGCGAGTCGGTGGGCAGCAACCTCTCGACCATAGTCCTGGAGACCGACAAACTCCTGAAAGCCCTGCCGGAAGGGACGACCCGCATCAGCGCGGCTGACATAGAGCGCAACGTAGGCGTTTCCCGCCAGTTCACCGTCTTCGAACTCAACAAGGAAATCTCCGCACGCAATTCGGCCAAAGCCCTGAAGATCGCTGCCCATATCGGCAATTCGGCCCGCTTCGCCCTGCCCGCCGCCGTGAGCGCGATGTTCAACGAATTCAACCGCATCCTCCGTTACGGAGCCCTTCTCCAGAGGACACCCTACCCTTCCCAGGACGACAAAGCCCGCGCCCTTGCCGGCGTCAACCCCTACTTCTACCGCCAGTACGACCAGGCCGTCCGGAATTATCCGGTGCCTAAAGCCATGAAAATAGTTTCCATGCTGTGCGAGTACGACTATCTGGGGAAAGGCGGCGATGGCTCCGGAACCACTGATCCGGGAGAATTGCTGGTCGAGCTTACTGCGAAAATACTCAGCGTCTAGGCCTGCAGGACCTCGTCTTTGTCCACATACCAGAGGAAGGCCTTCACATCCTTATAGCCCATGGCCCGGTACAGTTGTGCGTACCGGCGGACCTGCCGTATGTACGAGCCCTTTTCCTCGGCGAACTTGTAGTCCACGATCTCTACCGAGCCGTCGTCCTTGAGTACCACCCTGTCGGGACGCAGGGTAGCACCGTCCGGGGTGATGATTTCCCTTTCGTCCAGCAGTCTGGCAGCATCGCCCGGGAACCAGCCGCGGGGAGTGACGAACCCGATTGCATGGGCAAGCATAACTTCGGCTTCCCTGCCCTGATCCGCCGACAGCAGTCCGGCGTCGACCGCCATGGCCACTGAACGCGGCAGATCCTCCGGCCCGGCCACGGTCTCCAGTATCTTGTGGAGCACGGTGCCGCGTATGCGACGAGAGGCGGCTATTCCGGTCTCCCCTTCCGGATCGAAAAAATCGGCCGAATCCGTCTTGATCCTGACCTGCGGGCGGGCATTTGCTCCGGCCTCACCTGCACTATAGTACTTCAGGTCCACATCCTCCTTCGGCGGCATGGGCTTTATCCATGCGCGTCCGGGCAGTTCCTCCTTCGGAGAGACCGTCCCGAACAGGTAGCGCTCGAGGAAGCCGTCCGTGTTTTCAAGCGGCTGCGCCTCCACGGCCTGCGCGGCGTCGGTACAATACTCGTAGAGCGCCTCCCCGAAGCCGCCGAACCTGGCCCACGGATCGCCTTTCGCTCTCCGGCAGACCGCATCCGAAGGCTTGATACCGATTATGTGCATGGCCTGGGCCGCACGGGTAGTCGCCACATACCAGACGTTGGCCTTGTCGATATAGGTCATCCTGAGTTCGCGGCAGTAGTTATCTGCGAACAGGGTGTCGCGCGAACCGGAGCTCAGGCCGGTATTGTAAAGAGCCGGCTCGACCTTCTCCAACGGCGTACCCTTGACATCCGGCGCCTCCCAGAACTTCGCGAGCGAATAAATCCAGAATTCTGCGCCTACGGGCAAAATGACGCAAGGATAGCCGAGGCCCTTGACCGAATGGATGGTGATGATGGTTATGGCGTCCGTCCCTTCAGGCGACGAGATGCTCCTGCGCATGCCTTCTTCCGCCCAGTATTTGAGGAAAGAGTGAAGCGAGTTGCCGTTCGAGGCGACGAAATCGCGGACGAGGTCCATGAAGGCCAGCACGTACAGGGTGTCGGCGTTGACCCTGTCAGCCGGGAGACCGGCGAGAATGCGTTCGCAGAGGTCGGTCAGCGACTGGCAGGAATCCAGCGCCTCCGGCTTGAATTCGCCCGCATGGAAACTGTTGATCCTGTCCGACGGGTTGTCGATGAGGTAGAGCCTTGCCACCAGAGTCCTTACCGACCAGCCGCTGCCGATGCGCAGTGAGTCGTTAGTGATGACGTGGAACTGCTCCCGTATGAGACGTGCTGCAACCTCCTGGCCCATGGCGTTGGTCCTCACGATCACAGCTATGTCCCGGGGGGTGAAACCCCTTGCCATTGCTTCCTTGACCGCGGCGACCGTGTAATCGTAGAGGTACTGCTTCTCACAGTAAGTAACCTCTACACTGCCGGGGACGGTGAAACGGCTCATGTGGACCTGTTCCACGTCGGAGTATATGTCGGCTATCGAGCGGCGCGAGGCCTCTTCGGCCGCAGCGCTGCCCGCTATCTCGGAGCCCAACTGGATGTCCAGTTTCTCCGCCCAGGTCTTGTAGAAACTGTTGTTGAAACCCACTATCTCCTTAGCGCTCCGCCTGTTGTTGAGCAGAGGATGGAGGGCGGTGCGCCGGAGTTCGTCCTGGACTTTCTGGTCCAGGATGTCCCAGCGGGCGCTGCGCCAGCGGTAGATGCTCTGTTTTACGTCGCCTACGATTAGGTTGTAGCAGCCTTCGGATATGCTGTTTGCCAGCAGCGGGCGGAAGTTGTCCCACTGGGTAGATGACGTGTCCTGGAATTCATCCAGCAGGAAATGCCTGTAGCGTACGCCTACCTTTTCATAGATGAACGGAGCGTCGGAACCGCCGATTATGTCCCTGAGAATGGAGTTGGTATCGTCCAGGCTCAGCACGTTCTTTTCTTTAAGCAGGTTCTGGAACTGCCTGTCCAGGGCGTCTGCCACCCTGAATACGGATATCTGGGTACGGAGTATCTGCGCTGTCCGGTAGATTTTCAGTGGCTCGAGCCCATAGGCGGCCACCTCGGTGACAATGCCGGCTTCCAGGGCGTCTGTCCAGAACTTCGGCGGCTCGGAAGTGAACTCTTTTCTGGTTCCGGCAAGACCGTTCCGGGCAATCTCCTGCAGCCTCGAAATCAGGTTTTTGCCCGGTTTGGGCTGGGCTTCCGCTGCGGAGAGTGCAGCTGCGGCTGCGGCCTTGAGTCCGGTATCATAGTCCTTGACTATCTTGTCGCATACCTGCCTGAGGGCCTTGAGGTTCTCTTCCGAGAAGGCCTTTGTCCTGTCCATTCCCAGGGCTTCCGCTTTGTCGCGGTAATCCTCCGACATGTAACCGTCCGCGAAAGTGCCGAGGCCGTCCCTGAGACGGTAGCCGTCGCCGGATGCGATACTTTCGACCGAAGTCCTGGAAAGCCAGTCGAGCAGGGCGCCGTCGCCCTCGGACAGCGAGTCGAGCACGCGGTCCACGGCCTCCGCGACCAGGGCGTCGCGGTTGAGTTCCACCTGATACTCGGCGAACTGCCCCACCTCCCTCGAAAATGCCCTTAGCACTCTCTGGAAGAAATGGTCTATGGTGCTCACCGAGAATGCGCCGTAGTCACCGAGGATGTCGGCCAGGGCGCGTTTGCTTGCCTTCTGAAGCTCCTCTTCGGACTGGAAGCCGCAGTGCTTCATAAGATAGTCGCGGTAGAGCGAATGTTCGGGATATCTTGCAAGGGTGTCCAGCGAATCGATGATCCTGGACTTCATCTCTTCCGTGGCCTTGTTGGTAAAGGTCACCGCCAGAATGTGGCGGTAAGCATGGTCCTCGTCGCGGTTAGTAAGGAGGAGCCGGATGTACTCGCGCGCAAGGGAGAACGTCTTGCCGGAACCGGCGGACGCCTTCATCACCTCAACTCCGCCTTCTTCGCGGACGGGCTTAAGTATCCTGTCTAGCTCTTCCATCACCTCTCCTTTGATGCGCGGCCGCAAATGGCCCTGAAATCACAATATCCGCAAGGGCTTCCTATCTTGTCTTCGACACGGGCAAACCCGTGCGCCGGATCCTCCATCTCGGCAAAGAGGGCCTCAAGCGCATCTTCGACCTTCCGGTTGAAATCTTCATTCTGGGGGTACGCCTGGACGTCTTCGGTGAAGAAACTGCCCATCGCATACATGGCGTTGCGCACCTCCTTTCCGGCGAAGCGTTTGTCCGCTTCGATAAGACGGTCGTAGATAAAGAACTGCAAGGCCGCCTTGTATTTGTGGTCCAGCAGTTTAGCCGCATTGTAGTCTGCAGACAGCACCTCGGGCTTATCCCCTCCGGTCTTATAATCCACTACCCTGACGATACCCTCGTCGAAGGAGTCGATGCGGTCTATGTAACCGAAGAATTTGTGCCCGGCGATTTCGACCGCGTCCATATGCTCTTCGAGACCGAGTATCCGGAACGAATCACGCTGTCCAAGCAGTTTAAGATCGCTTTCTATGACCCTGAGTACGTACCTGACGATAATATCTGCCGTTACCAGGTCTTCCCCGGCTACTTCCACGCTCTTGAGTTTAAGGCGAATAAGCGACAAAACTTTGCGTTTGATGTCGGCACTGCGTTTCAGCCAGCCCTGAAGATACTCTTTGGTGACGGTTCTTTGAAATCCCTTTTTCTTCCTGTCGAGTTTGTCGAAATCCCTGTCGGACTTCATCGCCTCCTCGCCTTCATACAGGGCTTCGAGGGTGTCGTGGCAAACACTGCCCAGGGTCCCGGGGTCAAGGGTATCCTTGATTTCGTCCTCGGGTTCCAGTTTCTGCACGACAGCATAATAGAACTGGGCCGGGCATGTTATATACTTGCTGAGAGAACTCGCAGAATATTCCTTATTTCTTATGCAGTCAATATCCGCCTGTGTTTTGGGAATATCCTCTATTCCGTCGGAGCCCGACACATCGGTCTGGGCTACCGATTCCTCTATATCGAAGCGGTCGGGATACAGGTAACGCAGTTGCTTGGCATAACGGCTCTCCTCCCCTGTCTTAAGCCCTTCCGTACGGGAATCATACAGCATCCAGACATTCTCCGCCCTGGCTATCATCCTGTAGAAATAGTACTCCCAGACTGCGTCCTGGCGCTCGTAGGTGGGCAGGCCGAAGGCTATGCGAAGTTCAGCGGGCACGAACGAAGAGCCGGCGCTGATGCGCGGAAACACTCCCTCGTTTGCGTTGAGTATCACTATGTGCTTGAAGTCGAGAGCGCGGGTCTCGAGCGGGCCCATCACCTGGAGGCCGCCGAGCGGTTCGCCCTCGAAGGGGACGCTGATGCCGGCCAGTATCTGTTCGAGCAGGTGGATCCATGTCCGCGGGAGCACGCCCAGAGAGAGGTCGCGCAGCCTGGTCACCGCCTGATAGTAGCGTTTCGCGAAATCCAGCTGCAGGACATCGGCCTGCGGGGCGCCGCACAGGAGCGACGCGAGGGTGACGGTAACCTCGAGCAGGTAGTCCGCCAGCGCGTCCGTCTGCGCGGCGCCGGCGTCCGCGAGGTCTTTCACTACCGGCCGGAAGATTGTTCCGAGGACGGAGCCACCGCCGAAATCCGACTGCGGGATATAGTATTTGGCCGCTTTGACTATTTCTTTGACCTTATCCTTCTCTTCTTCGGAAAGCAGGGCCTGTACAATAGCCGATGATACGATGTCATGGACATTCCTGTGGTAGAAAAACCACTCCCCGCCCTTCTGCCGCATGTGGGTCTGGAGGGCCAGCACGTCGTGCATCAGCGAAGACCATTCGCTTGCGCCCATCGGGTAGCCCATGGTCACGTTTACCCCGCTCTCGAGGCCTGGCAGGCTATTGAGTACCGGCATCAGCATCGTCTCGTCGGCAAGGACCACGGCGAAGTCCAGCCCCCGCTCGCCCTCGGGCACGCTGGCGAGCAGGCCCGGCAGCAGCTTCGCCTGGCCGGTCGCCGACGGGACGCTGCATATATGGACCCGGGGCTTTGCGGCCGGGATTTCAGGCGTGAATGCGCTGGGAAACAGAGCCATGTTCTCCCTTATAAACTTGCCGTCATAATCCCAGCAGAACTCCGCGAGGCCGGCATTATGGAGCTTCTTCATCACCGCCTTCTCGCACTCGTTCAGGGCGTTTAGGCCCACGAACACGCAGGTCCGGATTCCCGGGAAAGCGCTGTTGAGCACGTCCTGGACCGGAGTATCTTCCAGTCTGTCGGCAAGGTCCCTGTAGACCATGCCTTCATAGGCCATGCCCCTGGCTTTCAGCGCTTCGCGGAAGCCCGTGTAGAGCGGAAAAAGTATATTCCAGATTTGCAGGAAATTCTCCTTGACATCCCTGCGGGGATTGCCGGTATGGGGCACGGTCTTGAAGTGCCCGGCCAGTTTCTCGATAGCTGCAAGCTGGGTCTTGTCCGCATACTCGAAGTCGTCCCTGATGGCCTTGAGGTCCGCTATGTTCGCGAAAAGCATCCTGGCGTCGACCCTGTACTTGTCCACATCGTCGAAATCCGAAAGCAGAACGTCGCCCCAATAGATGAAATCGTCGAGCGATTCCGCCTTTGGGTTCAGTTTACCGTAAACAGGATAGAGTTCGAGAAGCAGGGATATCCTGTCCGAGGACGAAGTGCCCGTCATCGTGCAGAAGAAATCGTTGATGGTAGTGAGCCGGGGAGCAAGAAGCGTTCTTTTATCCTCAGCGGCGCAGTCGCAAAGATGCTTGCGGAAAAACGCAAGCGAACGACGGTTGGGGAAGATGAATATCTTCTCCCCCAAGCCCTCCTGCCTGTAGTAATGGAGTGCGACCTGTCTGAGGAACGGGTTCATGGCCGGCTATTCTGCAGCTTCGGGCAACGATTTGCCCGGAGTGAGTTTCACTCCGGCTTCTATGACTTCATTGGCGGCTTTGACTATGCTCTGGCGGCCGTCCACGAGGCGCTGGGTATTGTCCTCGAAGAGCTTCACCGTGCGGGCGAGCGAGTTGCCGACCTCGGTATTCTTCTCACAGAAAATCGCGACGCGGTCCACCATCTTCTGGGCGCCATTGACTATGTCGGCCATGTTGTCGAGCTGGTCTTTCTGGACCCAGGCCGAGCGTATCAGGCGCAGGAACGGAATAAGCGTCTCCTCAGTAGTGATAAGCACATTCTGCTTGAATGCCTTGGCGAAGATGTCCGGGTCCTCCATCTTGGCGAGTTGATATGCGCCGTAATTGGGGATGAACATTATCACATACTCAAGCGTTGTGCGGCCCTCCACGTACTTCTGGTACTCTTTTGAGGTGAGTTCGCCTATATGCGCCAGGATAGATTCCAGATTACGTTTGGAGGCGTCTTTACGCTGCTCGTCAGTCTCCGCGCTGTAGTAATCGGAAAGGGCGGTCAGCGAAACCTTGGAGTCCAGCAGCACATCCGTATTGTCCGGGAAATGGAGGGCGAAGTCCGGGCGCATTTTGCGGCCGGTTTCTTCGTTCTGGATGATATTGCCCTTGCGGTCGCGAAGGTAGAACTCGGCGTCGTAGTCGCGCCCGGGAGTCAGGCCCTCCTTGATCAGGATATTCTCCAGGATGGTTTCTCCGAAGATACCCTGCATCTTGTTCTGTCCCTTGAGGGCCTTTGCAAGATCGTCTGCCTGGTTGCCTATGGACTCGGTCTGCTTGCGGAGATTGTTTACCGTCTCGTCGAACTTGGTCTTGATGGAGGCGCTGTCTTCGGTATGGGCCTTTTTCTGGGCCTCGAAGGCATCCTTCATCTCTTTGATGTTCTTATCGAGCCCCTCCGTGATATTTTTGATTGTCTCTGCGGCCTCTTTTTTGATGGATTCCTCGCGGGCCTTCATGCGCTTCTCGTTTTCGAGCGCCAGTTCGTTTTTGGTGGCTTCAATCACTGCCTTCTGGTTCTCCTTGAGGTCTGCCAGAGTCTTGTCATAGTTCGCCCTGGCTTCATCGAGACGGACCTGCGCCACTTCGGCCTCGTGGGCGCGAAGCGCCTTCTCGGCGTTCAGTTCCCCCTCCAGCCTGACCATTTCGCGGGTATAATTCGACTTCGCGATGAAATGAGTCAAGGCCCAGGCAACGAGTGCGGCCGCTGCTGCGGCAATTATGATATAAAGTATCATTTTACGTTCTGCTTTATGTAGACGTCTCTTTGAGTGAACGGGATTTCGATTCCGTTCTCATTGAGGGTATTGTAGATAAGTTCCTTTGCCGCTGCGATATACGGAATCCTTTCCTCAACCAGCACATACTGTTTTACGACAAGGTCCACGCTGCTGTCGCCGAAATCACTGAAGGCCACAGTAATACCCCTCTTCCTGTCGATCACTTCCCTTCCGTAGTGGTCCTTCCTGTAGAGGGACTTGAGGGCCTCCGTAAGCTTCTCGCGGACAACGTTCACGTCTGAGCCGTAAGCGACGCCTACGGGGATAACGACCAGTTCGTAGGAGTTGTTCTTAGTGAGGTTCTTGAAGTTCTCGTTGAAGAGAGTGCTGTTGGTGAACGCCATAAGCGCGCCGTCCATGGTCTGGATCGTCGTCGTCTGGTAGGAAATACTCTCCACCTTGCCCCTGATACCGTCGCACTCGATATAGTCACCGACGCGCAGGCGGCCGGACATAAGTTGGATGCCGTAGATGAAGTTGTTCAGGACGTCCTTCAAGGCCAGACCGATACCGGTAGCCAGACCTGCGGCCACTATCGAGAGGGCTCCCATGGGGATCTTCAGGAGTATGATCGAGAATATGATATAGATGCCCCAGACTATGAATGCGATTACGTTGTTTGCCAAGGTAAGGTTCACTTCGTTGTCCATCAGGACTGCTTTGCCGCTCTTGGTCTTTACGCTCTCGTACTTGCGCATCTTGTAAACTGCTTTACCCAGATAGGAAGCGTAACGGAAGATGAAGAACGAAGCGCTCACTACCACGAGCTTGAACAGCGACAGGTGCAGGATGGGATTGCCCTTGGTATCGCTGAGGTTAAAGAACGGATTGTAGAAGATGGTCTTGCAGATGGAGGTAAGGTCGAAGATACCCGCCGCGAGCCATATGCTGAAGAGCACGGAGAGGATTGCGGCCACAGGCACGGCAGCCATCTCGATGAAGTCGAACAGCCATGTCACGCCGATATGTTCGCCGTCGCGCTTCTCAGTAGATTCGAACTTACTGAACAGGAACTTCTTCTCGTAGAGGTCCAGCAGGTCGTAGACGGCTGTAATAGTACCGATTGCGGCGAGCTGGAAGAGCCACCAGATAAATATCTGTACTGCCATCAGGACATATCCCGCCCACGAGAGGATTGTAGCCGCTATCATCACCACCAGGGTGATCCACGCATAGATCTTGTCGCTCCGTCTGACCTTTTCTCCGGCTTTGATGCATATTACCAGCTGCCAGATTGCAAAGCCCAGCAGCACCTGCGGATAAATCAGGTTCAGCAGCCTGTTGGGGATAAAGATGATGCGGAAGCTGATCACAATCAGGCCCATGATAATAACGGGAGTGTAGAGCTTCAGACTGCTCTTAAGGGCATCCGGATCGAGCCTTATCAGGAGTGAAGCCAGGATAGCTATGAGCAGCCATGCGAAAATCAGCAGCGGGATCGAAGCCTCCACTATGAAGTTCTGGTGGACGCAGAGCCGCGCTATCATAACCGAAATCGCGAAAATGAACGCACCTATCAGCATGATCATGATGTGACGGCGCTGGCGGAAGTCTTCGGTCTGGAAGTACTTCACCTTGTGCATGGTAATCCTTACGACCAGGTTGCTCACCACCACGGCGATAATCAGGTAGAACAGGACAAAGAAGATGAAACCGACCACAATAGGGCCTCTCCACTCGCTCTTCTCCCCTGTGCTCGAGTATTTCTGGACCGCGTCCTGCCATGCCCGCCTGACGTAGGTAGTAAAACTCTTCAGGACTGTGAAATAATCGTCCTGGCCTTCCACGAAGATTCGCTTCTGGATGAGCCTGTACTTGTTCTGGGCATAGTCATAGCTGCTCTTGAGGCGCTCGTTCATCGCGGTATAGTGCTCGGAGTCGCGGACAACCTTGTCGCGCTGTTCCTTGTACATCCTGAGCATACTGAGGGCGTAGTAGATGCAGGAATCCCTGTCCACCTGTCCGAGAGAATCGAGAACGAAAGTCCTGCGCTCCTTTTCGAACTCGGCCCGGCGGGCGGAATCCATCTGCGGCATCTGCGCGGCCGAAGGACGGCGCGGCATGCGCTTCGTCTGGAAACTCGGGCCGCCTATCTCCCTGACTATGCTGTCCGGGACGTCCTCGATTTCCTCCAGTGCCGGGGGAAGACGGCGCAGCGACTCGATAAGGCGCTCGTGGCGGTCGATCTCCAGATCCAGTTTCACGACCATGTCGTCGAACGGGAGACGGGTTTTGCTGAACGACTCATACTGCTTTGTCACCTCGCCCAGGGCATAGGTATGATCAAATGTAAAGTCCTGATTCTGCGAATAGAGCATCAACGAAAGCTCGTTGCACTTCTTCATCAGGGTTATCATCTGGCGGCGGCGGCCGTCGTTGCGCGAATTCAGCCTTTCCTGCCTGGCAGTCAGCTTGTCATACTGCTGCTTCAACTCAAATCTCAGCACCGAGATGGTCTGGCTCAGGTCTTTCTCATTGAAAACCGCCAGCGCCGGGATGCTTATCACCAGCGCCGCAACAAGTGCTATCAAGCTTTTCCTTTTCATATCCGTGGCTATATCCTTACAAATATAACAAATAATAAGGAAGAATAATAAACGAGACAGATTAATAAGGCAGGGGTGTTTGAGGGGGTACGCCCCCTCAATCGAGATAAGATGTAAGATGAGCGAAGCGAATCTCCACGGAAAAAGGAGCCACCTCAGTGACCCCTTTTTTCGTGGAGATGGAGGGACTCGAACCCTCGTCCAAACATAATACCCGGTAGCTTTCTACACGCTTATTCTTCCTTTGGTGTCGGCGAAGGTATGCCGGAAGACGGGCTATGCCGACGCTTATCCTTTAAGTCTTGGCGGAGTTTAAAGGAGTCGCTCCGTGCATCCGGTCTGGATGATACCCCGTGTGCCAGAAAGGACCGGCCTGAATCCTGGCGGGATATACGTCAGTGCCGCAGCCTTGGCGGCTCTGATTAATGCCTGTCTCTTGGAGACTTAGCAAGCGTATGAATAGTTGTAGTTGCCTACTAATTTTTGGAAACTGGGATTAACGGGAGGGCTTCCGACTCCCGGCGTGCTTACTGCCGTCTACGATGCTGTCAAAACCAAAACATCCCCGGTGTAAGCCAGGCGCTTAGGAAAGCCGGCCTGCAATCCTGCATGCCGACTTTACCTCGCGCTTGTTGGTATTTTTCTTAACAGTAGCCTTCCTGATTGAGGGAACAGTTTTCCTGGCCTTAGCCACGGTAAGTGAACTGTCACCGTCATAGTACTCGCTGGCATCCACCTCGACGGTTCCGGTGTAAGTAGAGGTGACCTTCACCTTACCGGATTCTTCATCCGTATAGAACGTCAGGGCGATGGTGTAGTTGTCTCCGGACTGGCTGATCTGAAGGTTGCCCGAATCGGCTGCGAACCATGTCTGGTAACCATAGATGTACATGGTTCCGTACTCATCGCCGTCATACACATAGTAAGGGCAAAGGACTCCGGGAACGAAGTCAAACGAATCGTCATAGAAATCTGCAGGGATTACGAAGGTTCCGGTAGGGAGAACTTCGTGATTGCTGGTAGTGGCGGCCTCGAATTCGATGGAAATCCACTCGGCGTCATCTGCGTCCGTCACGAGTTCAATTGTCCATTCATCTATGTTGTCGTAGCCTTCCCACGCATGGCCGTTGTTGAAAGCATATGCGGCATTGGCTTTGAAATCATAGTCGCCCTGAGGGCCGTCATCCTTACCGGGATCAACTTCCTTGCCGCTTCTGTCGGTAATCGAAAGGGCTCCCTTGTAGAGATATGAATAATCCTCTCCGTCGACGGTGAACTGGACGCTGATGGTGTACTGCGCACCATTGACAGCCACCTCAAGATGGGCTTTCTGAAGAGGCTCAAGCCAGTAGTTCTCGGCATCCTGCTCTGTATAGAGGCGGGTGTCGCCATAAACATCATTCCCCTCCTCATCCTTATCGGGAATCGAAGGGATTATACCGGCCGAGTTGAGTTTGTCATTCGTAATTTCATAGATTCCTGCAGGGAAACGGGACGGACCGCCTTCCCCAGTAAGGATGTCAAGGCTGAGCTCGACTCCACCGTGAGTGAAGTAACCATCCTCGCCGATTTCGCCAATCTGGAAAAGAAGGATGTAATCGTAGAATCCATTGTTGTAATAATCACCGAGATAGGTAGCTGACACAGAAAGGCCTGCTGTCACCTGCTCTTCCGGCACATCTTCTTTGCCCTTGTCATCCGGGCGTTCAGGATCGTGCCTGCGGTGGTTACATGAAGCAAATGCAAAAACTGTAAGGGCAATTGCCACAGTTGCTTTAACGATAAACTTGATACTCATATCTTTGTTTCAATTATTATCTGTCTTTTAAGATTCATTTTCCGTGCCTTTCGTTGCACAGGAGCCGCGAAGTTAAGCATTTTTGAGAAAACTTGCACGAAAAACTTGCCGTTTCGCAAAATAGGAGTATCTTTGCAGTCCTCAAAAATGCAAGGGAGATTAGCTCAGTTGGTTTAGAGCACCTGCCTTACAAGCAGGGGGTCACTGGTTCGAATCCAGTATCTCCCACTCAAAAGCGACCTTTCAGGCCGCTTTTTCGTTTTAGACGGGGGATGACACATCCCCCGACACCCCCTGCGGCCTTTCCGCCTTTCCGTATTTTCTCGCTTCGCTCCAAAATACCCGGCCCGGCCGGTCGGCTGATGCCGCCCTCGGCCCTTCGGGCCTCTAATCGTTATTCGATTTAGCTGTATATTTCCAGCTACCGTGCACACCTGGTTCAGAAATATGCCAGGTATGTGCAAAAAGCGGCCAAAATGCTCACACCTGGTCGAAAAACATACCAGGTATGCACGCTGTGACGCAGATGTAGTTCAGGCAGAAGCAAACTGCACCCCTGAGCCGCTTTTTGCCCGGACTAGGGTCGCTCACAGACGCGCAGCGTCATACGAGCGATAGCGGTATCAGGGGTGCAGTTTGCTTCTGCCTGAACTCCATCTGCGT
>JAGCVW010000012.1 GCA_017962165.1 Bacteroidales bacterium | reverse complement strand
TCATAACCACGGTCGATCTGCTCGATGTTCTCGATCTCGGAGGTTCCCTTCGCAGAGAGCGCCGCGAGGAGCATGGCGATACCGGCACGGATATCCGGCGAAGTCATGCGCCCTGCGCGCAGGCTGAAGTTGTGGTCATGGCCGATGACGACAGCGCGGTGGGGGTCGCAGAGAATGATCTGTGCGCCCATGTCGATCAGCTTATCGACGAAGAACAGACGGCTCTCGAACATCTTCTGGTGTATAAGGACCGATCCCTTGCACTGGGTCGCGACGACCAGCATCACGGACAGAAGGTCCGGGGTGAGGCCCGGCCATGGCGCATCGGCGATGGTCATAATTGAGCCGTCGATGAACGAATCGATGACGTAGGACTCCTGCGCGGGGATGTAGATGTCGTCGCCCCTCTGCTCAAGCTTGACGCCAAGGCGGCGGAAGCTTTCGGGTATGATGCCGAGTTCATTGTAATGGACGTTCTTGATAGTGAGCGAGCTGCGGGTAATCGCGGCAAGGCCGATGAACGAGCCGACCTCGATCATGTCGGGCAGGATGACGTGCTGAGCGCCGCCGAGTTTCTCCACGCCCTTGACGGTAATCAGGTTGGAGCCTATGCCCTCGATATGCGCGCCCATGGCGACCAGCATCTTGCTGAGCTGCTGCACGTAGGGTTCGCAGGCGGCGTTGTAGATGGTGGTCGTTCCGCGCGCGAGGGTGGCGGCCATCACGATGTTGGCTGTACCGGTCACGGACGCCTCGTCGAGGAGCATGTAGCTGCCGCTCAGGCCCTTCGGCGCTGTCAGATGGTAGGCTTTGACGGCCGAATCATAGACATACGACGCCCCGAGCTTCACGAAGCCTTCGATATGGGTGTCTATCCTGCGGCGGCCGATTTTGTCTCCGCCGGGTTTCGGGAAATACGCCTCGCCGTAGCGGGCGAGGAGCGGTCCCGAAATCATCACGGAGCCGCGCAGGGCCGCGCATTTCAGGACAAATTCCTGGCTGCGGACATACTCGAGATTGATGTCGGCTGCCTTGAAGGTGTAATCGCCCTTCGCGTGGCGTGTGACCTCAACGCCCATCCCCTTGAGGAGATCGATGAGGTTGAGTGTGTCGAGTATTTCCGGCACATTGGAAATCCTCACGGGCTCGGCGGTCAGCAAAACCGCGCTGAGCACTTCGAGCGCTTCGTTCTTTGCGCCCTGGGGGGTGATTGAGCCGCTGAGCTTGCGGCCTCCTTCGATTATAAATGAACTCATAGTGGTTAGATGTGTTCTACTTCAGGGTGAAGTTCCACGCCGAATTTTGCGCGCACGGCGTCGATGACTTCCTGTTCGAGCGCCAGTATCTCTGCGGGGGCGGCCTCGCCGCTGGCGTTTACGATTACGAGCGGCTGCTTCTCATAGACAGCCGCGCCTCCCCTGCGGACGCCCTTGAACCCGCACTGCTCGATCATCCATGCAGCCGGGACCTTGACGAATCCGCCTTCCAGCAGGTAGTGCGGCACGGTTTCATATCCAGATGCAATCTGCGCGAACTGCGCCGCGCTGACGACCGGATTCTTGAAGAAACTGCCGGCGCTGCCGATTTCTTCGGGATCCGGGAGCTTCTCGCGGCGTATCTTGATAATCTCCTCTCGCACCTCCATCGGGTTGGCCGGCGTCCTCCCTTCGAATATCTTCTTCAGGGCACCGTATTCGATGTGTGGTTTGGGCTCGCGGCTGAGCGAGAAGAGCACTCCGGTAATGATGTAGCGGCCCTTGAACTCAGGGTCCTTGAACAGCGAATCGCGGTAGCCGTAGCGGAGTTCGTGGACCTTGAAGGCCGTCTTATCCCTGGTCTGCAGGTCGAAGCAGGTTACACCCGCGATAACGTCTTTCGCCTCCACCCCGTATGCGCCGATGTTCTGGACGGCAGCCGCGCCTACAGTACCCGGGATAAGGGAGAGGTTTTCCATACCCCACATACCGTCGGCGCAGGTCTTGGCGACCAGGTCGTCCCATTTCACGCCAGAGCCCACGGCCAGCGGCACCTTGTCTGCGCCGGCATCGAAGTACTTGATGTAATTAATACACGAGCGCAGGATTGTTCCTGGGAAGTCCTTTGTGAAAAGCAGGTTGGAGCCCTCGCCTATGCTGAGCAGCGGCTGGGGAAGAGAGTCGAAATCAAGTGATTTGAGGTCCTCGATGGTGTCGTACTCGATATAGCAGGCGCAGGACACCTTCATTCTGAAAGTGTTCTGCGCGCTGAGATCGTAGTGCTCGGACCTTCTTATCATTTTACTGTGCTTGCAAGGAAGAGTTCGTCCATCTGGACCTGGTCGATCTGGCTCGGTGAGTCGATCATGACGTCACGGCCCTGGTTGTTCTTCGGGAATGCGATGTAGTCGCGTATGGTTTCCTGACCTCCGAACAGTGCGCAGACGCGGTCGAAACCGAACGCCAGTCCGCCGTGGGGCGGAGCGCCGTACTGGAAGGCGTGGATGATGAAGCCGAACTTGTACTCGGCCTCTTCAGGACCGATTCCAAGCACCTCGAACATGCGCTTCTGCATGTCGGCGTTGTGGATACGGATGGAGCCGCCGCCGAGTTCCGAGCCGTTGAGGACGAAGTCATAGGCATTGGCGCAGACGCGCTCCAGGTCCTCCTTCTTGTCGGAGTAGAACCATTTTTCATGCTCTGGCTTCGGCGCGGTGAACGGGTGGTGCATGGCGTAGAAGCGGCCGTCTTCCTCGCTCCATTCGAGCAGAGGGAAGTCTACGATCCAAAGAGGCGCGAAGACATGGGGGTCTCTTAACCCAAGCCTGTTACCCATCTCGATACGCAGCACGCCGAGCTGGGTCTGGGTCTTGCGTTTGGGGCCGCAGAGCACGAGGATAAGGTCGCCGCTCCTGGCTTCGAGCGCTTCGGCCACTTTTGCGAGCTGCTCGGGTGTGTAGAACTTGTCGACGCTGGACTTGACGGTCCCGTCGGGGTTGAGCTTGATGTAAACCAGGCCCTTTGCTCCCACCTGCGGGCGCTTGACCCATTCGGTGAGCTCGTCGAGCTGCTTGCGGGTGTACTCCGCGCAGCCCTCGGCATTGATGGCTCCCACATATTCGGCGCTGTCGAACACGGAGAAGCCGCTGTTCTGAACCAGGCCGGTGATTTCATGGATCTTCATTCCGAAGCGGATGTCCGGTTTGTCGGAGCCATAGTTGTCCATGGCGTCGTACCAGCTCATTCTGGGCAGCGGGTTGGGGATATCTACTCCCACCGCGTTCTTGAACATCTGGCGCATCATGCCCTCGAATGTCTTCAGGACGTCTTCCTGCTGGACGAAAGCCATCTCGCAGTCGATCTGGGTAAACTCGGGCTGACGGTCTGCTCGCAGGTCTTCATCGCGGAAGCAGCGTACGATCTGGAAATAGCGGTCATAGCCGGCGACCATCAGCAGCTGCTTGAAGGTCTGCGGGCTCTGGGGAAGGGCGTAGAACTGGCCGGGATTCATGCGTGAGGGAACGACGAAGTCGCGGGCTCCTTCGGGAGTAGACTTGATGAGGTAAGGAGTCTCGATCTCCATGAAGCCCTCGCCGTCGAGGTAAGTCCTGATCTCCTGCGCGAGCCGGTGGCGAAGAGCCAGGGCGCGCTGGAGCGGCGGCCTGCGGAGGTCCAGGTAGCGGTACTTGGCGCGCAGGTCCTCTCCGCCGTCGCTGTTCTCTTCGATAGTGAAGGGAGGAGTGACGGACTTGTTCAGGATATTGATTGCATTTACCTTGATCTCGATTTCGCCCGTTGGAATCTTCGGGTTTTTGCTCTGGCGCTCAAGCACCTCTCCTGTAGCCTGAATGACGAATTCGCGGCCGAGCGACTCGGCGATCGCTACCAGTTCGGGGGCGGCGTCCGCTTCGATTACGAGCTGAGTTATTCCATAGCGGTCGCGGAGGTCGATGAAGGTCATGCCTCCGAGTTTGCGGGATTTCTGAACCCATCCCGCGAGGGTAACTGTTTTACCTTTGTCGGCGAGTCTCAGTTCGCCGCAAGTGTTGGTTCTGTACATATATAATATTGTGTTTGCTTTCGGTTGTGCGTGCCTGTTCCAGCCCTGGACACGTCCAGCCTTCAAATTTAGCAATTATTTAGCAAAACGCCACCCGGAGGCCTCTTTTGTAAAAAGTTGATACTACTCTGCTGAATTCTCGGCAGAGTAGTATGAAAATTTCACTAACTTCGCCCATATATGGCAAAAAAGAAGAGCAAAAAGAGCCAGAAGCCGTCGAAGGCGGCGATAGTGATCATCATTTTGGTGGTGATTGCGGCGATCGTTTACCTCTATACCGTTCCGCGCGAGAAATGGCCGGCACAGGTGCGCGCCGAGATCGGGCAAGTGGAGAGCGACTGGGGCGTTAAGATAGGGAAGCAGGCGGAGGAGACGGCCGGCGTGGCGGCAGTTCAGGCGGAAGTGCCTTCTGCACAGCCGGCAAGCTCGACCGCTTCAGGGCCCGCGCCGCGCTGGCTGGAGCTGCCCGCAGGTGGCAACTCCGGTCTTACCCACTGGGCCACCATGGGCGGCCGGCGCCAGCGCAACTACACCATGCTCTACGATCCGTCGGTCTACGCCTCATACTGGGTGGCCTACCCCCTGTGCGCTGCGCATCTGGGCTCTGGCCGCACGGAGACATGGGCCTATGACCCCGACGTCGCGATCGACAAGCAGACCAAGGTGAGTTCCGGCAGCTACGGCGTCAATTGCAAGGGCGACCTTTATGAGTCGAACTACTACGCCCGCGGCCACCAGATCCCGAACGCCGACCGCAACGGCAACGACGAGATGATGGCGCAGACCTACTACTCGACCAACATGACCCCGCAGATCCAGAACGGCTTCAACGGCGGCATCTGGGCCAAGCTCGAGGCCGGAGTCAGGGCCATGGTCCCCGCCGGCGACACGCTCTATATCGTCACCGGCGCCGCGTTCCGCAAGAAAGGCGGCAGCGAGAAGGTCGAGACCATAGTCAGTACGCGCGACGGCAAGACTCTCCCGGTCCCGAACTACTACTGGAAAGCGATACTGAAGGTCAAGCGCGACGCGAACGGCGCGATCAAGGACGCCCAGACCATAGGCTTCTGGCTGCCCCACAAGGAGTTCAAGAAAACGCTCTTCTCAGAATTCACGACCAGCGTCGACCAGATAGAAGCATGGACCGGCTACGACATGTTCCCCGGACTGCCCGACGCTATCGAAAACCGCTGCGAGAGCAACACGTCCCTCACGGCTTTCGAGGCCTGGTAGCAATTTTTCGGCTGCACGGTCTTGTATTTTCGAAAATTGTATTACCTTTGCAGTCCGCAATGGGGTATTAGCTCAGTTGGTAGAGCGTTTGAATGGCATTCAAAAGGTCAGGAGTTCGATTCTCCTATGCTCCACAAAAATAGTCCAGCCAG
Organism: Bacteroidales bacterium; assembly: GCA_017962165.1. Taxonomy (GTDB): domain Bacteria; phylum Bacteroidota; class Bacteroidia; order Bacteroidales; family UBA932; genus Cryptobacteroides. Next base: position 467 of record JAGCVW010000012.1, on the reverse strand, counting down.
TCGGCTGGACTATTTTTGTGGGGCAATGCCTACTTTGAATGAGGGGGCGGACCCCCTCAAACTCCCCTGCCCAATTAATCTGCCGGTTTATCCACACTACCAAATCAGTTTGATAAGAGACTTACACCCTTCCTCGGGGAACTTGTCGTGGTTGATCAGGCTGAACATGAAGGGGACCTTCACTGCATAATAAGCCATTATCTTACGTGTGTACTCGCCCAGTGCCGCCGAATCATTCGTGCCAAGGTAAAACGGAAGGAAAGTGTCCCAGAACGCGACCAGGGTCTCCTGGGTAAGATGCAGAAGGAAATCGGCCCGACAGTCTCCCAGGTTGTGGGTCATAGTCCAAAACCAGCCAAGGTCCCACTCGGGAGCGCCATAGCCGAACTGGCCGATGTCAATCCACAGCGTACGATTTCCGTCCGTTATGATATTGCCGATATGGAGGTCTCCATGGACACAAGTTT
>JAGCVW010000011.1 GCA_017962165.1 Bacteroidales bacterium | reverse complement strand
CCCACTCGGGAGCGCCATAGCCGAACTGGCCGATGTCAATCCACAGCGTACGATTTCCGTCCGTTATGATATTGCCGATATGGAGGTCTCCATGGACACAAGTTTCAGATTCCTGGATCTTTTCGAGGAAAGCCAGGGCACGCTCCCTGTATTCCGGAGTCACGGTGTCAGTGCCCAGATAGAATGAGCGCAGCAGTTCCCTGATGGAAGTCAGTCTTGCCGTATCCGCCTTGGTCGAATGGAGCGCGCGGGCGGCTTTGGCAAATGCCTCTGCAATTTCCTGCATCTTCTCAGGCTCCTGGGATAGGATACGGGCAAACGAGCGTTTTCCGGTGATAAATTCGTATTCAGCCCCCAGGCGCTCGCCGTCCGTGACAAGCCTATATGGCTTAGGGGTAGGGATGCCAAGATCATTAACGGCCTGCGCCACCTTGAACTCTTCAATTGCAGCATCGGCTTCGAATCCGTTATTATAGAGCTTCGCGAGGGAATTGCGACTGTTGTGCTTATAGGTAATGGCAGTACCGCCTTCGCCGGAGGGTGTGTATTCGTTAAGGTTGATTGTTTCGCAGTCTTGCATAGTGAAGTCTCTTATATCCCTGCGCCATCGGTGAATGATTCCTGGGCGCGGCCCTGGACGATGGTTGAATGAGGAGGGACGGAGTGTGTAAGCCAGACGTTGCCGCCGATAACCGACCCCTCGCCTATCGTGACGCGGCCGAGGATGGAAGTATTCGAATAAACGGTCACGCCGTCTTCCAGAATCGGGTGGCGAGGAACATTGAGCGGGCGGCCGTCGGGGCTGTAGCGGAAGCTCTTCGCGCCCAGCGTAACGCCCTGGTACAGAGTTACGTTCTTCCCAATTATCGAAGTCTCGCCGATCACGACTCCGGTCCCATGGTCGATCGCGAAGCCCTCGCCGATGACGGCACCCGGGTGGATGTCGATGCCCGTGACGTTATGGGCATATTCGGTCAGCATGCGAGGGATGATCGGCACTCCGAGGGTCAACAGTTCGTGGGCCGTGCGATAATAGAGCATCGCGGTTACGGCCGGGTAGCAGTAGATGATTTCCTGCTCGCTCTTAACGGCCGGGTCGTTCTTCGCCAGCGCTTTCACGTCCGTATCCAGCAGCCGCTTGATTTCTGGAATGCGGCCGACAAACGCGTCCGCGGTCGGGGCATCGGTCGCCGAACGGAGGCTGTCGTACACTCCGCGCAGCGCATTCTCTTCGCGGACGTCACTATACAGCGGGAAAACGACGTCTTTCATGCTCGCCATCATCGCCTTGAGATGGCCGATAGTGCTGTTAAGGGAGAGGCTCATCGCTGGATCGGGTAGTTTTCGGTGTCATAAAGGATGGTCGAGAGATAGCGCTCGCCCGTGTCCGGGAGCAGGGCCACGATCGTCTTTCCTTCGTTTTCGGGCAGGCGGCTGAGGTTTAGGGCCGCGGCGAAGGCGGCGCCGGAGGAGATTCCTACGAGCAAGCCTTCCTTCGCGGCCAGGCTGCGGGAGGCGGCGATCGCGTCGTCGTCGGAGACGGGAAGGACGCGATCCACAACCGCAGCATTGTAGGTCTGCGGGACAAAGCCGGCGCCTATTCCCTGGATCTTATGTTTCCCGGCGACACCGGTCGAAAGAACAGCCGAACTTTCCGGCTCCACGGCGACCACCTGAACCTCGGGCTTGTGCTTTTTCAGCGCCTTGCCAGTGCCGCTGACGGTCCCGCCGGTCCCGACGCCCGCTACGAAAATGTCCACGGCGCCTTCCGTATCGGCCCATATCTCTTCGCCCGTCGTGCGCTCGTGGGCCGCGGGGTTCGCGGGATTGATGAACTGCCCCAGGATTACCGCCCCGGGGGTGCTCTCCCTTAGCGCCTCGGCTTTCGCGATCGCGCCCTTCATCCCCTCGGCGCCCGGAGTGAGCACCAGACTCGCGCCTAAGGCCTTTAGTAGGCTGCGGCGCTCCTGGCTCATAGTCTCCGGCATCGTCAGAACTACCTTATATCCCTTGGCCGTTCCGACCCATGCCAGACCGACTCCCGTGTTGCCGCTCGTGGGCTCGATGATAGTCGCGCCGGGCTTCAGGGTTCCCTTCTTCTCGGCATCCTCTATCATAGCGAGGGCGATGCGGTCCTTGACGGATCCGCCGGGGTTGAAAAATTCGAGTTTTAAAAGGATCTCTGCCTTCTGGCCTTCAAAACCGCTTACTTTCAGAAGCGGGGTGCGGCCTATGAGTTGAGTGAGTGATGTGTATACCATATCGTTAATTAACCTTCTTGAAAACAAATATACCATATTAATGGTTATTTAGAAAAAATATTACTTTTGCAGTCCGCAATGGGGTATTAGCTCAGTTGGTAGAGCGTTTGAATGGCATTCAAAAGGTCAGGAGTTCGATTCATCCGGCATTTTGTACAAGGTGGAATTATTTGTTTGGCACCATGTACGCTAATCCTTTCTACAGCGACAACCAGTGTTCAAGGTCCCGCAACTTAAGTTCCACCTTGTACACCCAGATGGGAAAGATGTCCCGCGATTTGGGACATCTTTCACGTTGAAGTTTGAAAAAAGAAGCCTCCCCGGGCAATTATCGTAGTTCCAGGCGAAGGACGCGGATAATCTCAAGGCTCTCCTCGACAGACTTGTTTCCACGAGGCAGTTTATTCCATAACGGGGCGAATGGGGAGACCTACCATACGTTCTGCATAATCATATGACCACATCTCATCGTCAAACAACAGTAAGAATCCAAAAGGACCGTCATTCAAAGATGAGGACCAATAGAATCCGCGATCATCATATTCTCTTTTAGTATAGACGAATACACCGGCTGCCGGGAGGAAGATGCTGTTGCCATTTGATCCCTTTACCTCATAGCCGTCGACTCCATTCAGACTTTTCCAGGTCCAGGTGCACTCGTCGCGCAACTCTTCGATCTCCGACAAGGTAGGCATTCTCCATTCCTCTCCTATTGTGGCAGTGGCCGCATCGTCCTCAGGCTCCAGAACCGCCTTATTGTCGGGCAGGCCATAGTCGGGGTTGGTATTGTACTTGGTGAAAGTTTCCTCAACATACCAATCGTATGAATCGGGGCCATATCCCGTCGCTTTGCCGTCCTTCCAGGTCAAAGGATTAAGGCTACTATAGTAGGTTTCCGTCTCTCCCCAGGCGTAATAATCGCCGTAATCCTCCGGGTTCTGGGCTCCAAGATTGCAGGAGGCCCATTTGACCGACAAGCCAAGATCGATTGGCTCCTGATAGACTGTAGGGCCGGGAGTCGTAAACGACATCAATTCACCGTAGAAGGTTTCGCCGTCAATGATCACGAAACTCTTGTACCAGTAAGTTGTGCCCTTCGAAAGAGTCGTAAGAGTTACGGTGAATGATTCCCCGGACAAAGTGCCGTTAACAACATTTGTCAGCGCATTCTCTGTTTTGCCCCAAATGAAACCGTACGAGACGTGTTCATAAATGACATCAGTAAGGTCAAGTTGGGCGTTGAGCTCTGCGCTCTTCTCTTCGATAGAAGAGGCCGCGGCCGTGACAAGGGCTGACGATAGCGCCCTGGTTGTAAACACCATAGTCTCTCCGCAGTAGTTCTCGCCGTCCTGACGAAGGAGACTGCGATAATAGTACTTCGTATCAGGCTTCAGCCCGGTAATGCCTACCGAATATTCAGTTTCTGAACTCGTCTTCTCTACTATTACTGAATTGGAAGTCAGGAAACCGGCGTAGATGGAATATTGGAAGCCGATAACCGTTGCCGAAGTTGTTTTAGGTGTCGCCTTACCATTAAGAACCGCGCTGAACGCGGAGATTTTTTCGGCGGCTAAAGTCTCCGACTGTTCGGGATCTGGTATGACCGGATCAACCGGCGGATCAACCGGAGCGGGAGCGGCCTCAACAGTTATGACAATAAGATCCGAGGCCCCACCGGCT
>JAGCVW010000010.1 GCA_017962165.1 Bacteroidales bacterium | reverse complement strand
CTATTCTTTCCTTACGAAGATTTCTTTCCATAATTAGTTCTGTTTTTCTTTTTCAGCAAGGATAGTGATCATAAGAGCGATATCCCTTCTGGTCTTCTGAAACTTAGATGTGTCCTCCAGGGGAGAAATGGCGTGGTTGATCTTCATCTGGTCGAGGTTTGACTTCTCGACTGCAATACGGTCGCGCAGGTCTGCTACAGACATTTCGCGTGCTTCTGCTGCTTTCATCTTGTCTCCTGGATTAATTATTCAACATAGTCCCTGCGGACGATAAACTTGGTTGCTACGGGAAGCTTGTTTGCAGCAAGCCTCATAGCCTCCTTTGCGACCTCGAGCGATACTCCCTCAGCCTCGAAAAGGATACGGCCGGGGGTGATAGGGGCCACGAATCCGTAAGGATCGCCCTTACCCTTACCCATACGGGTATCGAGAGGTTTCTTAGTAACGGGCTTGACAGGGAAAACCCTGATCCAGATCTGGCCCTCACGGTTCATATAACGCGAGATAGCCTGACGTGCAGCCTCAATCTGCTGGGCTGTAAGCCAGCAGTTCTCAAGGGTCTTGATGCCGAAAGAACCGAAGGCGAGCTGGTTTCCTCTCTGGGCCATTCCCTTCATGCGGTTCTTCTGTTCCCTTCTGAATTTGGTTCTTTTTGGTTGTAACATCTCTATATTACTTTAGTTAATTTGTTTCTCTCCTGTGAAAAAGGGCTGCAAAGTTAACACAATTATTCTTATCTGCAAATATTTTTTCACAATTTTCGACACAAAATCTGAATACTTAACTTACCGGTGTTTTCGCGACTTACGTAAAAGGCACGAAAAAAGTTTGCGAAGTTTTCGACGCGCGCTCCCGGATTTTTGGCGGTGTTTGGCGCGAATTGTGATTTGATTATCTTTGCACTGATTCAAAACGCCTTATGAAACGCATACTGACAGTATTTATCATTATGCTGTGCCTTGGTCCGGGTGCCATGGCCCAGGAAGGCGTGTCTAAAACCGAGGAAGAGGTCGAATACTACGACTTCATCGAGCCCAGTTCCGTGACCGGCCGCCGCAAGCCCACGCGCAAAGAGCGCAGGGAATGGCGCAAGTACTACCGCCTGGTCTACAACTTCAACAGGGTATATCCCTTCGCGCTTGTCGGCCGCAAGCTTATGGATCAGGTCGACAGCACGATAGCCGCCGACCACCTCGACAAAGGCGTGCGCGCACGCTACATAAATGACGTGGAGAAAGAGCTCCTCAGGCTCTTCGAGAAAGACATACGCAACACAACCATCTCCCAGGGCTTCCTGCTCGTAAGGCTGGTGGACCGCGAGTGCGGCCACACGGTTTACGATATAATCAAAGACTATGAAGGCGGATTCGCCGCCGGATTCTGGAACCTGGTGGGAAAACTGTTCGACCAGGACCTCAAGTCACACTATGATCCGGAGGGAGTCGACAAGCAAACGGAAGAGCTGATCCAAATCTGGGACAGCGGATCCTGGGATGAGTTCTACTGGGAGATATTCGGGAAGTATCCCGAGAAAACGGTAATAGTTACCGACAGGCTTTCAACGACTTCCCGTCAAAAATAAGGCAGGGCGTTCCTCCCTTCAGCCAACTGTCAATGACAAATAGTTTGCTGCCGTCGGATAGTTTTTCGGCGGCCTGGACGTGGTAGTGTCCGAAGATGAAATAGTCAGCCTTGCGGCCGGCGGCAATCTCCTCCTCGGCGAAACGCACGAGCGCCTCGTCACTGCCCTTCCACTCATAGGGAGTGTGCGTATAGCGGTTGTTGGTCGACCAGCGCCTGGCCATGCTGAAGGCCAGCCTGGGATGGAGCGTGCTGAACAGCGCCTGCAGGAAGCGGTTGTTGAAGACCCAGAGCATGAAGCGGTAGCGGCGGCGGGCGTCCTTAAGGCCGTCGCCATGGCCAAGGCAGAACCGGCGTCCGCCGAACTCCACGCGGTACGGCTGGCGTATCTTCCTGATGCCCAGCGACTCAAAGAAGCTGTAGCACCAGATGTCGTGGTTGCCGGGCATGAACCAGACTTCGACGCCATGGTCCATAAGGTCGATAAGCTGGGCTATCACCCGGATGCCCTCTTTGGGAACCACGTCGCGGTACTCGTACCAGAAGTCCCAGATGTCGCCCAGCAGGTAAAGGGCCTTCGCGTCGCGCGGCAGGCTCTTGAGCCACCCGACGAAACGCTCCTCGCGCTCGGCCGGATCGGCGGTCGTCAGCCCGAGGTGGACATCCGAAGTAAAATAGACAAGAGTGCGCTCTGCTGCCATGGCCTATAAGATTTGGGTAAGGATAACGATGAAGCCCACGGTCACGCAGTAGAGGGCGAACCACTTGAGCTGGGCCCTGCGGACAAGGGCCATCATGGCCTTGCATGCGAACAGGCCGGTGATGAAAGCGGACAGGAAACCGAGTGCAAGAGGCAGCAGCCCGGTCGAAGAAGCGGCCAGCTCTCCCCCTGCGAGGGCGAGGACCATTTCCCCGAGTATCGGGATGATGACCATGATGAACGAGAACTGGGCCACGACTTCCCTCCGGACGCCGGCGATAAGACCGGTGGAGATGGTAGCCCCGCTGCGCGACAGACCCGGCAGCACGGCGAAGGCCTGGCCGATGCCGATGAGCAGCGCCTGCACGAACGAGATGCCGCCCCTGGCCGTGTTCTCGCGCTCGACCTTGGAACGGGCGACCGTGTCCGAGAAATACAGCAGCACGGCGGTAATGAGCAGCGAACCGCCCACGACCCAGAGCGAGGAGAACAACTCCTCGACCTGGTCCTTGAAGAACAGGCCCACGATCAGGATGGGGATGGTTCCCACGAGCAGCTTGCAGATATAGTCCGTTTCGTCGTTGTACCTGAACTTGAACAGGCCGGCGAAAAGCTGCACGATGGGCTTCCAGAACACGACTATGGTCGCAAGGACGGTGGCGGCGTGGACCGTGACCTCGAACATGAGGTCCTCGGAGGCCTCCACCCCAAGCAGTTCCTTGAAAATGGCGAGGTGGCCGCTGCTGCTCACCGGAAGGAATTCCGTGAGGCCCTGGACCACACCCAGAATAATAGCCTGCAGCCAGTCCATCCTACTCTTCCTCCTTAGGTTTGCGCATGATGGCGACCACTATCACCACTATCCCCGCCACTATCACCACCGGAGCGGCGACCAGCCTGCGGAAATCGAACATGGCGTAGTTGAACACTTCCGGGTCCTTGACCCCGCCGCCCGCAAGCAGCACATAACCCGCCACCATCACTATCAGGCCTGCCAGAAGCAGCCTGACGCTTTTGCGGGACATAGGCATTTTATTATCCATAGAGTTCGTCGTTATCGAGTTTGACTATCCGGGAGACCACCGCGTTGCTGCAAAGCCAGCAGAGCATCACGCCGAACACGATGACTGCGGCCGCGGTACCCGCGAAGGCCCGGACAGTGAATATTTCATAGATGTCGGGATGCGATTTCCATACCAAATACACGGCCAGCGCGATGAGGGCCAGCGCAATGAGTGCGCCGACAAGGCCCTGGACCACCGTACGGCGCACATAAGGCCGTGCGATGAAACGGCGGCTGGCGCCGACGAGCTGCATGGTATGGATCGTAAACCTGTTCGCATAAAGACCCAGGCGGACGGTGTTGGCGATAAGCGCCACGGAAATCACCATCAGCAGCGCCACCACCAGCAGGACAGCCAGACCGGCCTTGCCGAAACCCAGGCTCATCGATTCCACGAGGGGGATATTGCAGTCCACCTCGTCGACTATGGGGGAATCCGACAGACGCTTGTGGACTACCAGAAGGCTGTCCGGGTTCATCCAGGCGGCGCGGACGGTCACCTCAACCGAACTGGGCACGGGCGAAGTCTCGAACACATCCAGGAAATCCTCGCCGAGCATCTCGCGCATTTCCTTCTCGCCTTCCTGCACGCTCACGTAATGGGTCGCCTTCACGAAGGGCTCAGCCTCTATCTTGCGCTGGTAGGCGACGGCCTGCACGGCGGGAGTGTCCTTTTTGAGGACGACGGTGACATGGAGGTGTTCGCGGAAATAAGCCCCGACGGCAGAAGCGTTGAAGATCACGAAGGAAGCCGCGCCGACAAGCAGTAGCACGAGGCTGATGCTTATCACAGACGACAGATAAGACCCTGCCAGCCTCCTGCGTATTATTTTGTTTTGCTTTCGGGACATAATTCGGTGCGAATTTAGATATTTTTTCGTATATTTGAGCCAAATGGAGAATTCTGCACAGAAAGTACTGTTCGTCTGCTCGGAGATCTTTCCTTACGTTCCGGAGAGCGAGATAGCGACCGTCGGCCGCTATCTGCCGCAGGGAACCCAGGAGAGAAAGAAGGAGATTCGTGCCTTCATGCCGCGCTACGGATGTATCAACGAGCGCAAGAACCAGCTTCATGAAGTGATCAGGCTTTCGGGCATGAACCTGATAATAGACAACATGGACAGGCCCCTTATAATCAAGGTCGCCTCTATCGCCGCAGCCCACACCCAGGTCTACTTCATCGACAACGACGACTACTTCAAGCGCAAGCAGATCGAGCGCGACGAAGAAGGCAGATTCTTCCCGGACAACGACGAACGCGCGATCTTCTTTGCGCGCGGCGTCCTCGAGACCGTCAAAAAGCTCCGCTGGGCCCCGGACATTATCCACTGCAGCGGCTGGATCTCGCACTTACTGCCACTCTACCTCAAGAAAGCGTATAAAGACGACCCCATCTTCAGCCACAGCAAGATCGTGCTTTCGCTCCACGACGACCTCCCTAAAGAGCAGTTCTCCCCCGCCTTCGCCGACAAGATTTATTTCGGCGCGGTCAGCGAGAAGGACATAGACCTCCTGAAGGCCGCCCCCGATGGCATAAATCTTGCCAAAACTGCGGCCAGGTTCTCCGACGGCGTAGTGATAGCCAGCGACAACATCCCGGCCGCCCTGATCAGCTACTGCAAAGACCGCGGGCTCAAGGTAGCCAGGATCAAGGCGAAGAGTTTCGCCGACGGGAGCTACATAGACGAATACAACGCTTTTTACGATCAGCTGTAGATGAAACTTCTCCCTCACATCCTTGCAGGCGTAGCCCTTATCGGCTGCGTTTCCTGTGTGGAGACCGACGGACTCATCGGGGGCAACCTCATACCCATAGACTCCCAGTACCAGATCTTCTCGACCGAAGTCCCCATCGACAAGGTGGAGATGAGGATGGCAGACAGCCTCTCGGGCTTTTCCAGCTCGAGAATAGTGCTCGGGGCCGTGCGCGACGATACGTATGGACTGTCGACCCGCAGCTGCGCCCTTACGCTGGTGCCTCTGGCCGATACTCTTGATTTCGGCGATATCCAGTCTGTGAAGGAGTTCCATTTCCACGCCGTGTTCGACAGTACCGCGACCAGCCAGCCGGGCCAGGACAGGATACTTCAGAACGTCTACGCCTACGCTCTCGACGAAGGGATGGACTGGACCCAGTTGATGGACGCAAACGATGTCGCCGGTAAAATCTCCCATGGCGCGGCCAGCATCATCAAGGGAACCCCGCTTCTCAACGGCAAGGACGACCTCGACATCGAGTTCACACAGGAATTCGCACGGTCCTATGTAGATTACCTCAACGGCAAGATTCTTACCGATTCCGCCACTTTCGACGCGTTCATAAAGAAGTTCCCCGGCATCTGGCTTGAGACCGACGTACCTTCCGGCAACGGCGGACGCATCAACGCCTTCGAAGCGCAGCTGAGCTTCAACAGCTCGCAGTATTATCTTGAAGACAACTACGGGGCCATCACCCTGAACACAATCTATGATGCGGAGAAGGGCCCCATCGACACTACCTTCTTTTTCTACGCAGGCGCGCAGACTTACACCCCGGTCAACTCCCTGTTCTCGGATTACAAGACCGGATCGTTCCCCCAGTATGTGTTCAATGTGAATACTCACGCCAGCAGGCCGCTGGCCGGCCAGGCCGCCGACAAGGTCTACGTAGAGGGCGGCGGCGGACTGAAGCCTGTGATCGCGGCCAGGACCCTTATTGACCTTGCGGAGAAGGCTATAGCCGACACCATCGCAGCCCATGGCCTGGATCCCGCGCTGCTTGCAAAGACCGTAATCAACAAGGCGACCGTCGTGCTGCCCTACGACATGCCGGCGGACTACACGGACCTGGACAACTATTTCCCGCCCAGGCTCAGCCCCACCTGCCGTATCAAGACGGACAGCACCTCCACCTTCATGGGACTTACAGATGCGAGTTCCGAGAATGAGGACCAGGGAAATATCAAACGCTCGGTCTGCAAATACACCCCGGATATTACTTACCATCTCCAGCAGCTCCTCAGCCTCGAAGACGACAACGCCAACCTTGTCAGCGGAAACTACGACATCTGGATGCTGATAATGAACCTGCAGACTACAACCACCACCTCCGAAGGCAACGAAGACCTGAGCGAGTATTACAAGTATCTGGCCTACCAGAGCTACTACAACAGCATGTACGGAGGCTATGGCGGTTACGGCAGCTACGGCTACGGAAGCAATTATTACAGCAACTACTACAGCTACATGATGGCTGCCATGTACGCCGGCGGCCAGACCTCCACTAAGACCTCTTACGAGCTCGACAAAGACTTCTACTACTGCGCCACGCTCTGCGGACCGGCCAGTACGACTTCGGTACCCTCGTTGAAGATCACTTTCTCCGTCCCGAGAAAATAAAACCCTGCATATATGAACAAACTATTGATGCAAAAGCGCCTGACTCCGCTCGTTGCTTCCCTCCTCGTTTTCGCCGCGGCCTGCACCCCGGTCGAGGAGTACGAAGTGACGCTGTCGGAAGTGGACACGGAATTCAGCCTCTTCGAGGAAGGCCTTTCCGTGCCTATCGGCTCTACGAACAAACTGATCCTGGGGACCTTCCTGAATTCCGCGGGAGACAACCTGGGCGACTTCCTGAAGACCGACGCTTCCGGAAGGCTCATCCTCACTTACGAAGGGAACACCTCCCTCACCAGCCAGATCGCCGATCTTGACCTTGGCGCCATGGCCACCGTCGACGGCGTCAGTTTCAACAAGCAGTTCTCCTACCACATAGGCGACATCGACCCGTCCAGCTTCACCATCGCCGCGGACCAGGTCGACGTATCCTTCACCTTCGCCGGCGTCGAATCCCTCGACCTTGAGATCGACCCTATTGACGCAGACCTGGACGCCCTTAACTTCAAGGCTGGCCTGGACCAGTACAAGGACGCAATCAACGGCAACGACGACCTCAAGCTCTCCAACCAGATTGGGGAGAAGGGTTACGACCGCGAAATTGAGAGGAACGAAGGACTTGCAGCGCTCGCAGCCCTTGCGGGCGAGGCCGAGTTCGACGTCCCCAAGGCCCTGCTTCCCGACATCACGGTCGACGAGACGCAGATCAACGTAACCGTGCCGGATATCGTGCTCGACGAAAACATCTCGGCCATACGCAACATAGCCACCAAGACGGGCGCGAAGATGAGGGTGTCGCTCCGCATCACCAACTGCTACCTCTCGGACGGCGAGATTGTGCCCGACGTCGACCTCGACCTCTCGCAGCTGCTCGTCATCCAGGGCGGAAGCGTTATCGACCTCTCCGGCCTGGCCCTCAACCCGGGCAACGGCTGGACCGCTTCCCAAGACTACATTGTCAACGGCCTTGCCACCACCGACTACGAAGGGACGATCTCGATCAACGAAAACATAGTCCTCGAAGGCACGGTCTGCATCAACGACCCCAAGGCCTCCTCGGCCTCGCTCGGCGCCACCGGCAACATGCGCTTCGAGATCGCGATCTCCTTCATCGACCTCGACATAGTTTCGGCCGATATCGCAGTGGCCCCGGTCAATTACTCGCATGTCGACGCCCTGTCGATAGGCAGCGACGAAACCTATGACCTGCCGGACGAAGTCAAGACGGTCAAGCAGGTCGTGATGGACGACACTAAGCCCATCTACCTCAAGATTACCCCCAAAAACCTCAACCGTCTGACCACCAAGAACATCCCGTACACCATCGAGCTGACATTCCCCGACGGAATGGACGTCCAGGGCGCTACGGCCGGGAAGCTGACCCTCACCGGCGACCTTGCGACCGGCCCGGTCAACGAACCCATAGTGATCAGGTCGTTCACTCCGACCATCACCAACAGGAAGATCCAGGTCAACGAGGAAATCGGAGTCAACGCCGACTTTACTGCGACCAACCTTACGATGTCCAGCACCAACATCCCCACGACCGAGGACGAAGACATTGCCTTCGAGGTGGAGGTCCAGGGCACGCCGGCCATCAGCAACATCCTGCTTGAGATCAATGATATCGAAAAGACGATAGAGGAAGGCGACAACCTCGAATACGATGCCGACGGCCTCGACAGTTTCGGCTCCTTCTCCATCACGCCTTCCGGCACTCCAGTCCTTTCGATGGTCACCTCCCTGCCGTCCATCACCGGGCTCAGCTTCGTGACCGGCCCCGAAGGGATCCTGGTGACCCTGCCGGACATCTTCGTCTTCGACACTTCAGCCCTTGACCCGTCGCTGACCTTCTCCGCCGAGAACAACACCCTGCTTATCCAGGGCGCTATTCCGGCCTCAATCAACCTGCCGATCACGAGCCTCAAGGTCAATCCAGTCCAGAAAGAGGCAGGAACCAAGATCGTGACCTCATATGCCGTAACCGGTAAGATAGTGGTCCCCTCGGCCGATGTTAACCACAGCGACCTGCAAGGCATGACGGGCGCGGAGTTCGGAATCACGGTCAACATCCCTGAAATCACGGCCGAGTCCATCACCCTCGACGAAGCGCTCAGCTTCGAGATCGACGAGACCTACGACATGAGCTTCGAGCTGGGCGCTGACCTTCCTCTGAAGACCATCAACGAAATCCTTCTCGACGAGGTCTACATGACCCTGACGACCTCCTTCACCGGACTTCCCGACCTGGGCGAGGGTTATTACAATGTCGACCTGACCCTTACGCTGCCCTCTTACATGACTCCGGCCAGCATCCCCATCCAGGGCCACATAGTCGACGGCAGCCTGCCCTTCGAGCCCGTCAAGCTGGTCAAGCTCAGCAACATCGCAGTACCCGAAGACGGTAAGATCGCCGGTCAGATCAAACTCACCGGCAACGTTTCCGCGGTGGGCAACGATATCGACCTCAGCTCCATCCAGTCCGACATCAACGTCGACTTCACCGGAGCGCTGGGCAATGCGGCCGGCAAGATCGCCATGTCCAAGGCTACCGGCGTATTCTCCTACAGCCTCGAGCAGGGAACAACGGTCAAACTCGACAATCTCCCCGAGATTCTCAGGGACGACAGCCTGACTCCCGACCTCGACGATCCGCAGATTTCCCTCACGATCAAGTCCAACCTCGGCATCCCGATGAAGGGCGACCTCGACATCATCCCTTACAAGGGCGCTGAGGTCCAGGAAGCGAACAAGATCCAGCTCCACGACATAGCCCTCCCGTTCTCCGAAACGGCCAATGATACGATCACCAAGACCTTCGTGGTCTGCAAGTCGGCGACTACCGCCCCCGCAGACTGCGTGGTGCTTGAGGCCGACGTGACCAAGCTCCTGACGAACATCCCCGACAGCCTGACGATCAACGTGAAGGCGGCCGTGGACGAGTCGACGACCTCGATCGTTGAGCCTTCAGCCAATTACGCGCTCGATATCCAGTACGGCATCACCGCCCCGCTGGCTTTCGGCGCAGACTTCCACTTCTCCACCACCACCGACATCGACATCTCGATGATAGCCGACTACACCGCCATCGGGGAGTTCGGCATCAAGGGCAAGGCGGTCAACGACACGCCGCTAAACCTCAATGTGGAGATGATCCTGCTCGATCCCGACGAAGTAGTGATCCCGCAGAGTAAACCCAGCACGATAGCCGTGCGTGGCTCGGCCACCAGCGACATCGAATTCTATCTGAGTCCTACGGACAAGACCAGGAAGCTTTCCAAGGCCCGTCTCGTCATTACGGTTACTGCGGTCGAGGGCGTCGCCCTTACAGAGGAGTCCTCGCTGCAGCTGATCGACCTTGCCGCAGTGCTTCCCGAAGGTGTAACCTATTCAGTCCCTACAAAATGAAAAAGATAAGAATCACAGCACTGGTTGCCGCCCTGGGCCTGCTTACGGCCCTGAGCGCGGGCGCACAATCGTTCCGCAGCGGATACTTCCTGGACAACTATGTTTACGGATACCGCATCAATCCGGCACAGATCGGACCCAAATCCTTCCTGGGACTGGGCACGGGAAGCCTTGACCTGCAGAACAACCTCAACGTAGGTATGGCGTCCTTCCTGTTCCCCACCGAGAACGGGATGGTCACAGGCTTCAACAAAGCCGTCAGCGCCGAGAAGTTCCTCGGGGGTATTCCGAACGGAGTGCGCCTCTCGCTGGACGAGAACATCAACATACTCAGCCTGGGTATAGCCAGGGAGGAGTCAATGCACACCTTCGAGATCAACCTCAGGACTACGGTCGGTTTCGCACTGCCCCATGACCTGTTCGCCTTCCTGAAGGTGGGCGGTGACAAGCCCTACGACATCAGCGGCCTGGGAATCAGCGCCGGCGTGATTGCCGACGTCTCATACGGCTTCGCGCATACCATCGGCGACTACCTCACCCTCGGCGGACGCCTCCACTTCCTCGCCGGCATCGCCGACGTGGCAGCCTATACCGCCAACAGCAGCATCACGATGGGCTCATCTGCCGACATCAATTCGGAAATCCACCTCCAGACTTCGGGTATCGCCTCGCTCGGCATAGACGAGAACGGAAACATCGACCCCAGTTCGCTTGCCATGACCGGTCCCTATGTGGGAGGCTACGGCGGAGGCCTCGATATAGGTATAGAATACGAGCCGTTCTACAACTTCAGGGTGATGGCTTCGCTCACCGAGTTCGGCGTGATGTTCAGGAAGAACACCACCGACCTGGTGGCCAGCACTTCGATATCCTACAAAGGAACGGAGATTACCTATAATGACGACGGTTCGGTGAAAGCTGATTTCGAACAGGTTCTGGACGAGCTCAAGAAAGCCATCGTATTCCAGGAAGGGACTGCGGGCAACCGCACGGACGTCCTGCCTTTCAACGCGGCTCTCGGACTCAAGTACAAACCGTGGGAGTTCCTTACCCTGGGCGCCCTCGGAACATGGCACTTTGACAGCATCGCTCCATGGTACGAGGCCCGCGCGGGCGTTACCGTGAGCGGCGGCTATTGGGTCAGCCTGAGCGCCAATGCGGGATACGGCTCCTTCGGTCCTGTATGCGGCGGCGGACTCGACGTCCACCTCGGACCAGTCAACATCATCGCCGGCCTGGACACCTTCCTTGGCCACATAGGCCTGATCAAAGACGTCCAGCTGCCCTACTTCGGCGGCATTCCGGTTCCTCTGGGCGGCTTCAACATGAACGCCCACATAGGACTTGGAATAACGTTCTAGTAGTCGTAGCGGGTGTTGTTGTCCCAGCGCCCCGCGGTCTGTTTGTTGTCGTAACTGATATAGATGCCCTTACCCTTGCGGTAACCGGCGTCCCACGGGCCTATCCAGACCCCGTGGTTCTCCCACACGTAGACTCCGAAGCCGTTACGCTCGCCGTTCCTGGCTTCTCCAAGGTACAGGTCGCCGCCGTCCCACTTGATGCATGAGACACGGCGTTCGGCGTCGGCATTGGGATCAGGATAGGTCCCGGTGGGCTTGTCGTCCGCGAAGCGGCCGTAGTACAGAAGTTTGCCTGTGCGGTCATAGCATGCGCCGTAGCCGCTCTTTTCGTTGTTCTTCCATTCGCCTACATAGAAGATGCAGTCCCGGCAGTTGCGCACATAAATGGAAGGGTCGTTGCGGTTGATGATGTACATGCCGCGGCCTTCCCTGTTGCCGTTCTTATACTCGCCGAAATAGAAGTCTCCGTCTGCTTTCCACCAGTAGATTCCCCAGCCTTCGCGGCCGCCTGAGCCCTGGCCCTTGTACCTTCCATTGTCGTAGTAGTAGGAAGGGTTGTCCATCAGGCTCTTGAAGGCCGCCTTCCATTCGCCGTCGACAAGGAAATTGACGAAATAGGCCTTGACCGGGCGCACCGACAGGCCGTAGTAGCGGCTTGTTTGGGACGAATGGGCTCCCTCGTTGTTGAAGTAAAGGAACGAGGCATGAAGGGGATTGGAGACGACAAGATCCGAAGCCCAGATATAGCCGGTTTCATCATAGCTACCGCCTGAAGATTCCGCCATATAACCTGCGGCGGGAAGGAAGATGCTCTTGCCGTTGGGGCCGGTCACCCTGCAGCCGTTGACCCCTTTGAATGTGGTCCAGGTCCAGGTGCATTTGTCCTTGAGTTCCGTGATTTCAGCCCTGGTGGGCATGCGCCATCCGTCGCCGAGCGCCGACCAGGCGGCATCGTTGCCACGGATGAGCCTGGTCAGGTTGTCAGTGAAACCCTTTTCCGGGTCGGTGTTGTAGCGATCAAGCTGGACCTCGTCTTCCTTGGTGCCGGATGCGGTCCAGATATAGTCTTCCCAGTTGTAATAGCTTGTGCCTTCCCCGGGAACATCGCCCCAGGAGAAGTAATCGCCGTATTCTTCAGGCGAGGCCGCCCCGACATTGCATGAAGCCCATTTGACGCTCAGCCCGAGGTCGACGTACTCCTCGCCGCCGAACTCGGCCGGCTTCTGCATTTCCTTCGAGATCTGGGTGGTCTTGTCGCGCTCTATATCCACTTCGAACGCAAGCGGTTCGAAGCCCTCCTTGCGGAGCTCGACTTTATGACGGCCCGTCAGAAGGGTTTTCGAGAAGATGGTGGTCCCGGCGCGCTCGCCGTCGACCCATACCTCCGCCCGCGAAGGGTTGGACGATATCTGAAGCTCGCCGTAGAGGGGAACTGGCGAATCCACCTTCACCTCAACCGTCTTGCCTTCTATAGTCGGGCCTACTATTCCGCACGACTGCGGGATGTGAGAAGGACGCGAGGATTCGAGTTTGTAGGTAAGCTGGCTGTTGAGCTGCGCCGAGGACCCGCTCTTGCCGCGGAAGACCTCTTTGCCGGACGGGTCGGTGACGACAAGGTCCGCCTCGGAATCGTCGCAAAGCAGCTTTACGGTTCCGAACTGCGGCTTGAGGGTAACCTGCTCTACTGCCTGAAGGCTGCCGTCGCCCTTTACGCTTATCTTCTGGTTCGCGACGTAATAGTCGGCCTTGCGGTAGATAAGGTCGTGGTCGCCTTTCGCGACCATCCCGGAGCGCTGTATGGGGGTCACGCCCATGCTCTGGCCGTCGATGAACACCTCCGCACCTTCGGGCACGGTGTGGATTTCAAGCAGGCCGTATGCGGGTTTGAGAGAGACGCTCAGTTCCTTCATGCCCTTGCCGACAGTGACCTCCTGCGCCCAGGTTTCGTAGAACCTGCTTTCGACCTGGAAGTAGTAGCGGCCCTCCGCCATGAAGGCGTCGAAGATGCCGTCGGAGACCTCCTTGAAGTTGATAAGCTGATCCCTGGATGTTCCGTAAGAGACGCGGGCAGACGACGGGCTTATCGTCATCTGCACCCCTATCAGGCCGGAGCCGCTGAAGGTCCTGACCATGGTGAACGAAGAGTCCACGTTGAGTTTCAAACGGTAGACCTTTCCTGGCTGGAGCGAGACGCCTATCCAGTCGGTGGGGGTATAACCGTCGCAGGTGAACATGATGTTGGTGACCTTGGGCGATACCCAGAACCACCACTCGCCGTTGTCGCGGGCCTGCTGGTCGGATTTGACCGGGACCATTCCGCCCCTGGTCTGGAGCACGAGCGCGGCTGACAGGCTGTTCTCGGGCACTACCTTGATGATGGCGCAGACCTTGTCGTTGACATCGGTCATGCGGTAGTACGAACTCGCGTCGGCATCGTCGGGGACGAGCTCCGCGCGCGAGCCGACCGACATGCTGATCTGGCCCAGGGCCGTCGAGGCTCCGAGCAGTAACGCGACTATGGGCAGCAGCAGCTTTTTCATGGATCAGAGTTTTATGACGCGGGCTCCGCCGTTGTCCATTCCGGGCATCGTAAGGCCCACGGGCGCGCCTACGTATGTAGGATCGCAGACCACATATTTCTGGCCGTCGACGATAAGGTAGTCTCCGCTGACCGAGTCGGAGAAGTTGACCGCAGTCGCGAGGTGGCCGGGATAATAGAGGAGCACTACCGGCCGGCCGACGAGGTCGCGGACTAGGCGCGAGAACAGGATCGAACGGTCTTCGCAGTCGGAATAGGGATAGAACAGGGTCTCGTCCGCGAAGAAGGCGCGGTCGCGGCCCCAGACCTTGTTGTCGTATTCGTAGACGAAGGCCGTCTGGACGAAGTTCAGCAGTATGCTGGCCGCCTGGAAGTCGTTCTTTCCTTTAAGGACCTCCTTAAGCTTCGGATAGATCGCTTCGCTGGCGATGGAGCTCATGGGGGTGTTGGCGTAGAAGCGCCACTTGGTAGTCCCGTCGTTGTTAGCGAACGACTCGGGGTAGTCGTTGTAGAACTCCATCAGGTTTTTGTTGGAACTCACGGTCACGCTGGCTGCCGGGAAATCCCTGGACTTGAGGTCGCGCGGATCCGACGAGGCGGTGGCGAAGGAGTTTTCCTTGACCATGAGGACCGACATCGGGACCGTACCTGCAAAGGACTTGCCCATTACATAGTAGGACTTGTCGTCCGGCCTGTCGAACATGTAGCACTTGCGGCCGTCGACCACCACATAGGGGTATTTGTAGACGTCGTAGTCGGTCGCGACCAGCTTGTGCAGGCTGCGGCGGGAATCCCTTGCCATGTAGACGCGGAAGCCCGACTGGGTCAGGATGTAGGTCTGAAGGACGACCGCTTCAGGGGCGGAAGTGCTGCCGCAGACGGTCTCGGAGAGTTTGTCGACCACCTTGAGGTAGGCCCAGTCACACAGCGAGCGCGACTTCTTCTGGGCCAGCAGGTCCACCAGCATATTGTCGTAGTCGGCGCCGGAAAGGGCGCTCCAGCAATCCGCGACCTGGTTCTCCTCGACGCCCGCGATTGCGGGAGCGCCGGGGCAGCGCACCTTGAACACGGTTCCGTAGATGGTGAACTCCACGGTCTTCTGGTCTTTGACCGGGACTTCTTCTATGGGATAGGTAGGGGTTGGCTCCGGCCCGGGGGTGGGCACGACGGTAATCTCCTCGATCACGATGGGTTTGTCCTTGGGCGGGGTCTGCTTGTCCTTGTCCTTGATGACGACGGGCGGGATGTCCTTCTCCTTCTTCTTCGGAGTCGGCACAGCCTTCTTGCCCGATTTCTTGGACCATGGCTGGCGGAGCGCCTCCTCGAACTGCTTGTTCACGGCCTCGCGGTGGCCCCTGTAGGTGTTCTCCACCTTGGCTTTGTGGTCCTGAAATTTCTGGTCGTTCTTTTTCTTCAGCGCGTCGAAGGCCGAAGTCTGCGCCTGCGCAGTCAGCGGCAGCAGGGCCGCCACGGCGAGGGCTATGAGTAGTCTTTTAACCATAATCTTAGATTCCCAATCCTATTCCGAATACCGGAATGAACGCTTTGTCGAAACCGTCGTTGTACATCTGGACCCCGAAGCTGAGGTTGAAGCTGCAACTCTCCATCAAGGGCCAGCTGAAGCGCGTACCCACTTCCCCGCCAAACGCCTCGTACATGAAACCGATGCCTCCGTAAATCTGCCAGTCGACCTTGCTTGAATCCGAGGTCAGCCTTATTACGGGACCTAGCGAGAACGAGCCGGTCTCCGCTTCGATGTCGTAGTACTCGTCGAGATAATACAGGGCCAGGAACCTCAGGTAGAAGCCCAGATGCTTTTTGCAGGAAACGTAATGCAGGCCCCAGAGGGTGTCGCCGTCCAAGAACCCGAGATTCAGGTCCATGAACATGGACGAGAACCCTGTTTCCTCGGTGGACCATTTCCACCTCATCGGTTCCTTGCGCATCTTAAGGTTTACATTGGTAGTAAGTTCCTCTTTGACTGTCGCATTGGTCCGGGCCGTTTTGTAGCCGTATTTGTTTGCCGTGATCTGATATGAGCCGGCCGGAACGGTTACGCGGGCCGGAGATTTCGATGTCTTTGACACTCCGTCTCCGTTTATGTTCAGGGTAACGCCCGTGAGATCTCCCGTGGTGATATTGAGGGTGCCGTCCCTGGGGCCGGCGATCAGCGCCTTGGAGACCTGGATGGTCTTCCCCTCTTCAATTGTCACATTGAAGGGGTCGAGATGGTAGCCGTCCAGCCTCAACTCGACCTTGTGGGTTCCCACGAGCACGGTTTTGCTGAAGGCGGTAGTCCCGGACTCCACGCCGTCGATGAAGACCTTTGCGCGGGAAGGGGTGGAGGTGATCTGGAGTCCGCCGCAAATGGGGACGGGCTTTTCCACGGAAATCTTTATGTCTTTGCCTTCGATGGCGCTGCCCTTCAGGCCCTGCGACTGAGAGATATGCGAGGCGCGGGAGGCTTCGATTTTGTAGGACGCTCCTCCGCTGTTGAGCTTTACCCTCATGCCGCTGTGGCCTTTCGCCACCACATTGGAAGCGCTGGTGACGGTGATGTCCGCCAGCGGATCGTCGCACTCGAAGGTCACCCAGCCGAACTGGGGCCTGAGGGTCACCGTGGGCACGATCTGGGCCTCTCCGTCGCCTGCTACTTTTATTGAGACCGGTTCGATGTAATAGTCTTCCTTGCGGAATTCCAGCCTGATGCTCTCTCCCTTGCGGACCCTGTCGGACTTTTCGATCGGAGTAACTCCCAGCAGGCGGTTGCCTATATACACTTCCGCGCCATGGGGGTTGGAGTCCAGGTTGAGATAGCTGAACGCCGGTTTGAGGGAGACGGATACCTCCTTGGAGTTGTCGGTGACTTCGTATTTCCCGGTAGCGGTCTCGTAGTAACGGTTCTCGATGCGGTAATAGTATGTCCCCTTCTCGAGGAACATGCTGAACAGGCCGTCAGTCAGCTTCTTGCTGCCAATGTCGCAGGCCTCGGTTTTCCCGTAGAAGACGGTAACGTCCGGGGGCGTGATGTCCAGTTTCATAGCTCCGTCGCCCATCGTGTAGGTGGTGACCATGGCAACCGCCGCGTCGACCTTGAGCTTCAGCCGGTAGACTGACTTTGCCTTGACCTGCACGCCGAGCTCGGCGGTAGGGGTGTACCCCTCGCATGAGAACATTATGTTGGTGACTACAGGGGATACCCAGAACCACCATTCTCCGTTTGCCTGCTTTTCTGTCTTGACCGTAGCCATGCCGCCCCTGCTGGTCAGCACGAGAGTGCCGCTGACGGGGTTGCTGAGGCTTACCTTGATGATAGCGCAGTAGTTGTCGTTGACGTCCCTGGCGGCATAGTAGGAGCGCGCGTCGTTGTCCTCGGGATCGAGTTCGGCTTGTCCCAATATGCTCATGTTGATCTGGGCATGGGCAAGCAAAGGGAACAGCAAGGCCAGCAGAACCGGGAGAAAACGTCTCATAGATTGTTGATGCCGTATATTCCGAAGTCGGGATCAGGCTCGGGCTGCCATGTCCTTACATGGATAAGCGGGCGCGTCTGGTCGGAAATGTCCACCAGCAGGTAGAGGTAACCGGAGTCGCCGTAGTTAGAGGAGAAGTAGTCCTGCTTGACCTGGATTCCGTAGAGGTTAGTGTTGGTTCCGCGGGTGGTCTTCAGGACGCTTACATTCGAGAACTTGAGGTTGACGTATTCCTTGCTGCGGAAGCTGCGCTCGAGGTTCCTGATGTACTGGGCCTTGGTCTGGCGGTTGTACTCGAATGCCTCGCCCTGCAGCTGGATGCCGCCTTCGACTACTGTCCTCACAACCCTCTTGCCGGTGATGATAAGGGCATCGTCAGAGAAGATTGACGAGATGTGGTCTATGTTCATCAGGGCGAAGGCGGTCTTGTAGCCTTCGAGGAAGTTGATAAGGACCATCTTGGCGTCGTCCTCCCACTTGGTCTTGGAGAGGATGTCCTGCAGGGACTCCGACTCCAGACCGAAGGTTACGTCGCTGATCAGGCCGTCGCCGTCGAACGAGAACACGACGTTCTCCATGAAAGTTTTGTAGTTGTTGCCGAAGGAAAACATCATGGGGATGCTGCGGACATAGACGTTGCCGTCGAAATCGAGCAGCTTCACCGGACCTTTTTTGATAACCCGGGCATTGCCGTAGTTCAGCAGGCGCGTGTAGATGTCGAAGCCTTCGGGCGAGAAGAGGTCGCGGCAGGACTCGTAGTCCTTGGCGAGCAGGCCGTCGAGCACCTTATTGATGCTGCGCACATAATAGGCGCTGTCGCGCACGGCCGAGAAACGGGTGTGCGCAAAGCCGCTGCTAACCTCTTTTGCGAGGGCCGTAGCAGCAGTTGCATCGAGGGCCGCCTGGGCCTTCTTTATCTGCCTCTTGGTCTTCGGGACAGTCGAGCTTACCGGGATACCGGTCTTGTATGCGTCCGCAAAGCGGATGCTGCCGACTTCGCCCAGGGCGAGTTTCATCTCTGGATCGGAGATGGATTCGTCTTCGTAGGTGTACTCGATCCTGACGTCGACGTTACGGACGTCCATGTTGGCCCTGAACTCGATGACTCCGACGCCGTCGCGCGCCTGGAAAACGGCGCTTTCTCCGAGACCGTCGTTGACAGTGTAGTCAAGGGTAGTGACGGGCTCGCCTTCATAGGTGACGTCGAACAGGCCGAGGAGCTTGTCTTCCGGCGAACGGCCGGCAAACCTGAATTCTATGCCGTCAAGGATGCGTTCAATGCTGGAGCGGGAGTGCCACTGCGCCGGCTCGCCGCCGTATTCCGGCTGGTCTGCCGGCGGCAGGGTACTGTTCAGCAGCAGCGCCCAGTAGTTGTACTTGAGCGCCACGTCGAACTTGAGTTCCTGCTCGGCGTTCTCGGCTACCTTCAGCATGGAGGTTACCTTGTTCGCCCTGGCTTTGTAGATGTCTTCCAGGTCCTTCTTGGCAAGGAATGCGAGGGCGTAGCCCGTCTTTTTGCGCTTGTCGTAGTATGTCCTGGTCTCTACATAGCGGAGGGTGACGTCAGAGGAGAAACTGACGCTGGAAGAGTATTCCGTCTCGGCCTGGCCGTTTATGTCGCGGTCGTTGAACTGTGTCAAAGTAGTTACATTGACCTTGATCTGGCTGGCTATGTCCCTGCGGGCCGCGGCCAGGAGGGCCTCGACGCATTCGGCGCCCGACCCGCCGGCTTTATTCACCTCATGCTTGAGGGAATAGAAGTAGGCGGGGGTCAGGTACTCGTCCCACTCTTCGGGGTAGTTCTGAGAGTACCCCGTCAGTGAGAAGAGCGCCGCGAGAAGGGTGACGGCAAGAAGCTTACGCATTACTCCTCTTCTTCGTCGTCTTCAATCTGGAAGATGGTTCCGAGGATGTCGTTCTGGACCTTCTCGAAAGCCTTGAGTTCCTTGTTGGAGAGAGACTTCGGTTTGTAGTTGAGGCAGTTTTTGTAGATCTTCTCCCAGTTCTTGGCGGGCATACCGACGCGGGCCCAGATCTTATAGATCCTGCTCTCCTGGTCGAACTGGATTACGGTCTCGCCGAAGGGGGTGAAGCCCTGGACGGTGCTGGTCGACACCTGAGAGAGATACCTGCTGAAGTCTTCGGTGGCGCGGGTTACGCGGCTGACTTCGTCTTCAGTGCTTTCGTCGGTGATTTCGCTGATCGCGTTGGAGACCTTCTGGTCAATGTTCTTTACGTTGAAGGTGTTGGAGATGAGCGAATATGCCGCGCTGCGGGCCATCTCTTCAGCGATGCGCTGGTTGTTGGACTCGCCCACTGCGGTGAAGTACACGAAGGGGACTTCGACGATCTTGCCGCTCTTGTAGCCTTCGCCCATTGCATAGCCGAACTGCGACCACGGGGCCTGGTTGACTGTTGTTCCCTCTACGGTCTCGGTCTGGGTGACCTCGCCGGGTGCGGGGGAACCCGCCTGTTTTTTACTGGCGCCGCAGGAGACGAATGCGACTGTTGCGAGCATGATGGCTGCGATGGAAAGAATGCGTTTCATAACTGTGATATTTATTGGTTTATTAATTGCTCTAGCTTTCAAAGATAATCATTTCTTTTTATATGTTCGCCATGTTTCGGCCGGTACTCCCACCCTTAAATATACGGTGTACATCCTGGTTCCCTGGTCGAAGCGGACTATGGTTTCGCCGACGCGGGTGACGCCGGACAGGCTCGCCTTCTTCCTCCCGAGAGCCTGCGCCATCCTGGCCTGGGCGTCGGCTTCAGCCTGCCCTTCCGCGAAATACTGGGTCGGAGCCCTGCCGATTCCGATAAAACATGCGTATTCGGTCTTCGTGATTTTCCCCTCCCGGTACGAGTCCACCTTCTCGTAGCTGAACTCCGGCCACGGATCGTCGGGGTGGACTTTTCTGTGTGTCAATCCGCAGCCCGCCAGCATCAGCGCCGCGGCAAGTATGGCTATCAGTCTTTTCATGGCTTAAAGATACAAAAAAAGAGGACGACATCTCTGCCGTCCTCTTTATGAGTGTAGTTGCGATTGATTAACCGAGCTTCTCGGCGACCTTGTCGCAAGCGTCTTTTACAGTAGCGATATTGGCAGTCTCCTCATCGGGAATCTTGATGCCGAACACCTTCTCAAACTCCATGAGAAGCTCGACGGTGTCGAGGGAATCTGCTCCGAGATCATTGGTGAAATTTGCGGTCTCTGTAACCTCTGAAGGTTCTACACCGAGTTTGTCAACGATGATAGCCTGAACCTTTTTTACGATTTCAGCGTACTCCATTGCGATTTAAATTTTAGTAGTTCTTATTTTTTATAACTCAATTATCTAACCGATTGAACTGCAAAGTTAATAAATAATTTTATTATGCAAAACTACGCCTCCGGAAGGCCAATCGGAATGCTGGTCTGGCGGACTAGCATTCCGATTGGCTTAGTTTCAGCCAGATGCGAATGCCGTTGATTCCGTTGATCAGGTAGAAGGAGTACTTGATGAGCTGGACTACCGTGTAGCTGGAGCCCTCGCCGGAGCCGAGAACTATGATCCAGAGGATGATGGAGGTGACGTTGACCATGGTCCAGAGATACCACTGGTCCATGTAGGCCTTGGCCATGAGGACGAGGGCAACGATGTTGGCGGTAGTGACGGCAGTGTCGAAGGCCATCTTCGCCCAGACGACGTTGCCCTGATAGCGGGCTATAAGCCAGGCGACCGCCAGCACGGCTCCGTAGACCATGACGAACAGCGCCAGGACATTGAGCCACCCCTTGGGCGTAAGCCTGCGGGCTTTGACGGCCTTGTTCGCGGTCGCCCCGCGCTTGCGCCAGCCGAAGAAGCCGATGAACTCCATCGGCAGGAAGTACAAGACGTGCAGGCCGAGCGTCATGGGGACGTTCTGGTCCAGAAGGGTGTACGAATAGATCAGCACGTCCACCAACCCGAAGACGAAGGTAAGGATGTTGCCGTTTGCCGACAAGACCACGCTTACCACTCCCATCAGAGCGCCTATCGACGACAGGATCGTCAGAGCCACCCTTGCGTCCGGTTTGTTCAGGTTCATTATGCACGCGACGGTCACACACACGACCATCCCCGCGAGCAGAAATGCGTTAAATACTTTATTAAATGTCTTCTCGTTCATAATCATTTGGTTTTGGCGGCAAGGGAGATTGCCCGGGAGGCTCCGCTTTCCCGGACAACTCCCTTGTCGCCCATATCATTTGTCAGTGCTTCATGGATTGCCGAGGCGAGCTTCGGGCCGACGAGCGCGGCGAGTTCCGATTCGGAGGCGGCCGCGATGCGGGCGACGCTGCCGAATCGGAGCAGCAGGCGCTCGCGTGTCCTCTCGCCCACGCCGGGTATTTCGTCAAGCGCCGAATGTATCTGCGATTTGGAGCGCAGGCTGCGGTGGAAGGTAA
Source organism: Bacteroidales bacterium (assembly GCA_017962165.1). GTDB lineage: Bacteria > Bacteroidota > Bacteroidia > Bacteroidales > UBA932 > Cryptobacteroides. The sequence goes on along the minus strand of JAGCVW010000010.1, from coordinate 3,842 downwards.
TGCCGAAACGGTGCGCCTCGTCGCGAATGTGGGTTATCACCCTGAAAGCCTGCGAATTGCGGTCAAGGAACAGCGGGTACGGGTCGTCGACCCGCACTATCTCTTCGAGGCGTTTAGCCAGGCCCACGACCATGAATTTATCCTCCAGGCCGAGTTCCTGCACCGCCTGCCAGGCAAAGCCCAGCTGGCCCTTGCCCCCGTCAATCACGACCAGCTGCGGCAGATCGTCGGGCGTCTCGGCCAGCATGCGCGAATAGCGCCTGTTGACGACCTCCTTCATCGACGCATAGTCGTTCGCACCCACGACAGTCTTTATCTTGAACTTCCTGTAATCTTTCTTCGAAGGCATGCCTCCGCGGAACACTACGCACGAAGCCACTGGATTCGTTCCCTGTATGTTAGAGTTGTCGAAACACTCGATATGCATAGGAAGTTCCTTCATCCCCAGCGCCTCGCGTATCTCTTCCAGAGCCTGCTTCTTGAACTGCTCCGGGTCGGTCTTCTCAAGTTGCCTCAGCGAATTGAAATGGAACTCACGCGCATTCTTGGCACTCAGCTCCAGCAGCGCCAGTTTATCTCCCCGCGAAGGAATCTTGAACTCCACGCCCTCAATCTCCACATCCGGCATAAACGGCACAATTACCTCCTTGGACAATTCCCCGAACTGCGCCTCAATCTCCGCTATAAAGGCGCTCAGCATAGCTTCGCGGCTCTCTTCTATCTGACTCTTCAGAGCCAAATTCAGCGACTGCACTACCGCACCGCCCCGTATGCGCATGAAATTACCCCATGCCGCAGACGGTGTGGGTTTAGCTGAAGAATTGTATTCGGCGGTCGGAGGTATTGCCCCGGAGGCTTTGTCGGGCGATGACATTGATTCGGCGGCAAGGGAGATTGCCCGGGAGGCTTTGTCGGGCGATGACATTGATTCGGCGGCAAGGGAGATTGCCCCGGAGGCTCCGCTTTCCGGGACAACTCCCTTGTCGCCTACTACATAGGTGTCAAAATCCAGGCAGAACACATCGAGGTCAGCCCCGCAGGCGGCAACGATAACGCTTTTTGAGTAGTGTTCAGAAAGAATGTCAAGCCTTTCTTTACATACCTGCGCGGTCTCGAAATCGAGATCGGCGGCGGCCTGCTGCATGCGGGCTGTGTACTCGCGGATGAGCCCGGCGGTATCGCCCTTCAGTATCCTGACAATCTCGGCGATGTCTGCCGCATATTCAGCCTGCGAATACTTTCCTACGCAAGGCCCCTTGCACTTGCCAAGATGGAGATCGAGACAGGGGCGGTATTTGCGGCGCAGAACGCCTTCAATGTCAAGTTTTAGTTTACATGAACGCAGAGGATACGCAGGCTCGAAGAACTCCAGCAGCGCATATGCGTGCCTCGCGGAACTGTAGGGTCCGAAGTACAGCGAACCGTTCTTCACCACCCTGCGGGTCAGGAACACCCTTGGGAATGGCTCGTTAGTGACGCATATCCACGGATAGGTCTTTGAGTCCTTCAAAAGGATATTGTACCTGGGCTTGTACTGCTTGATGAGGTTGTTCTCCAGAAGCAGCGCATCCGCCTCGGAATCAACGACCGAATACTGAGCATCGGCGATCTTGCTTACGAGCACGCGGGTCTTCGCATTCAGCCTCTCGGGTGCTACGAAGTACTGCGCGACACGTTTGTGGAGGTCCTTGGCCTTGCCTACGTAGATAACCGTTCCCTCGGAATCGTAGTAACGATAGACTCCGGGGGAATGGGGAAACAGAGCTATTTTATCCCTAACGTCCAAGGGCTTCCTTCACCGCTTCTTCTATCCTGGCTCCGCGAAGACCCTTCCTGAGGATCGTTCCGTCTGCGCCGAAGAGCATGATCTGGGGGATGGAATCAAACCCGTATGCCTCGGATGCTATCTTCTGGGCGTTGATGATCTGGCTCCAGACTATGCCAAGCTCTTCCGCAGCCTTTTTAGTCTCGGCGGGATCATCCCACACCGCGACGCTCAGAACGTCGAAGTCATCGCCGGCATAGCTCTCGTAAACCTTTTTGAGATTGGGGACTTCCCTTCTGCAGGGACCGCACCAGCTGGCCCAGAAATCGACCAGAACCACCTTACCCTTGCCGATGAAATCGGAGAACTTCACTCCGTCCACCTCGAAGTCGACAAAAGGCTGGCCTTCGGCGGTAAGCTTAAGGGCCTCCATGCTCTTCTTGACCTTAATGACAAACGCGTCTTCCTGGAGAGCGGGACCGAGCAGGGCAATCGTCTTCTCCGCCTCGGCCGGTTCAAGGTCGCCGTATACTTCCTTGAATGCCAGCAGGCCGAGCTCGTTGTTGCGGTTCTTCCTGAGGGTCTTCATGCAGATCTCCGTATATTTCGCGCTTGCCTTTTCGTAGGCTTCCTCGCCCTTGGCCTGGACCTGTTCGGCGGTAAGGGTAGTATCGCTTTCGAACGCTTCGATTGCGGCGTTGAATTCGCTGACCACGGCCTTGAGGTCGTCGTTGAACTTAGCCTTCTTCTGCTCGATGGAGCCTCCGGAGCAGGCGACCGCCACTGCGGCGGCGAGCACTGCCAGAAAAATTGATTTCTTCATACACTATTATCTATATAATGAACAACCGGCTCCGCTGCTCTGAGCGAAACCGGTTGTAAATATAAGTAATTTTTCCGTGAGGAAAACTACTTTCCGCTGTCCCTGCGGGGGCGACGGTCGCCGCGGCGTCCGCCACGGTCGCGTCCGCCCTGACGGGGAGCGCCGGATGCCTGGGCATTGGCGGCAGCCACGGCGGCGGGAGTAAGATCCTGCCTTCCGTACTTCTCACCGTTGCAGATCCAGACTTTGATGCCAAGGGCACCGACCTTCGTACTTGCAACTGCAAGGGCGTAGTCGATATCGGCGCGGAATGTGTGGAGAGGCGTACGGCCTTCCTTGAACATTTCGCTGCGAGCCATTTCGGCGCCGCCTACGCGGCCGCTGATCTGGACCTTGATACCTTCTGCGCCAACGCGCATCGTGTTCGCAACAGCCATCTTGATGGCCCTGCGGTAGCTGACGCGACCCTCGATCTGACGAGCGATGGAGTCGGCCACGATGTTGGCGTCGACTTCGGGTTTCTTGACTTCGTAGATGTTGATCTGGACGTCCTTGCCGGTGACCTTCTTAAGCTCTTCCTTAAGCTTGTCGACTTCCGAGCCACCCTTTCCGATGATGAAACCGGGGCGTGCGGCATAGATAGTGACGGTGACGAGCTTGAGAGTCCTCTCGATGATGATTCTCGAGAGGCTGGCCTTTGCGAGGCGGCCGCCCAGATACTTGCGGATTTCGAAATCTTCCGCGATCTTCTCCGCATAGTTTCCACCACACCAGTTAGAGTCCCAACCACGTGTGATACCGATACGGTTGCTGATAGGATTAGTTTTCTGTCCCATATTACTTAGTCTCTACTGGTTTTTTAACATCGAGGACGATGGTGACGTGGTTCGAGCGCTTGCGGATGCGGCCGGCCCTACCCTGGGGGCAAGGACGGATACGCTTCAGCGTACGACCAGGACCAACCATGATCGACTTGACGATCACGTTGCCATTGTCCAGTTCTTTCGACTGATCCGGGTTTTTCGCTTCCCAGTTTGCGATAGCGCTCTTGAGAAGTTTCTCGAGACGGCCGGATGCCTCCCTCTTCGAGAATTTGAGAAGATCGAGTGCGCGATTTACCTCAACGCCTCTGATGGTGTCTGCAACAAGACGCATCTTGCGAGGAGATGTAGGCACATCGTTCAGCTTTGCAATAGCGGTGGCTTTCTTCTGCTCCTTGAGCTTTTCAGCCATAAGTCTTTTACGAGCTCCCAT